>CAJMKE010000001.1 GCA_905213895.1 uncultured Alistipes sp.
GGCTTTCAGCCCTGACGGTAAAGTGGGTTCGTACCCAGCATCTGGCTTTCTTGTCTTGATAAAAATGAAAGTTTTCCATAATAAATTAAGTATTATTGGTTGAATGGTAAAATGTTTATGAAATACTGTTTGTAGTGAGTGTCAAAACAAGGTCTGTACACGCAGATGCGATATGTTCGGGTTGCAACACGTTCAATGCATGTAATAACGATAGGTTGCCGATTTCTTCATTCAGCATTATGTTCGCCTGTCGGTGATCGCAGTTATGCGATAGGCAGATCCGTTCGATAATGTCCGTCATATTTCTAAATTTCTGCTTTTACATTTATGAAAAGGAGAAATATGTGATATAGGGCATATATGCGATATCGCCATCTTCTCTTTCCGTATTCGCAGGCTTAAAAGGTCGTGCGAACCGGCAGGCAAGGTTTACGGGCAAAATACCGCAGATTGCCATCGAGGATGATTTTGCCCGTAATCCGCAGGACATAGACCTTGCCGACGGCGATAAGCACGAAGTACCTTTGCCTGCGTATACGGGAAGAGAAAATGGCGTAAGAGATTTTATCGATAGATGCAAAGCAATGACAAAAAGAGACATAATATATCTGTATTATGGGAGAATAATGTAAATTGCTTATAATTGTGTATTTATGTGATAATAATCGATGTTTTATGGTAAAGTTGATTTGCATTGACGAACGTACATTCGTTAAAATTTGTGAATGCATTCGCAATTTATCTGATAAGATAGATGAGATTTGCAATGATGATTTCCGAGACGTGAATTGGATGTCGAGTAGAGATGTCTGCACGTTGCTCGGAATAAGTCTCAGAAGTCTGCAAAATTATCGAGATACGGGAAAACTTGGGTATTCACGAATAGGAAATAAGTTGTATTATAAGTATGATGATGTGTTGCGGTTTATAAATGAATTTATCAATAATAAATGAGCATATGGAATTACTTGATGATGACAACGAAACAATTAAAGATATGTATCGGTGTCTCAATCGTTTGTCGAATCATATCGATAAAATAGCCCAAATAGATCATAACGGTAGGAACAAAGAACGTTTCTTAGGTAATGTGGAACTGGCTCAATTGCTAAATGTTAGCCTACGTACATTGCAGGAATGGCGAAACTTGGGAACGATACCTTTTATTCAAGTCCGAGGAAAGATTTTATACCGAAAGAGTGATATAGATAGGGTATTGCAAAATAACTATTATGAAGAACGGCAGGATTGACCTGCCGTTCTTTTATTCGTTGTCAGACTGCCCGGCATTCAGAGAAATTTTTCTCAACATTCTCCATATCTCGAATAATGGAACTATCCAGTATTTTAGCATAATGTTGTGTCATTTTGATATTTGAATGCCCTAAGATTTTCGAAACATTTTCTATCGACACTTTATTTGCGAGAAATACTACCGTCGCTGCCGTATGGCGTGCTATGTGTGTTGTCAACCGCTTTTTTATTCCGCACAAGTCTGCAATTTCTTTCAAATACGCATTCATCTTTTGATTGCTCATTACCGGCAGTAGTACTCCTTTATGCAGACATTCGGGGTGATTCTCGTATTTTCTGATTATTGACTGAGGAATCGATAGTAGCGGAATATTGCTTATCTGCTTTGTTTTCTGTCGCGCTTTGCGAATCCATAATGCTCCGTTATTATCTTTAATCAGGTGCTGTTGCGTCAGTTGATGTACATCCGCAAATGCAAGTGCCGTAAAACAGCAAAAAACAAATATATCCCGCACCTGCTCTAATCGTTTGACTGAAAAATTTCTGTTTATCAATCTGTCGAGTTCCTCTCTCGACAGAAATTCGATATTCACCTCTTCTGGCTTGAACTTTATTCCATAGAAAGGATCTTTTTTTAACCATTCGTTTGCCAGTGCTATTCGAACTACTTTTTTCAGAATTTTCAGATGTTTCAGAGCAGAGTTATGTTTGCAGTTTTTATCTGTTTTCAGCCAGAAGTCCAAGTCTCTGATAAATTGTCCGTCCAACTCATCTAATGAAACGTCATCTTTGCCATACCAACATTTTATAAATTCTCTCAATCTGTTTATTGCGTTGTCGAATTTTAGAATAGTAGATTTCGTATACTCTTTCCCGATTAGTGCTCGGCACTTTTCATTATGTTCGGCATATACGTTCAACAAACTTCGCTCGGTCTTGTCTCGACCGTAATAGCAATCTCTGATTACACTCGCGGTAATTGTTTTGCCGTCGATCTCTAATTCGCGATGTATTTGCAGAACTTTTGCTCGAATCGTATTGATGTAACGATTTAATTCTATCGCCACACGGTCTTTGCCTTTCGAGCACTCTTTTTTCTGGTTCCACAGATCGACCGGAATGCTGCGTTTGACGGCTACTTCTGCAATCTGTTTGTTCACAGTGATACGCATACAGATAGGTGCTTCGCCGTTTTTCAACAGTTTCGATTTTTTGATGATGAATAATACGTTTAACGTACTGCGTTTTTCTGCTCCCATAAATTCAATGATTTTAATAGGTGTAAAATTAGTTTTCAGTACCCGAAATACGTCGATGCAAAATGATGACAATCAATGAAAAGAACGACAAATCGTGGGAGAAAAAACGCACTTCTGAAAGTCCCACGAATAAGCCACGTGAAAATTGCTTCCAAATGGCTGTTCGTGCCGGTAGGATAAAAAGAAAAAGTCTTGAAATCATATGGATTTCAAGACTTTGCTTAATTTTGCCGATTGTCTCGGCTTGCTTTTGTACCCCCTCAGGGGCTCGAACCCTGGACCCCAACATTAAGAGTGTCGTGCTCTACCAACTGAGCTAAAGAGGCATTTGCATCGAACTATCCCGTTCTTTGCGGATGCAAAGGTAGGTATAAAACTTCTTTTCTGCAAATTTTTTTGAGAAAAATTTATCTGATTTTTACTTTGTCTGTACACCATTCGCCGTTTGCTCCCTCATACAGAATGGGTAAGCGGTTTTCGAGCGACTTCATGCGAAGGTATGATTCATATACGTTGATGCCTGTCGTGCCGCCTTTTCCGATGATGTAGCCGATAACCGACGGATGCGATTTCATCGTATGGTAGTTCTTTTCGTTGCGCAGAATATAGGTGTCGCGCCAAGCCGGTTCGTTGCTCGGATTGCCGCCGCGACGGATGGATGCTCCCGCAGCCGAAGTGTCGGTTGCACTTGCCGCCATTACGTAGATTCCGCGTCTGTCGCACTCGTCGAGAAGCGACTCGGATGCTTTGTCGCTGCTGACGATTATGCCGTTGTAGCCGCTGGCGGCAATATTCCCGATTTCGGTTGCGGCGCAATATTCGGCGAGATACAGTTTTACTATTCTGCCGTTTACGTACATCGCGTTTCCGTTTACGTCTATCGACCTTGCGCCGATTTCACGACTTATGCACTCGGCTATGCGACCGTCGATGCGGTTGATGATGTCGAGTCGTAGCATTTCGGGATTGCCGGCACTCCATAAAGCCTGCTTCGGAATGCGGACGGCAAACCGTACCGTATCTTCGCGCCGCATGTCGAGTTCCAGTTCCCGATTCCCTTCGGCGAGTATCACTGTGTCGCGCAGACAAAGCGTATAATTGAGTTTGGTGCGTTTCGGATTGAGTGCGTCGCATTTGACGGCTATTCCGAATTCGGCGATTCCGTCGCCATCGTCGTTAAGACGGGTGTCGCAAATGATGTCGCGAACCCGTATGGTCGGCTGGCATATTATCTTGATGTCGGATATTCCCGATTTGACGCCTTTGTAAATCTCGTTCGCCCGTGCATCGTCGTGCTGGATTATCGCTATCTTGTTGCTGCCGTCGTGGGCATATTTCGTTATGTTGAATTCGGTTGCGGTCATTCCGTCGGGCGAGTAACCGACTTTTTTGCTGTTTACTTCGACCTCGAATGCTGCCGACGAGTAGCCGATACGCAGGATTATCTGGCGGTTCAGCCACGAAAGCGGCATAGAGAACGACGACGAGTACTCGGTGCGTCCGTCGGCTTTCGTACAGTTCCAAGCCGTCGGCATCGCTATGTAAGCGTATTTGTCGTTATCGCCGGCGATGACTCTGACTTTGTTGTACGGCAATATCTCGCGACGCGTCGGTTCGGTGTTTACGGGCTTGTCGCCGTCGAACGAGTATCTGACTTGCGCCGAAACCTGCACGGCACACAATATCGATAGGATAATCGCTGTAAATCTCATAACTCAAAATAGTTTCGTGTAGGCAAAATCAAAATAAGTTTTTCTTTGCCCTCGCTTATTCGTATCTTTAATTTCATTTTAGATACTTCCGCTCGGCATAATCAAATTAAAATTTGCTTCTGCCCTCGCTTATTCGTATCTTTAACTTCGTTTTAGATACTCCGCCTCAACAAAATTGCAAACAAGTTTGCTTTTGTATTCGGCTTATTCGTATCTTTGTATTCGTTACAAAGTTATCAATTTTTCTCGAAAACCGACATGTCAAATCGCACGAATCTTAATTTCCCTGCCGTAAAGATGCGCGTCAAGCGAATCGGCGACGCGACGTATGTATGGGACTCGCTGCGCGGAAAGTATCTGCTGCTGACTCCCGAAGAGCGTGTGCGGCGATATGCGATAGGATTTCTCGTGTCCCACTGCAATATTCCCGCGACTTCGCTCGTGCAGGAGTATCCGGTGTCGCTCAACGGCATGTCGCAGCGTGCCGACATCGTGGCTGTCGATGCCTCCGCCCGTCCGCTGATGCTCGTCGAGTGCAAGGCTCCCGACGTCAGAATCGATGCCGATGTCTTCGCACAGGCGGTGCGCTATAATTCGGTCGTCGGCGCGAGATATGTCGTCCTTACAAACGGAATCACCCATTTCTGCTACGAATGCGAAGGCGGCGAATACCGTGCGCTGGGCGAATTTCCCCGATTTTAGAACTTGTTCCCGATGTATTTTAGGAACGCCTCCTTGTAGTTTTCGCCGATAGGCACGTAGTCGTCGTTTTCGAGGAATATACGTCCTTTCGTGTAGCCCGTGATACATTTCAGATTGACTATGTACGAACGGTGTACCCGCATGAACGTGTCGGACGGCAGCGAACTCTCCATATTCTTCAACCGGAACAGCGTAACCACTTTCGTGCCGTCGTTCAGATTCATCCTGACATATTCGCCTTCGCTTTCGAGATATACGATATTGCTTATCTTTATCAATGAGGTCTTGTAGTCGGCGCGTACCGAAATATACTCTTTGTCCGACGACGATTCGCTTTCCTCCGCCTCCGCGCGGCTTTCGGCAGCGGCATTCTTCATGTTCAGCAGTTCGTAGAGCGAGTTCGCCTTGTTCACCGAACGAGAGAACTCCTTGAATCCGAACGGTTTCAACAGATAGTCTATCGCATCGAGTTTGAACCCTTCTATGGCGTATTCCGAGTATGCCGTCGTGAATATTATCATCGGCGGCGATTCGAGCGAGCGCACGAAATCTACTCCGTTGAGGTCGGGCATGTTTATGTCCACGAAAATCAAATCCACTTTCTCGCCGAGCAGATACTGTTGTGCCTGCACGGCACTGTTGAACGTGCGCGCGAGTTCGAGAAACGGTATTTTCTCGATATAACCGGTTATCTGACGCAGTGCCAGCGGTTCGTCGTCAATTGCCAAGCATCTTATCATTTTCAATGGTCGGTATTGTGATGGTTACGCAGTATTTGTCCTCCGAGGAGTCGTCTATGTTCAGTTCGAAACGGTTGCCGTATATCAGTTCGAGCCGTTTGCGGACGTTTTCGAGTCCGATTCCGGTCTGCCGTGTGCGCTTCGCCTCGTGAACCGAGTTCTCGAATTTCGCCGTTACCTTGCGCCCGTCATAGCGGATGTCGATATGTATGTACGACGGTTTGTTGTAACTGATTCCGTGCTTGAAGGCGTTCTCCACGAACACTATGAAAATCAACGGCGGAATGACTATCTTGTTCGACAGGTCTTTCGGATAGTCGAACTTTATCTCGACCTCCTGCGAATAGCGTATGCGCATCAGTTCGATATAGTTCTCGATGAATATCATGTCCTTTTTCATCGATATTCCCTCCGCCCCCGAGTCGTAGACGACATACCGCATCATGTTCGATAGTTCGATTACGCACTGTTTGGCTATCTCGGTGTCGATGTCTATCAATGCGTGTATGTTGTTCAGCGTGTTCATGAAGAAGTGCGGGTTTATCTGGTATTTCAGATAGTACATCTCCGCCTGAATCGTCTGCCGTTTCAGTATCTCCATGTCCTCGTCGTCCTGCATCGACTTGTAGAGCATCTTGATTCCCAGATTCGCGCCGAACATGAATATTCCTAACAGTATGTTCCAGTACCATTCGAGGTCGGTCAATGCGGCGTGCCGCGATTCGATAAGGTTCGTCGTGTCGATTCCGGATATGGCGATTGCGAGTTGCGAGCGTTCGTAGACGTCTATCAGTGCGAACGTGATGCTGACCAGAACGAAACTCGACAGCAGATACGTTATGATGTGCCGCTTTTTCTTGATGAGCAGTTTTGCAAGAAACTGATTGTGTATCAGGAACAGCAGGAAAAACGGCGTGATTTTTATCCATGCCGTCAGCACCTTGCCGAAATCTACGTGCAGTTCCGACATCAGTTTCGCATTCATGATAGGTATGAGATATACTACCAGCCACACCGCCCAGTATATCAGATTTTCGCCTATCGCCTGTTTTCTTATGACCGCTTTTTGTTTCATCCGGCTGCTAAATTTTTACAAATGTAATGTTTTTTCCCGAATCTTCGACTTCCGTCGACGAAACGGGGCGGCTGAATCGATTCAGCCGCCCCGCAGTATATTCGGTGCGAAGTCTATTTAGCACTTCCCGAGTTTGGAAATATCGTATAGATAACGCTTGATACTTCGTTTCGGCGTCTTCTCGAACTCGTTAGGGTAGATTGTCAGCGATACCAGACGTTCGTATGCCGCAACCTGCTCGTTGAGCAGTTTGAGGTTGTCGTCCATAGTCTTTTCGAGCGTCGCCTTGTCTATGCCCGCTTTCTCGCACTGCTCGAAATCCGGTACCACGAGTCCGTGGAGTTTGCCGTTGTGTTCGAGTACGAGCGATTCGAGTACGAGAGGCATGTTGTTCAGACGGTCTTCGATTTGCTCCGGATAGATGTTCTGTCCCGTACCGGTAAGAATCATGGTCTTGCAGCGACCCTTGATGTAAAGAGTGCCGTCCTCGTCCATCGTTCCCATGTCGCCTGTGTGCAGCCATCCGTCCTTTTCCAGCACCGCTTTGGTGTCTTTCTCGTTTTTGTAGTATCCGAGCATGACGTGTTCGCCCTTGACGAGAATCTCACCCGGAACGTTTTGCGGGTCAGGCGAGTCGATGCGCACGTTGAGCGTACATTTGGCATACTTTCCGCACGAACCGCCCTTGAATTCGGTAGGGTCTTCGGTGAAACTGATTAGCGGGGCGCACTCGGTCATTCCGTAGCCGACCGAAAGCGGGAAGTGTATCTTGCGCAGGAACGCTTCGGTCTCCTGATTCATAGGCGCACCGCCGACGATGAAGAGTATCAGGTTGCCGCCGAACGATTCGATAAGTTTGTTCTTTATGGTCGAATAGATGGCGGTGTTGAGCAAAGGCACCCTCATCGCAATGCTCAACGGACCTTTGTCGAGCATCGGCATAATCTGTTTGCGGTATACCTTTTCGAGAATCAGAGGCACCGATACGACTACGCTCGGACGTACGTTCTGCAATGCCTCGATAAGAATCTTCGGCGAAGGAATCTTGCCGAGCAGCGTGATATGACCGCCTACCGACAGCGGCAGCAGGAAATCTACCGTACATCCGTAGGCGTGTGCCAGCGGAAGGAAGGAGAGCGTGCGGTTGCCTTTGCGGAAATACCGCTCTCCGTTCTTGTACGACATCGGTTGCAGGAACACGAGATTTCCCGTAAGGTTGTTCACCGTCAGCATTACGCCCTTGGAGTAACCCGTCGTTCCAGAGGTGTAGTTGAGCAGTATCAACTGGTCGTTCGGCACGTCGCGATAACTGATATTGTCTACCGTGAATCCGTGAGGATAACGCTTGCGGTAGTTCTCCGTCATGCTGTTCACGCATTTTGTCAGTTGCTTTCCGCTGCGCTCGAAGACGACATGGTAGTCGGTGAGCGAAAGAACCGCCTCTATGTTCGGCATGTCGCTCTCTTCGAGACTGTCCCAGTACGAATCGGTGAGGAAGAGCAGCCGGCTTTCGGAGTGGTTCACGATATGCGATATGTCCGTCGGCGGGAAGTCCTGCAATATCGGCACGATTACCGCACCGTATGTGATTGTTGCGAGATACACGATGCACCAGCGCGGGGTGTTGCGTCCGACGAGCGCGATTTTGTCCTTCGGCTTGATGCCCGCTTCGTCGAATATGATATGGATTTTGGCTATCTCTTTCGCCAATCCGTAGTACGAGTAGGTTTCTCCCGTAAAGTAGTCCGTCAGAGCCGACATTTCGCGATTGTCGCGAAAACTCTTTTCGAACATTTTAATCAAGTTTTGTTCTAACATGCTTCTGAAAGTTTTGTTTTGTCCGATAACCGGATGTTAGTTCTTTTCGGTTGTTTTACCGTTATGCTTTCTCTGTTTCCAGATGAAGGTTTTGGATTCCGTTCCGTCGCGCAGCCGTTCGATGTTCTTTCGGTGCGTCCATATCAGCATTACTGCGACGACTATCGAGAATATGATGAACGATACCGAGGTATCGCCGTAGCGGCGGTAGATGCTGCCCGAGAATATCGTTACGAAAATCGGGAAACAGCATCCCGCGACAATCGATGCCAGCGACACGTAGTGCGAAATCATCACGACCAGAACCCATACGACGAAGCAGAACAGTGCTATGTTCGGCTGGATTCCCGTTACCGCGCCTATCAGCGTAGCAACTCCCTTGCCGCCCTTGAAATTGGCGAAAATCGGGAATATGTGTCCGAGTACCGCGATGAAGACGGCTATGATTTTGAGATTGATTAGCCAAATCGGCGAGATGTTGTCGTCATACTGCATCAGCGACATTATGCTGACCGCGACGAATCCTTTGATGAAGTCTATTGCGAATACCGGCAGAGCGGCGCGTTTGCCGAGTACGCGAAGCATGTTGGTCGTTCCTGCATTTTTGCTGCCGTGTTCGCGGATATCGACTCCGTAATAACGCTTGCCAATCCATACCGCACTCGGAACGGACCCCAGCAAATATGCTATCAGAAACATAGTTACAACGCAATAATATGTTATTACCATAACCCTTGTTTTGTGCGTATTCGTGGGCAAATATAGTAAAAAAACGCCGAGAACCGTTTATTCTCAAAAAAAAGTTTCGCCGAGGCAAAAGTTACGACGGATTATATTATCTTTGCAAACCGCTTTATTTAATAAAATAATAGGATGCGGTATCATAAAAATTAGTTGCGGTATGGACTTGAAAAAATTTACGGACCAGATTTTCTCTTTGCGATGGTGGTTTTCATGGGCGATGATTTTCGTCGGATGCACCATCCTCGCCGCAGGATATGTTTTCTTCATCAATCCGTATAACATCGTTCCGGGCGGCGTTTACGGCGCGAGCATCGTCCTGCACAATATTTTCCCGTCCGTTCAGGTCGGAACTTTCGGCTACATGTTCGACATTCCGCTGATGATTATCGCCATCATCCTTTTCGGCGGACATTTCGGTGCGCGGACGATTATCGCCGCCATGTATACACCCGGCGCGATGAACATCATGTCGCGCCTTGCCTATCCGAACGAGGAGGCTCTGCACAGTCTCGACCCGTCGCAGATTCTCGGCGGAACGCTCGACCTGTCCGAACATCTGATGCTGACATCCATCGTCGGTGCGGTGATAATCGGTCTCGGCGTCGGTCTCGTCGTGCGCCAGCAGGCGACTACGGGCGGAACGGACATCGTCGCCATGATTCTCCAAAAGTATTGTCATATCAAGTTTTCCAATGCCGTCCTTATCGCCGACTCGACGGTCGTTCTGTCGGGACTTGTTGTCATCGGATTCGGTGTCGGAACTGGCGAACCCGATGCGTCGGGCTGGATGCTCTCGTTCTATTCGCTCATCTCGATTTATGTCGCGTCGCGCGTGCTGGCATACGTCCTCGACGGTGCGTCCTACGACAAACTGCTTTTCATCATCTCCGACAAGCACAACGAGGAGTTGCGCGAATTCATTCTGAAAAACCTCGACCGCAGCGCAACCTACATCAAGGCGAGCGGAATGTATACACGGGACGACAAGGAGATGATTTTCCTCGTCGTGTCGCGCAAGGAGGTGCCGCTCGTGCAGCGCGTAATCAAGGAGTGCGACCCGCGGGCGTTCCTCGTTGTTACCGACGCCTACGATACCTTCGGCGAGGGCTTCAAGCCGCTGCCGGAGAAGACCGAAATTCAAAATATGTAATTTATGTTTACCGAAAACGGATTACGCCCGTTGCAGGGTGTCGGCAAACGCCTTTTCATCGAGACCTACGGCTGCCAGATGAATGCGGGCGACAGCGAAATCGTCGTCTCCATCATGCAGGACGAAGGATACGTCTATACTGCCGACATATCCGAAGCGGACGTCATACTTATAAACACATGCTCCATCCGCGATAACGCCGAACAGCGTATCTGGGGGCGTCTCAACGATATGCGCCGTTACCGCAAAGCCCGTCCGTCGCTCGTTGTCGGCATCATCGGCTGTATGGCGGAGCGTCTGAAAGAGAAACTCATCGAGGACGGCGGGGTAGACGTCGTGGCTGGTCCCGATTCCTACCGCGATTTGCCGCGGCTCGTCCGCGAGGCGGAGAGCGGCGGAAAGGGCATCAACGTGATGCTCTCCAAGGAGGAGACATACGCCGAAATCACCCCAGTGCGACTTGACAGAAACGGCGTGAGTGCATTCATCGCCATCATGCGCGGCTGCAACAACTATTGCGCATACTGCGTCGTGCCTTATACTCGTGGCATCGAGCGCAGCCGCGACCCCGAAACCATCGTCGCCGAGGCGAAAAGCCTTTTCGACAACGGCTATCGCGAAGTTACGCTGCTCGGACAGAATGTCAATTCCTATCGCTTCGGCGAGGTCGGATTTCCCGAACTTATGAGCCGTGTCGCCGAGATTTCGCCGCTGCTGCGCGTCCGTTTCGCGACGTCGCACCCGAAGGATATGAGCGACCGTCTGCTCGAAGTCATGTCGCGTTACGATAATATCTGCAAGGCTATTCACCTGCCTGCCCAGTCGGGTTCGAGCGTAGTTCTCGAACGCATGAACCGCAAATATACCCGCGAGTGGTATCTCGACCGCATTGCGGCTATCCGCCGTTACATGCCCGATTGCGCGATTACGACAGACCTTATCGCCGGTTTCTGCGGCGAAACGGAGGAGGACCACCTCCAAACGCTCTCTCTGATGCGCGAGGTAGGATACGAATCGGCATACATGTTCAAGTATTCCGAGCGTCCGAACACATTCTCCGCCCGTCATTTCACCGACGACGTGCCGGACGAGGTGAAGGGACGCCGCCTGAACGAGATAATCGCTTTGCAGAACGAACTCTCCATAGAGAGCAACAGACGCGATGTCGGCAAGGAATTTATTATTCTCGTCGAGGGCGAATCCAAACGCAGTCCCGAGCAGTTGTGCGGCAGAACGTCGCAGAACAAGATGGTCGTTTTCGACCGCGGCGACCACAAGGCGGGCGATTACGTGCGTGTCCGCATAACCGGTTCTTCGTCGGCGACGCTTTTCGGCGAGGAGATAAAATAAATTGATAATACTATAATTCAGATATGGCTTTACAATGTGGCATAGTCGGACTTCCGAATGTCGGAAAATCGACGCTTTTCAACTGTCTGTCGAATGCGAAGGCGCAGTCGGCTAATTTCCCGTTCTGTACGATAGAACCCAATGTCGGTGTCATAACCGTTCCTGATGAACGGCTTGTGAAACTCGCCGAAATCGATAACCCGAAACGTGTTGTTCCGACGACAATCGAGATTGTGGACATCGCGGGTCTTGTCAAGGGCGCGTCGAAGGGCGAGGGTCTTGGCAACAAGTTCCTTGCGAATATCCGCAATACCAACGCTATCATCCATGTATTGCGCTGCTTCGAGGACGGCAACATCACCCACGTGGACGGCTCAGTAGACCCGGTTCGCGACAAGGGCGTAATCGATACGGAATTGCAGTTGAAAGACCTAGAAACGGTCGAAAACCGTATCGCTAAGGTCGCCAAGCAGGCTCAGACGGGCGGCGACAAGATTGCGAAGCGTCAGTACGAGATTCTCGTGCGCTACAAGGAGGCTCTGGAACAGGGTTTGAGTGCGCGTACCGTCGAACTCGACAAGGAGGAGCGCAAAATCGTCAGCGACCTCAATCTGCTTACCGACAAACCGGTGCTTTACGTCTGCAACGTCGATGAAAAGAGCGCGGTTACGGGCAATGCCTATACCGAGGCTGTCAAGGCTGCCATTGCCGGCGAGAATGCCGAGATGCTTATCGTCGCAGCGGCTACCGAAGCGGATATAGCGGAGTTGGAGAGTTACGAGGAGCGCAAGATGTTCCTCGACGATATGGGTCTCGAAGAGTCGGGCGTGAATCGCCTTATCAAGTCGGCATACAAACTTCTGAACCTCGAAACGTTCTTCACGACGGGTCCCGACGAGTCGCGCGCATGGACGTATGTCCGCGGCATGAAGGCTCCGCAGACGGCTGGTATCATCCATACCGATTTCGAAAAGGGATTCATCCGCGCCGAGGTCATCAAATATGCCGATTATGTCGCCTTGGGTTCGGAAAAGGCGTGCCGCGACGTCGGCAAAATCGGCGTCGAGGGCAAAGAGTACGTGGTTCAGGACGGCGACATCATGCACTTCCTCTTCAACGTCTGATTATTGCGATTCCCTGACGACCTTAAAGTCCTTAAAGACTTTAAGGACTCTGATATTTTTCATTGATTCGCGACTTTTACGACGGTTCATGCGTCGCATAAAGTCGCTTTTTTCTGCCATCTGGTGTCGAAGCGGGATTATTTTTCATATCTTTGACCTCGTCTTATATACTCTCGCTCGGGAATATCCAAATAAATTTGGCATTCCACCCGCTTATTCGTATATTTGCATGATATTTATATTAAGTAACCCATTATGCTGACCCTCGAAACTTTCCATATTTTTCTGGCGGTTATGTCGATTATCGCGCTCGCGGTATTCGTCGCACTCTATTTCGTCGAAGCCGGATACGGCTATCTGTTCAACCCTAAGTTCGGTTTTCCCGTGCCAAACAAAATCGGCTGGGTGCTGATGGAGTCGCCCGTATTTATCGCCATGTGTGTGTTGTGGGCTTGCTCCGATGTGCGTTTCGAGGCTGCTCCGCTGGCACTGTTCCTGATTTTCCAGACCCACTATTTCCAGCGTTCGTTCATATTCCCGATGCTTATGCGCGGCAACTCCAAGATGCCGTTCGGAATCGTCGCCATGGGAATGCTTTTCAATACGCTTAACGCGCTGATGCAGGGCGGATGGATATTCTATCTCGCGCCGCAGCAGGGCTATTATGATGACTGGTTCTCGAAACCTTATATTTATATAGGTGCGGCGATTTTCTTCGCCGGATTCTTCATCAACCTGCAATCCGACAGCATCATCCGCAATCTCCGCAAGCCGGGCGATACCAAACACTATATCCCGCGCGGGGGAATGTTCCGCTACGTGTCGTCTGCCAACTACTTCGGCGAATTTACCGAATGGGTGGGTTTCGCCGTCGCTTCGTGGTCGCTTTCGGGCGTGGTGTTCGCATGGTGGACCTTCGCCAACCTCGCACCTCGCGCCAATTCGCTCTACAAGCGTTACGAAAAGGAGTTCGGCGACGAGTTCCGCTCGCTGCACCGCAAAAGAATGATACCGTTCATATATTAGCATATCCGCATTATGGAGGAGAAAAAATCGTTGGAGGGGTCGAAACTCTTCACCCCCTACAAACTGGGAAACGTTACGCTGCGTAACCGCACTATCCGTTCGGCGGCGTTCGAGTCGATGGGCAAGGATTTCGGACCTACCCAGAAGTTGAAGGACTACCATGTCAGCGTCGCCCGCGGCGGCATCGGCATGACCACGCTGGCTTACGCTTCGGTGAACCGCAGCGGCATATCGTTCAATTCGCAGTTGTGGCTGCGCGACGAGATTGTTCCGGCTCTCAAAGACATCACCGACGCTATCCATGCCGAGGGTGCTGCCGCAGGCATCCAGATAGGACACTGCGGCAATATGACGCACTGGTTCACGGCGGGTTGTTTTCCGGTCGGAGCATCTACCGGTTTCAACCTCTATTCTCCTACTTTCGTCCGCGGTATGCGCCGCAGCGAATGTACGGAGTTCGCCAAGGATTTCGGCAAGGCTGTGATTACGGCTCACGAAGCGGGCTTCGACAGCGTCGAGGTTCATGCCGGACACGGTTATCTGATTTCGCAGTTCCTCTCGCCTTATACCAACCACCGCCGCGACGAGTTCGGCGGTTCGCTTGAAAACCGTATGCGCTTCATGAAGATGTGCCTCGAAGAGGTGCGCGAAGCGGCTGAAAAGTGCGGTATGGCTGTGCTGGTGAAACACAATATGGAGGACAGTTTCAAGGGCGGAATCGAGATTCCCGAATCCATCGAAATCGCCAAGGAGATTGAAAAATTCGGCGTGGACGGCATTGTGCTTACATCCGGTTTCGTGTCGAAAGCGCCTATGGCTGTCATGCGCGGTCGCATCCCGACCAAGACCATGAGTTACTATATGCCGTGGTGGCCATCGCTGCCGCAGAAAATCGTCGTGAATCTGTTCGGCGACTGGATGATTAAGCAGTACGATTTCGAGGAGTGCTTCTTCCTCGAAAATGCCAAGAAATTCCGTGCCGAACTGAAATGCCCGCTCGTTTATGTCGGCGGACTGGTTTCGCGCGAGGGTATCGAGAAGGTTCTCGACGCGGGTTTCGAAATGGTGCAGATGGCTCGTGCGCTCGTCAATGACCCTGCGTTCGTCAATAAACTCAAAGAGGGCGATGCCTCCACCCGCTCCGGCTGCGACCACCGCGACTACTGCATCGCGCGAATGTATTCGGTCGATATGCAGTGCTGCCATAATTGCGCGGGCGAGATTCCGGACAAGTTGTGGAAGGAGTTGAAGAAAATCAAGTAGACTGATGAAACGCGGTGAGGTTGCAAAAGGTTCGAAGACGGCACTCGTTACGGGTGCTTCTACGGGTATCGGACGCTGTTATGCCGAGCAGTTGGCTGAATTGGGCTACAATCTGGTAATCGTCAGCCAGACCGAATCCCTTTTGCGCGAGGTCGCATCCGACATCGAATCGCGGTTCGGCGTTTCGGTCGCTGTCGCTGCACGCGATTTGGCGACACTCGATGCTGCCGAGGAGTTGTTCGAGTGGACGAAATCTCAGGGCTTCGTAATAGACGTGCTTATCAATAATGCGGGCATATTCTCGTTTTGCGACATCTGTAATACGCCGAACGAGCGGATAAAGAAAACCATCCTGCTTCACGACATCACCAATACTCTGCTGTGTCGTCTGTTTGCCGCCGATATGGCGACGCGCGGCGGCGGACATATCCTCAATATGTCGTCATTCTCGATTTGGATGCCTTTCCCGGG
The DNA here is from genome assembly GCA_905213895.1 of uncultured Alistipes sp. GTDB lineage: Bacteria > Bacteroidota > Bacteroidia > Bacteroidales > Rikenellaceae > Alistipes. The sequence goes on from CAJMKE010000001.1 coordinate 15,689, forward strand.
ATTGTCGCTGTATAGCGCAAGCAAGGCTTACCTGAAAAGTTTTTCGGTCGCATTCTCCAAGGAGGTGCGCGATAAGGGTGTCCGTGTTACGGCAGTGTGTCCGGCAGGCATTGCGACCGACCTCTACGGTCTTACCAAACGTTGGCAGGGTATAGGCTTGCGCATAGGTGCATTGATGTCGCCGCAGTCGTGCGCCCGCCGGGGACTTAAAGCGATGTGGAAAGGACGCCGCTGCGTGGTTCCCGACTGGTGGAACAAGATTTTCATTCCGTTCTGCCTCGTCCTCCCGCCATTTGCCCTACGCTGGTTGAGGAACTACACCATGAAATTCCAGAAATAGATTCTGAAAACGATAATAGATATATAACCTTAAATAATTATATACAAAACAGATATATTGTAAAATAACATATTATTAACGGACTTTTAGTCCTTATTCCTTCTGCGGTAAAATCTGGTAAATTTTAATTCTATACAGGAATGAGTTTTGAAAGTTCACGCCTATTGGCGTGGGCTGTTTGTACTTATTGTATAGCAAGGTTTACCAGAGCCATCCGCAGAATATAAGTAATAACGAACAGTTTCACGCTTTTTCATTGCTTGTAGGGTAGGGATTTAGTCGTAATCCAACCAAACTATGGCAAATTCAACTCTTCACAGGGCATCCAAAGCCAAGAATGATGAATTCTATACTCAATTGTCTGATATAGAAAACGAGTTAATTCATTATACAAAACATTTTGTCGGAAAAACGATATTGTGTAATTGCGATGATCCGCGAATAAGTAACTTTTTCCGTTATTTTGCACTCAATTTTCAACGGCTTGGACTTAAAAGGCTGATTGCTACATGTTATATGAACGACAATCCAGATTTGTTCAGTCAGGGTACATCGGTAAATCACTCTATTTATTCCGATTTCGACGGCAGTTTCGAGTGTAATGAATTGACGGATTTCAATCGTATTCCTTATAAGCAATTAAATGGTGATGGTACATATAGTGCTGGTGATTTCCGCAGTTGCGAATGTATTGACCTTCTTAAACAGGCTGATGTAGTTGTTACCAATCCTCCGTTCTCTTTGTTCCGCGAGTATGTCGCGCAACTTATAAAGTACGATAAAAAGTTTGTAATTATTGGCAATCAGAATGCAATAACATATAAAGAGGTATTCCCATTGATAAAACAGAATAAAATATGGCTGGGATATGGGTTTAGAGGTGGCAATGCTTATTTTGGAGTAAAATCTGACGGTGTACGTGAATATGCACAAGGCGTGTATGATATTGCTACTGGTTTAGTCAAATTTAGGAATTGTTGTTGGTTTACTAATCTTGACCATGATAAACGCCACGAGGAGTTGATATTATACAAAAACTACAATCCGAAGGAATATCCGAAATATGATAATTACGATGCGATAAATGTAGACAAGGTTGCCGATATTCCGTGCGATTACTACGGTGTAATGGGTGTGCCGATAACATTTCTCGACAAATACAATCCGGAACAGTTCGAAATTGTAGAATTTAGACGAGGTGCTGATGGTAAAGATTTGGTATATAGCAATTTAGTGGGGGGGGGCAAAACGCAGCCTTATTTCAGAATACTCGTCCGTCGATGCCGATAGGCGGACTGATGAACAATCCGAAAGATACAACCGTGAACGGCAAGAGCAAATATGCGCGAATTCTTATTCGACGACTGCGATTCCCGGTATGATAAAAAACAAAGAGGGAATGATAAACGGCAAAGTTACGTATGCACGTGTCTTGATACGGAGATTAAAAATATAAACAGATGAAAGTGGAACTTCACGAAATAACAATCCGGCAACTTGCCGAGGGTTATGCGGACAACGACAATGAAGGAGTCGTGGGCTATGGCGGTCGTCTTAATATACGCCCGAAATACCAGCGCGAGTTTGTTTACAAGGACAAGCAACGCAATGCGGTAATCGATACGGTCGTAAAGTATTTTCCGCTCAATGTTATGTACTGGGCTGTGTGTGATGACGGGACATACGAGGTTATCGACGGGCAGCAGCGTACAATCAGTATATGCCAGTATGTAACTAATGTTTTTTCGTTCGGGATGCGGTATTTTCACAACCTGCAATCCGACGAGCAGGAGCGCATATTGAATTATCCGCTGACGGTTTATATTTGCAGCGGCACCGACAGCGAGAAACTCGAATGGTTCAGAACTATAAACATTGCGGGCGAAAAACTTACGGAGCAGGAGTTGCGCAATGCGGTTTATGCGGGAGAGTGGGTGTCGGACGCAAAGCGTTATTTCAGCAAGAACAACTGCGCGGCACAAGGTATGGCTGGCGATTATCTCAAAGGTGCAGCCAACCGTCAGGAGTATCTCGAAACCGCGATAAAGTGGATTTCAGGTGGAAAAGTGGAGGGATATATGGCTTCGCACATGCACGACAGCAACGCCAATGAATTGTGGCTATATTTTCAGCAGGTGATAAACTGGGTGAAAGTGTTGTTTCCGCACTATCGCAAGGAGATGAAAGGTATCGAGTGGGGCGAATTGTACAACAGACACAAAGACGAACGTTTCGACAGCACAACTCTCGAAACGGAAATAGTGCGGCTTATGCAGGATGAAGATGTTACTAACAAACGGGGCATATATGGCTATGTGCTTGGCGGGGATGAACGATGTTTGAGTATTCGGGCATTTACCGACAAGATGAAACGGGAAGCCTATGAACGTCAGTGTGGCATTTGTACGAAGTGCGGTTGCCGTTTTGAGATAGACGAGATGGAGGGCGACCATATATTGGCTTGGAGTAAAGGCGGCACGACTACTGCCGATAATTGTCAGATGCTGTGCCGCCGATGCAATGCCGTGAAGTCGGATCGATAGCGATAATATAAGATGTCGTATTTTTTTAGATGGAAACCATGATAAATTGATGTCCGGATATACGATATATTTATGAATTAAATAACTATATTTATAATTTATGAGAAAGATTGAATTGTCGAAAGAAGAGATTGAGATGATAAAGTACTACGAGCGAGATGAGTACTTTCATGATACAATGACCGAAGAACAGAGAGAAATATTCGGATGCGTTATTGACAAGGCAGAGGCGTTAGAGGAAGAACTGGACGCATACGAAGAATCAGGTAGCGACTTGATACGCTGGTTCTATGCCAAGTATAAAACACAAAAAATATAGTAGTCTTCATCCCGAATATCTTCCTCTTCGTCATCCTGAGCGCAGCGAAGGATCTGATAGATATATGGCTCTGTTCCTTAAAGACCTTAAAGTCGTTAATGACTTTAACGACCTTAAAAAAACGAAAAATCCGTTGCCGATTTGACAACGGATTTTTTGGTCGGGGTACCAGGATTCGAACCTGGGACCCTCTGCTCCCAAAGCAGATGCGCTAACCGGGCTGCGCTACACCCCGAATCGTTTTGCGACTGCAAAGGTAGACAAAAAAAGTATAATTCCAAACTTTTTGGCGTTTTTTATCGGCAATATTTCTTCATGCCACTGCCGCAACTTCGTTTCCGGCGATGTAAAAAATCGTCTTTTTATTTGGTTATCAAAAACTTTTTGCTTACATTTGTTATACTAATTTATTAAATCCTATTTTTTATGAATGGCAAAGTAAAATGGTTCGATAGCAAGAAGGGCTACGGATTCATTATCGGAGACGACGGCAAGGAAATCTTCGTACACTTCACGGGAATCGCTAAGGACGGTTTCAAATCATTGGACGAGGGACAGGCTGTCGAGTTCGAAATCGGTAACGGAGCGAAAGGCGAACAGGCGATAGACGTAAAGGTCGTCGTACGGAAATAATAGGTGTCCTATCGAATGAAATGCAGGTTCGTTTCGCCGAATCTGCATTTTTTTGATACAACGTAACGAAATAAATATTATATTTGCACCGCAAAAACAGTTCGGGGTGTAGCGCAGTCCGGTTAGCGCGCCAGCTTCGGGAGTTGGAGGTCGCTGGTTCGAATCCAGTCTCCCCGACAAATAGTGTTGGAAACCAACACGATATGAAAAAGAGGTATCGTAATGAGACCTCTTTTTGTTTTTGCCCACTCTCTCCTTAAAGACTTTAAGGTCATTAAGGACTTTAAAGACCTTAAAGTTTCCCGTCAAAATCCGACAGTATTATGTCAAAAAAGTATAGCGGCAAGCCGTATTTTTGAGTAATATTGTAACATGAAACGAAACCTTAAAACCAAAAAACTTATGAAAAGACTTTTGATTGTGTCGGCATTGCTGTTTCCGTCGATTCTGTCCGCTCAGGTCGCCGTTACGTCGCTGCGCACCGACAGGCTCGATGCGCCGAGGGGCATATCGCCCGAAAACGCTCCGACATTGAGTTGGATTATCGAATCTCCTGCGAAAAATACCGTACAGACAGCCTATGAGGTTACCGTGCGCCGCAACGGACACCTTGTGTGGCAAAGCGGGAAGGTCGGTTCCGACAACTCGACCAATGTGAAATACGACGGCGTATTGCTTCCCGATTCCCGCTACGACTGGTCGGTGCGCGTGTGGGACAACCACGGCAACGTCTCCAAACGCGCTTCGTCGTCGTGGCATACGGGACTGCGCCACGGTGACTGGCAGGCAGAATGGCTAACTGGCTCGACGAAAGAGTTGAAGCCGGTATATTTCCGCACCGAACGGACGCTGAAAAAGCGCATCACCCGCGCTACTGCATACATTACGGCACACGGACTCTACGAGGCGTACATCAACGGTCGCCGCGTGGGCGATTACTACCTTACTCCTGGGTGGACGTCGTATAACAAGCGGTTGCAGTATCAGGCTTACGACGTAACGGATATGCTCGAATCGGGTCGCAATGCCGTCGGGGCAGTGGTTTCCGCGGGTTGGTACTCAGGAGGACTGAACTACGTATCGCCGAGCAAACGTTACAGATACGGTGACGACATCGCCCTGCTGATGCAGATTAACGTCGAATACTACGACGGCACGAAAGAGGTCATCGCCACCGACGGCGGGTGGTTGCAGTCGGGCGGCGAAATCGTATTCGCCAACATTTATGACGGACAGACCGTGGATGCCCGATTCGCCGACAAGACTTGGGCTACCGTCGATTGCCCGCAGTGGACGAGCAAGGCGACTGTTGCCGGTTTTGCGAAAGACAACCTCGTCGCAACCGAGAACGAACCGGTCGTCAAACACGCTTCGCTGCGCCCCGTGAAGTATATCGTTACTCCGAAGGGCGAGAAAGTACTCGATTTCGGACAGAACATCGTCGGTTGGGAGACCGCCCGTCTGCGCGGAAAAGCGGGCGATACCGTCCGTATATACCATGCCGAAATACTCGACCAAAACGGTAATTTCTATACGACCAATCTGCGCCGCGCCAAAGCGACGAGTACCTATATCCTTCGCGGCGATGCCGAGGAGCGGTTCGAGCCGACCATGACGTTTTACGGATTCCGATATATAAAGGTTGATGGCGTGGACGGCGATTTGAATCCCGATGACTTCACCGCAGAGGTCGTCTATTCGGGATTCGGCAAAAGCGGCGAATTCGCCTCGTCGATGGACATCATCAACCGTTTGCAGAGCAATATCGAATGGGGATTCCACGATAATTTCGTGGACGTGCCGACCGATTGCCCGCAGCGCGACGAGCGGCTCGGATGGACGGGCGACGCACAGGTATTCTTCCGCACGGCGTCGTTCCTCGGCAATGTCGATTCGTTTTTCCGCAAATGGCTCTCCGATTTGTCTGCCGACCAGTATTCCGACGGTCGTGTGCCTAAAATCATTCCCGATACATTCCCTGTTACCCGCGAGGGTCGCAACGGTGCTACCGGCTGGTCGGACGCGGCTACGATTATCCCTTGGCAACACTACATGGCTTACGGCGATGCGTCGGTACTCGAAAAGCAGTATCCGAGCATGAAACTTTGGGTGGATTACATGATTTCCGAGAGCCGTGACAGAGGCTGGTTGTGGAATACGGGCGTTCACTATGGCGACTGGCTCTTTTGGAGCAAGCCGAACGACCCCGACGGCAAATCGGCGGTTACGAGCCAGCATCTCGTAGCCCAGTGCTTCTTCGCCAATTCCGTCGATATATTGCGGCGTGCTGCTGAACTGCTCGGCAAAAACGACGATGCCGCCTACTATGCCGATATTCTGCATAAGGTTCGCAAGGCATATCTGGACGAATATGTTACGCCGAACGGTCTGATTTCGTCGGATACCCAGACCGCATACGTACTTGCGCTGCATTTCGACCTGCTGCCCGAAAATCTCCGTGCGCAGGCTCTCGACCGTCTCGTCGCGAATATCGAACGCTACGGCGACCATATCACTACGGGATTTCTCGGAACTCCGTATATCTGTAACGTGCTGACGGATAACGGACGTTCGGACGTGGCATACCGCCTGCTGCTCCAAAAGACGTGTCCGAGTTGGATTTATCCGATAACCAAAGGTGCTACCACTATCTGGGAGCGTTGGGACAGCATCCGTCCCGACGGGTCTATCATCAAGGGAATGAATTCGTTCAACCACTACTCCTACGGTGCTATCGGCGACTGGCTCTACCGTAGTGCCGTCGGCATCCGCGAAACTTCGGCGGGATATAAGACAATCGCCGTGCGCCCTCACGTCGGCGGCGGTTTCGAGTGGATGAAGGCATCGACCGTTACGCCTTACGGCAAGGTCGCAGCCGAATGGCATGCCGAGGGCGACGCGCTGACTTCGCTCGACGTTACGATTCCGGCAAATACGACCGCCGAGATATTCGTTCCGGCTACTGATGCCGAGTCCGTTGCGGCGTCCGACCCGTCGCTGAAACCATCGGGTTTCACCGACGGCTATGCGAAGTTCGCCGTCGGCTCCGGAACTTACCGTTTTACAGTGAAATAGGACTGTCTTCCAAAAGACCTTACGACCTTAAAGTCCTTAAAGTCCTTAAAGTCCTTAAAGTCCTTAAAGTCCTTAACGACCTTAATCTCTTAAATCATCAGCCCTCCGATTCTAAAATCAGAGGGCTGAATTATTCTGCATACTCCTCGACTAACCTTTTCGCGAGTTCGGGCATTCCGACTGCCGAGGGGGCTTTTATGTGCGTTACGGTGTTGCGGACGAATGCGATTTTCGGGTCGGCGGGGTCTGCCAGATATATCGGCACCTGTCGGTCGCGCACGTAATTGACGAGCGATGCGGCAGGGTAGACCGCCAGCGACGTTCCGACCACGATAAGTATGTCCGCCGATGCGACTATGCGAGTCGCAATGTCGAACATAGGTACTGCTTCTCCGAAAAACACTATGTGCGGTCGCAGCGGCGAGCCGTCCGGTGCGCAGGCATCCGGACGCTGCTCCCAACCGTCGAGAGCGACGATAAGGTCGGGATTCGCCGAACTGCGCAGTTTGGTGAGTTCGCCGTGCAGATGCGTTACCCGCGTAGAGCCGGCGCGTTCGTGCAGATTGTCGATGTTCTGCGTTACGACCTCCACATCGAAATGCCGTTCCAGTCCGGCTATGGCGTAATGCCCCGCATTCGGCTCTTTCGACATCATCTCGCGCCGCCGCTCGTTGTAGAACCGTATTACGGTCTCGCGGTCGCGGGCTAGTGCTTCCGGCGTGCAGACATCCTCTATGCGGTAATTCGCCCACAGCCCGTCTGCACTTCTGTATGTCGGTATGCCGCTGTCGGCACTTACTCCCGCACCGCTGAATACGACTATCTTTTTCATGACGGAATCTTTCTTAAAAGTCCTTAAAGACCTTATCTCTTGAAATAAATATCCAACAACTCCTTCGCCGCGATGAACGAACTCAACCGAGCGTCGAGTACCCGCTGTTCGACCTCGCCGATGCGCGATTCGATTTCAGGGTCGAGGTAGAAACTGCTTTTCAATGCCTCGTTGATGCTCTCGTACATCCAATACTTGTTCTGCTGGTTGCGGTGCGCCACGAAATAGCCGTTGCGCTGTATGTGTTCGAGATAATCTTCGACGCCTTTCCATATATCTTCCAATCCCGTACCAGCCGTCGAAGAGCATGTGTAGACTTTCGCGCGCCAGTCGGATTCCGGTGTCGGGAATAGTTGCAATGCGTTCTGGAACTGCACTTTCGCCAGCCCCGCCTTATGGATGTTCTCTCCGTCGGCTTTGGTGATTACCATCATGTCCGCCATCTCCATGATTCCGCGCTTGATGCCCTGCAATTCGTCGCCCGCGCCCGAAATCTGCAACAGCATGAACATGTCCACCATCGAGTGTACGGCTGTTTCCGACTGTCCGACACCGACCGTTTCGATGAATATCACGTCGAACCCCGCAGCCTCGCACAGCACTATCGTTTCGCGGGTCTTGCGTGCCACTCCTCCGAGCGAACCCGCCGACGGGGAAGGGCGGATGAATACATCGGGATTGGTCGAAATGCTCTCCATTCGGGTCTTGTCGCCGAGAATCGAACCGCCGCTGCGCTCCGAACTCGGGTCTATCGCCAGTACCGCCAACTTGTGGTGCAGCGACGTTACCATGTTGCCTATCGCTTCGATAAATGTCGATTTGCCCGCCCCGGGCACGCCCGTGATTCCTATCCTGACCGATTTTCCGGAGTGCGGCAGACAGCGTTCGATAATCTCCTGCGCCTGCGCGTAGTGGTCGGGATTGTTGCTCTCGATAAGCGTTATCGCCTGCGACAGAACCGTTATGTTGCCGTCGAGAATCCCCCGTACGTATTCGTCCGTGGTAAGTGTCCGCCGTTTCTTGCGGACGAAATAGGGATTCACCATCGGTTGGTCTTCGACACCGTCGGTAACGTTCAGCGCACTGTCATGGTGCGTGTCGCGGTACTCTTTTTCGTAATGGTCTATTTTCGTGAACGACATTTTGCCTTCTTGTTGTTAGTCAGTTTCAGTATGTATTCTTCGGTCAGTTGCTTCGGGTTGCCGAACCAAACCACTTTTCTCTTGCTGTCGATTATCACCCCGAAAGGTGCATAATTCACGCCGAAACTGCGGAACGAGTATTCGCAGTCGCAGGCGACGCCCGAACGACCCGCCGCAAGCCGTCCCAGCCACGCGCTCATGTTCGCTTCCGGCTCTTTCGTCAGAATCAGCAGCCGGATGTTTTCGTTGCCGGCGATGATTTTCTCGACATGTTCGATTCCGCCTATGCACGGAATGCTCGCCGAATGCACGAACCCGATGTAGGCGTATTCGCAATCCGGCGGGATATGCCCGTTCACCCAATGACGGTATTTGAGGTGCATCGGCGGCGTCCGTTCGCCGATGGCGAGATTCTGCGCACGGGCAGCCATGCAGAGCGATACGGTCAGGATTACGGAGTACAGTAGTTTCATATCGTGCAGAATCGGTTACAGATTGCGAAAATACGCCAATTTTGCGTGAAATCCAAACAATATTCATGAAATGAATAAATCGGCGCGCATACGTGAAAAATGTTACGGAATAGTTTTTATTTTCAAATGAAAACCGTAATTTTGCAAGGATTTGATTGAAGATTGAAAATAGTCTGTAAACCCTAAATAATAAAAACTAAAAACTTTATTTCATTATGAAAGTATCTCACATCGAACATCTCGGCATTGCCGTGAAGAGCCTTGACGAAGCGATTCCTTATTGGGAAAACGTTCTGGGTCTTAAATGTTACAAGGTCGAAGAGGTAGCCGACCAGAAGGTGCGTACCGCATTCTTCATGCTCGGTCAGACCAAGATAGAACTGCTCGAACCGACCTGCGAGGAGTCCACGATTGCCAAGTTCATCGAGAACCGCGGTGTCGGTATCCACCACATGGCACTTGCCTGCGAGAATATCGAGGAGCAGTTGGCTGACGCTGCCGAAAAGGGCTTGCGCCTTATCGACGCCACTCCGCGCAAGGGTGCCGACGGAATGACTATCGCATTCCTTCACCCGAAATCTACGCAGGGCATCCTTACCGAGTTGTGCGAGAACAAAAACAAATAGGATATTATGAGCGAAATTCAGAATAAAATCAACAAACTCATCGAGAACCGCGAGACGGCTCGTATGGGTGGCGGTCAGAAGGCAATCGACAAGCAGCACGACAAGGGCAAGTACACTGCCCGCGAACGTATCCAGATGCTGCTCGACGAGGGTAGCTTCGAGGAGTTCGACATGTTCGTAACCCACCGTTGCTACGACTTCGGAATGGAGAAGAAGCATACGTTCGGCGACGGTGTCGTAACGGGTTACGGTACCATCGGCGGTCGTCTGGTCTATGTCTTCGCACAGGACTTCACCGTTACGGCAGGTTCGCTGTCGCTCGCCTTGGCTGACAAAATCTGCAAGGTGATGGATATGGCTATGCGCAACGGCGCACCGTGCATCGGTCTGAACGACTCGGGCGGCGCACGTATTCAGGAGGGAGTGAACGCTTTGGCGGGTTATGCCAACATTTTCCAGCGCAACGTGATGGCTTCGGGTGTCATCCCGCAGATTTCCGCTATCTTCGGTCCTTGCGCCGGCGGTGCGGTCTACTCTCCGGCTCTGACCGACTTCATCATCATGAAGAAGGAGACCTCGAACATGTTCCTCACCGGTCCTAAGGTCGTGAAGACCGTTACGGGCGAGGACGTTACGCAGGAGCAACTCGGCGGTGCAGTGGTTCACACGAGCAAGTCGGGTGTCGCACAGTTCGCGGTAGACACCGAGGAGGAGGGTATCGACCTCATCAAGAAACTCATCTCCTACATGCCGCAGAACAATATGGAGGATGCTCCGCTCGCGATGTGTACCGACAATATAGCCCGTTTGGAGGTTTCGCTCAACGAAATCATTCCTGAGAATCCTAATCAGGCATACGATATGTACGACGTTATCCGCGCTATCGTGGACGACGGCGATTTCCTCGAATCGGCGGCTACGTATGCCAAGAACGTCATCACCTGCTTCGCCCGTTTCAACGGTCAGAGCGTGGGTATCATCGCCAACCAGCCTAAATTCATGGCGGGCGTACTCGACATCAACGCCAGCCGCAAGGCGGCGCGTTTCGTGCGCTTCTGCGATGCGTTCAACATTCCGCTCGTTACGCTGGTCGATGTTCCGGGATTCCTTCCTGGTACCACGCAGGAGTACGGCGGCGTGATTACCCACGGCGCGAAACTGCTGTTCGCATACTGTGAGGCTACCGTTCCGAAGATTACCGTTACGCTGCGCAAGGCATACGGCGGTGCTTACATCGTCATGTCCTCGAAGCATATCCGCGGCGACATCAACTACGCTTGGCCTTCGGCAGAAATCGCCGTTATGGGTGCGAGCGGAGCGGTCGAGGTACTCTATGCGAAAGACCTCGCCGGATTCACCGACCCAGCCGAGAAGGCGAAGTTCGTCGCAGAGAAGGAGCAGGAGTACAAGGATTTGTTCTCCAACCCTTACAATGCCGCGCGTTACGGTTATATCGACGACGTCATTGAACCTCGCAATACCCGTTTCCGCATCATCCGTGCATTGCAGTCGCTCTCGACCAAGCGTTTGCAGAATCCGGCGAAGAAACATTCGAACATTCCGTTATAATCCCTGAGCATTATGAAACTGTTCGTAATAGATTATTCGCTGCCTTGGTCGGAGATTCTGTTGATTGCACTTCTCGGCATCGGACTCGTATTCGTGGTTCTGCTGCTGATGGTGTTCGTCATGCGTCTTTTCGGCTACGTCTTCACCCGCGAGCATAAGGTGAACAACACCAAGGCACCCGTTGCCATCAGCGAGGAGGAGGTCGTGGCTATAATTACGGCACTCAAACTCTATAAGAGCGCATTGCACGACAAGGAGTCGGAGATGCTGACAATCAACCGAATGACCCGAATGTATTCGCCATGGAATTCCAAGATTCACGGTCTTACGCCGTGTCCGGAGCGTAAAAAATAAATGAATTATCGACAATGAAAAACTATTCACTGAAAATAAACGGCAACCAATACGATGTTGCCATCGACGAAATCAACGATGCTTCGACCGAAGCCAATGTAGTTGTCAACGGCACGCAGTACAAGGTTGAGATTGTAGGCGGCAAAGCCCGTACTATCAGCAAGCCGCAGGTGATTCCTGCTCCTAAATCGACGGGTCTGTCGGTTACCCCGACCACCGCAGCGGCGACCAAGCCGGTAGCGGCTCCTGCCGCACCGTCTTCGGCTTACAAACTCGTTTGCCCGCTTCCGGGTACGGTAACCTCCGTCAACGTCAAGGAGGGCGACACCGTTTCCGCAGGACAGACTCTCGTGGTTCTCGAAGCCATGAAGATGGAGAACAATATCGACGCCGAGCGCGGCGGTAAGGTCAAGTCCGTCATGGTACAGCAGGGTGCCACCGTCATGGAGGGCGATGTCTTAATTGTCATAGAGTAGTGCGCTATGGGTACTTTACTGACTGCAAACTTTTTCGGTGAGAGCCTCGAAAAGTTCATCGAAACTTCGGGCTTCATGGCATTTTTCGCCGAGGGCGGATACAAGTATGTCGTGATGCTCGCTCTCGCGATGTTCCTGCTCTACCTTGCAATCAAGCACAAGTTCGAACCGCTGCTGCTGTTCCCGATTGCATTCGGCATGCTGCTGACGAACATTCCGGGTGCGGAACTTTTCCACTCGGCTCTGTTCGAGGGCGGACACGTGCATTGGGACATATTCGTAGCCGAAGCGGGACTTATCGACTATCTCTATCTGGGCGTCAAACTCGGAATCTATCCGTGCCTTATATTTATAGGTGTGGGTGCGATGACCGATTTCGGACCGCTTATCGCCAATCCTAAAAGTTTCCTTTTGGGTGCTGCCGCACAGATGGGTATCTTCCTTACCTTCATCGGTGCCATCGCATTGGGATTCACGCCTGCCGAAGCCGGCAGTATCGGTATCATCGGCGGTGCCGACGGTCCTACGTCGATTTTCCTTACCTCGAAACTCGCTCCGAATCTTCTTGGTCCTATCGCTATCGCGGCATATTCCTATATGGCTCTCGTTCCGGTTATCCAGCCGCCTATCATGCGTGCGCTGACGACCAAGAAGGAGCGTATGATTAAGATGTCGCAGTTGCGTCAGGTCTCGAAGGTGGAGAAGATTATCTTCCCTATCGTGATTACCGTAATCATCTCGTTGATGCTGCCGGACGCTGCTCCGCTTATCGGCTGCCTGATGCTCGGCAACCTGATGAAGGAGTGCGGCGTGGTAGACCGTTTGAGCAAGACGGTGCAGAACGAACTGATGAATATCGTGGTGATTTTCCTCGGTATTTCGGTCGGTGCCACGGCTACCGCCGATTCGTTCCTCAATGTCAGCACGCTCGGCATTCTCGCTCTCGGAGTCATCGCATTCTGCTTCGGTACGGGCAGCGGCGTATTGCTCGCCAAGTTCATGAATCTGTTCCTCAAAGAGGGCAAGAAAATCAATCCGCTTATCGGTTCTGCCGGAGTTTCGGCTGTGCCTATGGCTGCGCGTGTTTCGCAGACCGTCGGTCAGAAGGACAATCCGTCGAACTTCCTGCTCATGCACGCCATGGGTCCTAACGTCGCAGGCGTTGTCGGCTCGGCAGTCGCAGCAGGTATTCTGTTGTCGATACTCGGATAATTCGTATGCCGGATTCTGCCGTTCGTCATTAAAAAACGCGGTGTTCGTCCGGTTTGTAAAGCGGGGATGTTCGTCATCCCCGCTTTTTTCGTATATTTGTATATCATGAAAATAAAGGTAAACGTACATTATCACACTGCGTGGGGAGAGCGTCTCCGCCTGTGTATTGCCGACGGCAGAAATGTCGATATGAACTGTGCATCGGACGGTGTATGGATGGCGGCGTTCGATGTCCCGTCGCGGACGAAGAAACTCGAATACCGGCTGGAACTGCTTTCGGACGATTCGGTTTTGCGCAGGGAGTGGGGCGGCGGACGACGGATTCCGCTCGATGCCGAGGCGACGTCGGTCGTGATTTTCGATGCTTGGCGCGATATGCCCGCAAACAGGGCGTTCTATACGTCGATATTCTCCGATGTGGTGTTCGCCCATGCCGATTCAGCCGTTCCGCGGTTGCATTCCGGCGAAATATATGTTGAGGTCGAGGCTCCGACCCTCCGAAGCGGCGAGGTACTCGGCATCTCCGGCAGTTCCGCCCAGTTGGGAGAGTGGAATGCCGACCGTGTCCGCCGTATGACGCATATCGAAGGCGTCCGCTGGGGCGTGGTTATCGGCGGCGGAACCATGGAGGGCATGACGGAGTATAAGTTCGTGGTTCTCGATGCCGGCGGCAATATCGTGCGTTGGGAGAAGGGCGATAACCGCCGGTTGCCTGCCATGGATGCGTATGGCGACTCCGTGCGAATCGTAACCGGTGCGAGATTGCGCGACGATGTCGTGTGGCGCGGTGCGGGTGTTGCCGTTCCGGTCTTCTCGCTGCGCTCGGAACAGAGTTTCGGTGTCGGCGAATTCGCCGACCTGCGCCTGCTTGCCGACTGGTGCGAGCGGTGCGGACAGAACGTCATACAGATTCTGCCTGTCAACGATACCACGATGACCGGAACATGGCAGGACTCCTATCCCTACAACGCCAACTCTACTTTCGCTCTGCATCCGCTCTATATCCGTCCGTCCGAAATCGGAAAACTGCGCGACAAAAAGCGTCAGGCGGAGTTCGACCGCCTGGGTCGCGAACTCAACGGACTGCCGCAGGTCGATTACGAACGCGTAACCGCCGCGAAGACTGAGTACCTACGACTGCTCTATAAGGATTACGCCGAAAAGTGTTTCGCGAGCCGCGAGTATAAGGCGTTCATCGACCATAACCGTTCGTGGCTGGAATCGTATGCCGTCTTTTCGGTGTTGAGGGACCGATTCGGTTCGGCTGATTTTTCGACATGGGGCGACTATTCGACGTTCGATGCCGACGCCTGCGCCCGTTTTGCGAAGGAGAACGCCGAGGATGTCGGATTCTACTGCTTCGTGCAGTTTCACCTCGACAAGCAGTTGCGTGCGGTGCGCGACTATGCGCACTCCAAGGGTGTTGTGCTGAAAGGCGATATTCCTATCGGCATAAGCCGCACGAGCGTCGATGCGTGGGCATTGCCGCATCTGTTCATCATGAATTCGTCGGCAGGTGCGCCGCCAGACGATTTCTCGGCAACGGGACAGAACTGGGGTTTCCCTATATATAACTGGGAGGAGATGGCGAAGGACGACTACGCGTGGTGGCGCGCCCGCTTCACGAAAATGGCTGAGTACTTCGATGCCTACCGTATCGACCATATCCTCGGATTTTTCCGCATCTGGGAGATTCCGCTCGATGCCGTCAATGCACTGCTCGGCGAATTCAACCCGTCGATGCCTTACAGCGAGGACGAGATACGTTCCTGCGGAATCGATTTCGACCGCAATCGCGATGTCGCGCACGATTATTCGTCCGAGGATGTCCTTTGGCTCGAATACCGTTATAAGCGGGGATACTTCTATCCGCGTATCTCTCCGTTCTCGACCCGCAGGTTCGCCGAACTGCCCGATTGGCAGAAGCGCGCTTTCGAACGCCTGCACAACGATTTCTACTATTATCGCCATAACGATTTCTGGCGCGATGTCGCCGAACGCCGGCTGTCGATGCTCATCGAATCCACGCCGATGCTTACATGCGGCGAGGATTTGGGCATGATTCCGCACTGCGTTCCCGACGTGATGAACCGCCAGCAGATTCTGTCGCTCGAAATCGAACGTATGCCGAAATCCGTCGATACCGAGTTCGCGGTGCTGCCGCAGTATCCTTATCTGTCGGTCTGCACGACCTCAACCCACGACATGAACCCTATCCGTGCATGGTGGCGCGAGAATCGCGAGAAAACGCAGCGTTACTATAATTTTGTGATGCACTGGTGGGGCGAGGCTCCTTACGATGCGACGCCGGAGGTGTGCCGCGACATCATCGAACGTCATTTGCAGTCGCCGTCGATGCTTGCCGTTCTGCCTTTGCAGGACTGGCTGTCCACCGACGGGGCGTTGCGCTGTGCCGACCCCGAATCGGAGCGTATCAATATTCCGGCTAATCCGCGCCACTATTGGCGTTACCGCATGCACCTTTCGCTCGAAAGCCTGCTTGCCGCCGAAGATTTCAACCGTTCTCTCGCCGACATGATTGCCCGCAGCGGCAGATAAAAAACAGGCGGATGAATTTCAATCATCCGCCTGCCTTTTGCTATCGGAAATTATTTGTATAAATATCTCTTGACGCTGTTTTTCGGCGTGCGTTCGAAATCGCCGTCGAGTATCTCGATTCCGGTAATCTGGCAGTACGAAGGCAGTTCGCGGTTGAGTGCGGCGAGACTCGATTTCATCGCTTCGTCCAACTGCTCTCTGCTCAACGGGTTTGCCGCATCGACCTCTGCCGAGACTATCGCCACGATATGTTTGTTGCGTTCGATAACGATAGATTCCTTGACATGCGGCATCGCGTTCAGCAACTCCTCGACCTCCTCCGGATAGATGTTCTGTCCGTTCGCCGTCAGAATCATGTTCTTCGAACGACCCTTGATGTAGATGTTCCCGTCCTTGTCGAGCAGTCCGAGGTCGCCGGTGCGCATCCAGCCGTCGGCTGTGAATGCGGCTTTCGTCGCCTCCTCGTTCTTGTAGTATCCAGTCATCACGTTGTCGCCGCGAACCTGTATCTCGCCGACCTCGTTCTGCGGGTCGCTCGAATCTATGCGCACTTTCATCCCGTCTACCGGTTTGCCGCACGACCGCATGGCGAAATTGTACCAGTCCTCATAGCCGATGAGCGGTCCGCACTCCGTCATTCCGTATCCGACGGTGTATGGTATGCCGACCTTTTTCATCACCGTTTCTATCGACGAGTTGACGGCTGCTCCGCCGATTATGATATGTTTCATCTTGCCGCCGAACGCTGCCATGACTTTGCGGCGAACGGCACCGTATATCGCGCCCTTAACTATCGGAACCGATGTCGCTATGCGCATTGCGGGGCGTTCGAGTATGGGCATCACCTTGTTGCGGAATATCTTCTCGACCACGAGCGGTACGGTGATTAGCATGTAGGGCTTTACGTCGGCGAATGCCTGCAACAGTATCGTCGGCGTCGGCGTTTTGCCGAGGAAGTAGACGCATCCTCCGCTCGCCACCGGATATACGAACTCGAATGCCAGTCCGTAGAGGTGTGCCAGCGGCAGCATCGAAACTATATTGCCGCCTTTCGGGAACTGTATGCGCTTTACGCCGAACGATATGTTGGACGAGATGTTGCGCACCGACAGCATGATGCCCTTCGGCGACGATGTCGTTCCCGACGTGTAACTTATCGTGATTATATCTTCCGGTTTGCCGGTTTCGTATTCCATCAGTTCGGGTTTCATTCCGTCCGGATACTTCTCGGCGAACATCCGTTCAGCATCCGCCACTGCGGTTTCGAGCCGTCCGTCGCGCGAATAGAGGACGGAGTAATCCTCCATGTTTATCGCACCGACCAACTGCGGCATGTTCTCTCCGTTCATCTCGCTCCACATCTCCTTCTCGGTGAACAGCAGTTTGCTGTCGGAGTGGTCTGCGAGTTTTTCGAGATTGTCGGGCGTGAAGCCGTTGAGGATAGGCACCGCTACTGCCCTATACGATGTTGCGGCGAGATAGGCTATCGCCCAGTGCGCCGTGTTCTTGGAGCAGAGCGCGATTTTGTCGCCCGCGGCGATGCCCGATTTCTCGAATATCAGATGCAGTCTGGCAATCTGCGTCGCAATGTCCGCATACGTGAACTTTGCCCCTTTGTAGTCGCACAGAGCGGGTGTGTCCCAGTTCTTCCGTGCCGTTTCGACGAATCTTGTTATGAAATGTATCATGGTTTTAAGGTTTTTTCATTGTCTGACGTACCGTTATTTCATCAGCCACGAGGTTATGCTCTCGGCGTATGTCTTGGAAATCGGAATGTCGGGTACGCCCTCGTGTCCGATTTCGATGAATATTCCCTCCTTTTCGCGGCGCAGCACCTTGACACGGTCGAGATTGACCATGTAGGAGCGGTGGCAGCGGCGTATGTTGCCGTCTCCCAACTGCTCGGCGACGCGCTTCATGGTGTTGCGCACCATCGCCTTCTTCACGGTATCGTTGTTCAGATACCATACGCACACGTAGTTGTCGGCGGACTCTATCAGCAGCAGATTGTCGCGCTTGACCGACAGCCGCAGCCCCTTGTCGTCGTGGAACAGCACGTTCGTCCTGTTCTGCGACTCTTCGTCATGCCGTATGCTCTCGCGCAGACTCTTCAACACCTGCATCTTCTCCATCAGCACGATATACAGAAAACTGTAACCGTACGGAATCAGCAGTATGCAGAACGTCCTGCCGAAAACGTTGAGGAATACGTGCAGTATGTTTTCGCTGTGGAACACTACGGACGAGAATCCGGTGAGCGTAACGGCGAGTATCAGAAATTCGCACAGATTCCATGTCAGATACCCGCTGTATGTCATTTCGCGGCTGCGGCTGTACCGCACCATGAAGAATCGCGATATGCCTACGAGCAACAGTGCCACGAACATTATGATGGCTACCATGACGTAGAAGGTCTCATCCGCCGTCAGTTTCGATGCCGCCAGAAACTTCATTTCGTCGAATTCGAGTATGCGGTGTATTCCGAACGGGCGGAATACTATCATGAACAGAAACGAGAACAATGCGGTAGACAGCAGCATCGTCGTCTGTTTCGAGCGGCGGAATACGACGCCCGGGATTCTCCGTGAAAGCGTATTGTTACTGAACATCTTTTTGCTCGTTTGCGGTGCGCTCCGCTATTATGGCGACCAGTTCGTCGCAGCGGTCGCACGATACGTAATATTTGTCTTCGTATATGTCGGTTATCTCAACGAATCCGCGCCACGACGAAGCGTACACCTTCACCAAATCCATTCGGCGCAGGTTGAGAAAGTATCCGTAGTACCCGAAGAATCCTGCCGATGCGAACAGCGGCATGAAGAGCCGCATCTCCCTGCCGGCGACTACTCTTGCCGAAACTATGTCGTCATACGGAATCTCCGTGAAATCCGAAATGCAGAGTATGTCCAGCGAATCTTCGGTAAGAACTATTTTCCGCGGTATCGATAGTATCATAAGTCCTATGACGGCTACCATTATCGATATGAACCATGCGAGGATGTAGCCGCCGTCGTATACGTACAGCAGCACGACCGCCAGTACGGCGAAGACAACGAGGTGCATCGCCGTCCGGTAACCTGTCTTGCGGTCGAGTCTGTATTCGTATTCCGTCGTCATAGGTCGTTTTCGTCTTCGCGCATCGCTTCGGCGATTGCCGAGGCGTAAATCATGTCTTCCCGCGTTGTTATCTTTATGTTCGACCGCTCGCCCTCGCACAGCGTTATCCCGTATCCGGCGCGCTCCGCGACAGAAGCGTCGTCGGTGAATGCCGGGTCGTAATCGACATCGTATGCCGCCCGCAGCAAATCGGCGCGGAATATCTGCGGCGTCTGTATGATTCGCAGTGTCGAACGGTCGATTGGCTCCGATTCTCCGCAGCCGCCCGTTATCGTCCTGAACGAATCTACTGGCTTGACAGCCGGAATTGCCGTCCCGTTCTCGGCGGCGCACTCTGCCGTGCGGCGTATCATCTTTACCGAAGCGAATGGACGAACCCCATCCTGTATTGCAATCAGGTCTACCGCATCGCTCAAAGCCCCGATTCCGTTCTTCACCGAGTGGAACCGTTCCGCTCCGCCCTCGACTGTCGAGTGTCTGGCTACTTTGAACCGCGCCGAGAGATTGCGCCAGAAATCCATTTGCGCAGCCGGCAGAACGACGATTATTTTCGCGGTCGGGAATGCGTGCGCGAAATTGTTTATGGTGCGCACGAGTATCGGTTCTCCGCCGACTATGGCGAATTGCTTGGGTATCGTGCCTCCCATTCTCGTGCCGCTTCCTCCGGCGACTATCACCACTCCGATTCTTATTTCGTCCATACCAGTTTCTTTCCGAATCCGAGCGTATTGTCGGTGAATTTAACGAAGTCAGGCTCCACGACCCAGATGTTCAGCGGCATGACTGCCGTATACGGGAATCTGCCGATATAGTCGCTCTTCGCCTTGTCGTCGCCGCGTTCGGCGCGACCGCAAATCTGCACTCCCTGCAATTTGCCCACGATTTTTGTTTCGAGTACTATCGAACATGCGACCTCCGGTCGGGCAGCCATGTCCGCGGCGTGATGCGTCGCCTCGTCCGACGAAAAAATCAGCAGGTTGCGCTCCTTGTCGTAGGCATAGAAGCAGTTGGCGCAGTACGGCGAGCCGTCGGCAGACCGCGTTGCCAGCGTCAATACGTGATGACGCTCTATGAACCGTACTATTTTCTTGTCGAGTATCATCTTACGACTATCGAATCGAGTTGCGTTATGCGGAGCGAATCGGCGACGT
The DNA here is from genome assembly GCA_905213895.1 of uncultured Alistipes sp. Taxonomy (GTDB): domain Bacteria; phylum Bacteroidota; class Bacteroidia; order Bacteroidales; family Rikenellaceae; genus Alistipes. The sequence continues at coordinate 36,110 of CAJMKE010000001.1, forward strand.
CGCCGTTGAGTTCTGCCGCTATTCTGTCGCGCACCCACTCGAACGACGCACGGTTGGCGTCCGAAATCGGTTCGGCAGGTTTCTGCGGAATTTTAAGCGGATTTATCGGCGTCCCGCCTTTCCATAATCTGAAATCGAGATGCGGTCCGGTCGACCGTCCCGTGCTTCCTACATATCCGATTATCTCGCCCTGCGCAACGCGCTTGCCGACCGCAAGCCCTTTGGCATAGCCGCGCAGATGCAGATAACCCGACATCAGATTTCCCGGGTGCTTGATTTTTATCATGTTGCCTGCCGCTCCCTGATAGCCTTTCGCAACTACCGTTCCGTCGGCTACCGCACGTACCGGAGTGCCTACGGGTGCCGCGTAATCGACGCCGTGATGCGGTCTGTATCTTTTCAGAATAGGGTGGAAGCGCGCATTGGAGAACGTGGACGATATGCGTGTGAATTTCAGCGGTGCTTTGAGCAACTGCTTGCGCAGCGAGCCGCCGTCGTACTCCCAATACTGTATCTTGCCGCCCTGCTTGAACGGAATGGCGTATATCTCCTTGCCGCCGTGGTTGAATTTCGCTCCCCAGACGCGACCGATTCCGACGGACAGCGTGTCGATGAACTTTTCGTCGTAAACGACAGTGAAACTGTCGCCCGCCTGAATGCCGAAGAAATCGACCGTCCACTGGTATATGTCTTCGAGTTCCGACGCGAGCGCATACGGCAGATTCTCCTTGATTATCGCTCCCCACAGCGAACTCTCTATCGTCGCGCTGCGCTTCTGCCGGCGGATGTCCACATCGCGTACTCCGGTCGAAACCGCCACCGAGTCGCCGACGAAGGCGAACACGACGTAATCCGTCAGATTCTTTTCGTAGACGAGATAGTCGAGCCTGCGCATCGTCGAATCGCTCTTGATGAATGTAGTGTAGTTGTTTCCGGCTCTGATTTGGCGCAGCGGGCATACGTCGGCAGCCAGACGGTCGAGCCGGTTTATGCGCTGCCCGTCGATTCCGTACGAATCGAGAATCCTGCTCCACGTGTCGCCGCGTTCGACCGTGCATTTGTCGAGTTCGTATCCCTCGGCATCGATTCCGAACACGATGTTGCGAGCCTTTTCTGCCTCCTCCGCCTTCGATGTCGTGGAGGTGCATCCGTATGATAATATCGCCGCACATGCGATGGCGGCTATTGCGTACACTTTTCCCATATTCTGCAAAGTTAATAAAATTTACGATAGATTACCTGTTTATGCGCGGTTTTTGGAAAATTGGGTCGTAATGTTTTGCCGCTTGATTTATTTTGCGTACCTTTGAAAAAATATGTATTCGAATGAAGCAACTGTTTCTTAAAATAGCATCGTTGATTTACGGGGCGGGCATCCGTCTCCGTCATCTGATGTTCGATACCGGTATGCTTCACAGCACCGAATACGATATTCCGATAATCTGCGTCGGCAACATCACGGTCGGCGGAACGGGCAAGACCCCGACTGTCGAACTGCTCGTAGCCCATTTCTCCAAGACGCATAACGTCGCCGTCCTTTCGCGCGGCTACGGTCGTGCGACGAAAGGCTACCGCGAGGTCGAAATATCCGACTCCTATCGCAATGTCGGCGACGAGCCGCTGCAAATCAAGCGCAAATATCCGTCGGTGGCGGTCGTGGTCTGCGAGAAGCGCACATACGGAATAGAACGCATTGCCGCGGAGCATCCCGATGTAAATCTGATAATTATGGACGACGGATTCCAGCACCGCTACGTGAAGCCGTTCATCAACATAATAATGGTCGATGCCACCCGTCCTGTCGAACGCGACTTTCTGCTGCCTTACGGTCAGTTGCGCGACACCATCGCTTCGTTGCGCCGCGCCCACTATTTCCTCGTTACCAAATGTCCCGACGACATGACGCCTATCGACGCACGCATCATGCGCAAGGTTCTCGTTCAGGCTCCGTATCAGAGCCTCTATTTCACGAAGGTCATCGATGGCGATGTGCGACCGGTGTTCGAGGATGTCAAAGGTGCGGTGAAGTACGGAAGCGAGGTCATTGCCATGTGTGGCATCGGCAATAACGAGGTGTTCATCGACGGTCTGAAACGCAAGTACGACGTCGTGCGGACGCTCGAATTCGAAGACCACCATTCGTATCGTATCGGCGACCTGAAACTGATGCAGCGCACGCTGGACGAGCATCCGAAGGCGGTCATCATTACTACCGAGAAAGATGCCGTGAAACTGTTCAACAGCAGCAAGATTCCGTCGGCTGTCCGCGAACGGATGTTCTACGAGAATGTCCGTATGGTGTTTACCGACAATCTCGGCGGCGAGTTCCTCGGCAAACTGGATAACGACTTAAAACAACGCAACAATGGAACATATATTAGAGGCTGCTGATTATCTGCGCAGCGTAACCGGCGACTTCAAGCCGGAAATAGGCATAATTCTCGGTACGGGTCTGGGCGACTTCGCCGATAATATCGACGAGCGTTTCTCGGTCGAGTACAAGGACATTCCGCATTCGCCCGTTTCGACCGTCGAAGGACACAAGGGACGCATGATTTTCGGCGAAATCGGCGGACGCAGGGTAGTGGCTATGCAGGGTCGCTTCCACTACTACGAGGGCTACACGATGAAGCAGGTTACGTTTCCTGTCCGCGTGATGGCTGTTCTCGGTATCAAATATCTGTTCGTGTCGAACGCCAGCGGCGGCATAAACACCTCGTTCCGTGTGGGCGACCTGATGGTTATAACCGACCATATCAACCTGATGCCCAATCCGCTTATCGGCGCAAACATGGACAAGTTCGGTCCGCGTTTTTCGGACATGCACAACTGCTACGACAAGGACATCATCGCCAAGGCGACCGCCATCGCCGAGCGGGAGAACATCAAACTGCAATACGGCGTCTATGTCGGCACGACAGGACCGTCGTTCGAAACTCAGGCGGAGTACCGCTATTTCAAGGCTATCGGCGGTGATGCGGCGGGAATGTCAACCGTTCCCGAAGTTATCGTCGCACGCCACATGTCGGTGCCGGTGTTCGGAATGTCGGTGATTACCAACTGCGGTCTGAGCGACGAAATCGGCGACCATGAGGACGTGCAGCGTCAGGGCAAAAAGGCTGGACTGCGTATGGCGAAATTGTTCGTGGAACTGATAAAACAACTTTAAGATATGATTAACAAGGTAATTTTGGTCGGTAATGTCGGTCTCGACCCCGAGGTACGCTCGCTCGAATCGGGTGTCAAGGTCGCGCGTCTGCGTCTTGCGACTACCGAACGCATATTCGACCGTCAGACCAACGAAACGAAGGAACTGACGGAGTGGCACACCGTTACATTGTGGCGCGGTCTGGCGGAAGTGGTGGACAAGTATGTCCGCAAGGGCAGCCAGTTGTATATCGAGGGTTCGATACGCACCCGCGAATGGACTGATAAGGATAATCAGAAGCGTTACTCGACGGAGATTCTCGCCAACGACATGAAACTGCTCGGTCGCCGCTCCGACAATGCCGTATCACAACAGGGTGCGCCTGCTGCACAGCCGCAACAGTCGGGCTACCAGCAATCCCCATACCAGCAGCCATCGTATCAACAGCCTGCCTACCAGCAGTCCGCTGCGACGTCCGCTCCTGCAACCCCACAGGTTCCGGACGACAATCCCGATGACCTGCCGTTCTAAAACTTTTGATTGCCTAAATCGTAAACGGCTGTCTGCAAAAGCGGACAGCCGTTCTTATCTCCTTAAAGTCATTAAAGACCTTAAAGACTTTGTACCATTTCAGTCCTTCCTCCAATATTTCGGCTTGATGACGTGGATTGCCGCCGACAGCAGGAATGACGATACCAAACCGTCGCGGTATACCATCCGCTGTTTCCAGACGTTCGCGAACCGTCGGTCGATGCGGTAAATCCAACCCTTTATGAAGTTGTCGGGAATGCACTCCTTGCCGTATTCCAACGTGTCCGTCCACGATTTTTCGACGATATCTTTTTCCTGCGAAACGGTTATGAACGGTTTTTTCGCAAGACCGAGATAGTCGAAACACATCGTGTTCAGACAGTCGAGATAGCGTCTGAATCCGAATTCGTCCGCCAGCGCGTATACTTTTTCCCATTCGACATCCTCGCCGAAACGGTCGATGAACAGCGACCAGTCGAGCAGATGCCTTACGGATATGTTACCCGCCGCGAAATGCGCTCCCGAATGCAGCGTCAGGAACAGCGCATTGAGATTCGGCGACGGAATGTAAGCCTCCTGCCCGCCGATTTCGATTCTTATCGGCTGTTCCGTTTCGGCAATGGCTTTCAGGCGCGGTTCGATTTCCGATTTCGACCGTCGCGAATGCGCCTCGATGAAATCGTAGTGATTCTCGACCATCGTTTTGCCGATATGGAAGACCGTGTGATGATGCTTGTCCTCGTCTATCGGAATATTGTAGTTCCTGCGCAGAATATCGTCCGCTTCTTGCTGTTTGCCGAACAGATATATGTCGATGTCGCTGCACTGACGATGATTCGGATGAGGATAGAGTTGCGATAACCCGAGTCCTTTCAGAATCATCATGCGAATGCCCTTCGACCGATATATCTCGGCAAGACGCGCCGCCGTTTTCAGTTTGGCGGCATATTCGTTCTCTATGTTCGAAACCGCCGAGATGAACCGCATCTTTATCGGACGCGGCAGGGCTATGCCGGCATCCGTCAGGGCATCGAATACTATCGCCGATACGCCTTGGCGCAGTGCGAATTCGTGTACCCCCCCCCAGTCATCGACCGACAGCCCGTCGAAAACATTGCCGTCGAGCGGGGTGCTGTCGTGCCACAGCGCGTATTTCAGCAGTCGGGTTACTATGTCGGCGTAACGTTCCATTCTTCTATTTGTATGATTCGTACCACTTGACGAATCGGGCGATTCCCTCTTCGAGCGTTACGTGCGGTTTGTATCCGAAGTCGCGTTCGAGTTTCGTCGTGTCGGCGTATGTCGTGTAGACGTCGCCTTTCTGCATCGGCATCATGTTCATCTCCGCCTTCCTGCCGAGCGACTTTTCGAGCGTGCGGATGAAATCCATCAACTGCATCGGATGTCCGCAGCCGATGTTGTAGACCTCTGCCGGAACGGGATGTTCGTCGGTCGCGGCAGGTGCCTTGTCGATGACGCGCACGACACCCTCGATGATGTCGTCGATGTAGGTGAAGTCGCGCGAAAGATTGCCGTTGTTGAATACTTTGATAGGTTCGCCTGCAACGATTGCTTTCGTGAACAGAATCGGTGCCATGTCGGGACGTCCCCACGGTCCGTAGACCGTAAAGAATCGCAGTCCAGTGGTCGGTATGCCGTAGAGTTTGGAGTATACGTTCGCCATCAACTCGTTCGACTTTTTGGTCGCGGCGTAGAGCGATACCGGATTGTCCACGCGGTCGTCCTCCGAGAACGGAGTTTTAGTATTGCCGCCGTAAACGCTGCTCGACGATGCGTATACGAAGTGGCGTACCGGATTGTGGCGTGCGCATTCCAGCAGATTCACGAATCCTACGACGTTGCTCTCGATGTAGGCATACGGATTTTCGAGCGAGTAACGCACTCCCGCCTGTGCGGCGAGGTTCATTACCGCGTCGAAATGCTCCTCGGCGAAGAGTTTCTGCAATGCGTCGCGGTCTTCGAGTTGCAGTTTGATGAATCGGTATGACGGATATTCGGTGCTTTGCACCGCTTTGCCGTATTCGATTTCCGATTCGGCTATTCCGGTTTTCGACAGTCGGGCGTATTTCAACCTTACATCGTAATAGTCGTTTATCGAGTCTATGCCGACCACTTCGTCGCCGCGTTCGAGCAGCCTTTTCGCAAGATGGTAGCCGATGAATCCGGCAGTTCCGGTTACAAGTATTTTCATGTTATCCTTTGTGTTTTTATTTGTCTATTCTCCCGGGGTAGGCGTCCAATGCCTTGCCCAGAATCTTTATCGCCCGCTTCAACTCCTTCTTTTCCAATACGTATGCGATGCGCACCTCGTTGTGTCCCAGATTCTTTTCGGAGTAGAAACCCGATGCGGGAGCCAGCATGACGGTTTCGCCTTCGTAGTCGAACTCTTTCAGACACCATTCGCAGAATCGGTCGCTGTCGTCGATAGGTAGTCGGGCGACGGTGTAGAACGCGCCCATAGGAATAGGGGAGTATACGCCGTGCAGTTTGTTGAGTTCGTCTATCAGACAGTTGCGACGCTCGATGTACTCCTCGTAGGTGTGTATCGCATACGAACGCGGACTGTCGAGCGATGCCTCCGCCACGATTTGCCCGAGCAGCGGCGGGCTCAATCTCGCCTGACAGAATTTCATGACGGCATTTCTCACTGTCTTGTTCTTGGTAATCAGCGCACCGATTCGGATTCCGCATTCGGAGTAACGCTTCGACACGGAGTCGATAAGCACGACATTGTTTTCGATGCCTTCGAGGTGGCATGCCGAGATGTATGGCGAACCCGTGTAGATGAACTCTCGGTACACCTCGTCCGAGAACAGGAACAAATCGTATTTCTTCACCAAATCGCGTATGCGGTTCATCTCCTTGCGGGTGTACAGATATCCGGTAGGGTTGTTCGGATTGCATATCAGTATGCCCCGCGTCCGTTCGTTTATCAACTCTTCGAAACGCTCTATCGACGGCAGTGCGAATCCGTCCTCGATGGACGAGGTTATCGGGCGTATCACGGCTCCCGCCGAGACAGCGAATGCCATGTAGTTGGCGTATGCCGGTTCGGGAACGATTATCTCGTCCCCCGGGTTCAGACACGACATGAAGGCGAACAGCACGGCTTCCGAACCGCCTGCCGTGATGATTATGTCGTCGGCAGAGAGTTTTATCTGGTATTGGTCGTAATATCCGACCAGTTTCTCGCGCAGCGAGCGGAATCCGTCGCTCGGACTGTATTCGAGAATCTTGCGGTCGATGTGTTTGAGCGCATCCAGACCTACTTCTGGCGTTTCGATGTCGGGCTGTCCGATATTCAGATGATAGACCTTGATTCCGCGATTCTTGGCTGCTTCCGCCAAGGGTGCGAGCCGCCGAATCGGCGATTCGGGCATAAGTACGGCTCTTTCTGATATTTGTGGCATAATCGTTTGCTGTGTATATCCGTACAAATTTAAGTATAAATTTTGTTTTCTGCAATCTGAAATCCAATTAAGAGTTTTTGTCTTATTCGATAATGCCCGTATTCGTCGCCATTGCGCTGGTATGTGCGGATACGAAAGACGCCAGCATCCGTTTCGTGGATGCTGGCGTCCGTAAGATTAGACAACCGTTAGAGATTCGGATTGACTTTGTTCCAGTCTGCGATAGCAGGGATTACGCCCATCTCGATAACCTCGTCGCGGAGTTTGCACAGGTGCTTGTAACTGTCCGTGAGAGCCTGATGCTCCTCGGCGGTACCCTCTACCGGAATGTATTTCACACCGTCCTTGGTGATGGAGGTCTCCATCGCCATCATGATGTGCGCGAACTCCGGAGTGTTTACGTATACGCCGGCTGGCCAGCGGAATGCCGCTCCGCCCATTGCGGCTGCAATCATCTCTATCGATACGTATGCAGGGCTCTGGAACGACGAACGACCGCGCAGGTCGATGATGTTCTTGCCGCCCTGAATCACGCGCTGACGGAGTGCGTCCCAGTCTGCCTGAGGCATGCGGTCGGTGCCGATGATGTCGGCAAGCGGCGTACCCTGAACCTTGGTGGTCGATGCGAATACCGCCATCTGCTCGCCGTGTCCTCCGTACGTACGCGAGTTGGTGATTTCCTCTGCCGGAATATGGAAATATTTCGACAGTTCGCTGCGCAGACGGGTCGAGTCGAGAGCCGCGAGGGTGGTTATCTGGCTCGGTTTCAGACCGGAGTAGATAAGCGTGATGAGACCGGTGATGTCGGCTGGGTTGAAGATTACCACAACGTGCTTTACGTCAGGGCAGTATTCGCGGATGTTCTTGCCGAACTCCGCTGCGATTTCGGCATTGCCTTTCAACAGGTCTTCGCGTGTCATGCCCGCCTTGCGGGCTGCGCCGCCCGACGATACGATGTATTTGGCGTCGGTCAAAGCCTCCTTGATGTCCGAAGTGAAAGTGAGGTTCACTCCGTCGAATCCGCAGTGGTACAACTCCTCGGCTACACCTTCGAGTGCCGGTGCGAACGGGTCGTACAGGCAGATGTTCGACGAAAGTTTCATCATCATGGCGCATTGAGCCATGTTGGAACCTATCATGCCGGCTGCGCCGACGATGGTAAGTTTTTCGTTCGTAAGAAAACTCATAGTCTTTGTCGTTTTATAGTTAGTGAATATTCTGTCGTCATATATTTATATAGGTACACTCGATTCCGACCTTGCGCAGCAGTTCGAGCCCCTCGTTCTTGCGGTACTCCTCGCCGTATACCACACGTTTTATGCCTGCCTGAATAATCAGTTTCGCGCATTCGATGCACGGTGATGCGGTGATGTAGAGCGTCGCTCCGTCGCAGTTGTTCGCGCTTTTTGCAACTTTGGTTATCGCATTGGCTTCGGCATGGAGTACGTATGGTTTCGTCTGCCCCATGTCGTCCTCGCAGATGTTCTCGAATCCCGACGGCGTGCCGTTGTAGCCGTCCGAGATTATCATCTTGTCCTTGACGATAAGCGCACCTACCTGACGGCGGACGCAATACGAGTTTTCAGCCCAAATGCGTGCCATTTTCAGGTATCTGGTGTCCAGTTGTCTCTGTTTCTCTTCCGCGTATCCGCCCATTGCCGTATGCTTAAAGTCCCTTTCCGTGGCAGTGCTTGTATTTTTTGCCGCTTCCGCACGGACACGGGTCGTTGCGCCCGATTTTCTTGTCCGCTATCATCGGTGCGGGTTTGCTCTTGTCGCCCTGACCGGCAGCAGCGGCGGCAGCCATGCGCGAAGCCTGCAATTTGTTCACATCGACTTTCGCTTTCTGCTGACGCTCCTTCTGTATCGTTTCGGCGTTCTGCTCCTTTACCGGAATGTACGACTTGTTGAGTACCGCCAGTACCTCGCGATTTACCTTTTCGAGCATCTTCGAGAAGAGGTTGAACGACTCGAACTTGTAAATCAACAGCGGGTCTTTCTGCTCGTAGGATGCGTTCTGCACGCTCTGGCGCAGGTCGTCCATTTCGCGCAGATGCTCTCTCCATGCGTCGTCGATTGTGGTGAACATCACTACCTTCGAGAATACCTTGTAAATCTCCGCACCGTCGCTGTCCTTGCAGCGTTGCAGATTTACAGGAATGTTGTATCCGAGATGCCCGTTGGTGAGCGGGAAATAGATGTTCCCGTCCATCTGGTCTTTGCGGTCTTCGTAGATGCGTGCCATCACCGGACGCACCGTGTCCGCAACCGCTTTCGCACGGCGGTCGAATACGCCCTGCAAGTCGGCTACTATCAACTCGACGAGTTCGTCGTGTTTAGCCTTTTCGTAGGTCGCTTCGTCGAACGACGGCTGGGTGCCGACCTCGCGGATGAGTTCGAATCCGAATTCCTCGAACGTGTAGCCCTCGTGGTCGTTCACGAACGTCTCCGCGTAATCGTACATGATGTTGTTGAGGTCGATTTCGATTCGCTCGCCGTAGAGTGCGTGGCGGCGGCGCGTGTAAATCACCTCGCGCTGCGAGTTCATCACGTCGTCGTATTCGAGCAGACGCTTGCGGATGCCGAAGTTGTTCTCCTCGACCTTGCGCTGCGCACGCTCGACCGCCTTTGTCATCATTCGGGCTTGTATCGCTTCTCCCTCCTCGACTCCCATTCTGTCCATCATCGCGGCGATGCGCTCCGAACCGAACAGACGCATGAGGTCGTCCTCGAACGATACGAAGAATTGCGACGAACCCGGGTCGCCCTGACGTCCCGCACGACCGCGCAACTGACGGTCTACGCGGCGGCTCTCATGGCGTTCCGTACCGATAATCGCCAGACCGCCCGCCTTCTTGACATCCTCCGTGAGTTTGATGTCGGTTCCTCGACCCGCCATGTTGGTCGCAATCGTAACCTGCCCCGGACGTCCCGCCTCGGCGACGATTTGCGCTTCGAGTTGATGCTGCTTGGCGTTGAGTACGTTATGCTTGATGCCGCGTATTTTGAGCATGCGGCTGAGCAGTTCCGAAATCTCGACCGACGTGGTACCGACCAATACCGGACGACCTTCGCCGACGAGTTTGATTATCTCCTCGATTACGGCGTTGTACTTCTCGCGCTTGGTCTTGTATATCAAATCCTCCCTGTCCTCTCGGATTACCGGTCGGTTGGTCGGGATGACGACAACATCCAGTTTGTAGATGTTCCAGAACTCCGATGCCTCGGTCTCCGCCGTACCGGTCATACCACCGAGTTTGTGATACATGCGGAAATAGTTCTGCAACGTAATCGTCGCGAATGTCTGCGTCGCAGCCTCGACCTTCACTCGCTCTTTCGCCTCGATTGCCTGATGCAGACCGTCCGAGTAGCGGCGACCGTCGAGAATACGTCCCGTCTGCTCGTCCACGATTTTCACCTTGTTGTCCATCACGACGTACTCCACGTCCTTCTCGAACATCGAGTAGGCTTTGAGCAACTGATTGACGGTGTGTACTCGCTCAGACTTTATCGAATAGTCGTTGATTATCTCGTCCTTCTTCTGCGCCTTCTCCTCCAACGAGAGTTCCGCTTTCTCCAAATCGGCGATTTCTGCTCCGATGTCGGGCAACACGAAGAATCCGTCCTCGTTGAAGTAGCGCGACAATATCTCGTGTCCCTTGTCGGTAAGTTCGACCGAATTCAACTTCTCGTCGATGACGAAGAAGAGTTCGTCGGTAATCTCCGGCATGCGGCGGTTGTTGTCCGCCATGTAGATGTTCTCGGTCTTCTGCATCTGCACCTTGATGCCCTGCTCCGAAAGGAACTTGATGAGCGGCTTGTATTTCGGCAGACCCTTGTAGGCGCGGTACATCAGTATGCCCGCCTTCTCCATCTGACCCTCGGCTGCGAGTTTGCGCGATTCCGCCACGAGATTCGTAACGAAATCCTTCTGCAATCCGTAGAGATGCTCGATAGCCGGACGGTACTGCTCGAACATCTGGTCGTCGCCCTTTGGAACGGGACCCGAGATGATGAGCGGGGTTCGCGCGTCGTCTATCAACACCGAGTCCACCTCATCGACGATGGCGAAATGATGTTTGCGCTGCACGAGGTCGTTCGGCGACGATGCCATGTTGTCGCGCAGATAGTCGAAGCCGTATTCGTTGTTCGTACCGAACGTGATGTCAGCCATGTATGCCTTGCGGCGGGCTGCCGAGTTCGGCTGGTGGGCGTCGATGCAGTCCACCGACAGTCCGTGGAACTGATACATGGGACCCATCCACTCCGCATCGCGTCGTGCGAGGTAGTCGTTCACCGTTACCATGTGTACTCCCTTGCCTGCAAGTGCGTTGAGGAATACCGGCAGGGTAGCGACGAGCGTCTTGCCCTCACCGGTCGCCATTTCGGCAATCTTGCCCTTGTGCAGAACGACACCTCCGAACAACTGTACGTCGTAGTGTACCATGTCCCACTTGATGTCGTTTCCGCCGGCAGTCCAGTGCGTCGCATATACGGCTTTGTCGCCGTCGATGGTTACGAAATCTTTCGTCGCGGCGAGGTCGCGGTCGAAATCGTTGGCGGTTACTACGACGGTGTCGTTTTCGGCGAATCGGCGGGCGGTGTCCTTCATTATCGCGAAAGCCTCCGGCAGAATCTCGTCGAGCATCTTCTCGATTTTCTCGTCGATGCGCTTTACGGTGTTGTCGATGTCCTTAGAAATCTTCTCCTTGTCGTCAATCGAAAGGTCGGACGATTCGAGTTTGGCTTTCTGCTCGACAATATGCGCTTCATCGCCGGCGATGAACTCGGCGATTCGGCGGCGCAACTCTGCGCTGTGCGCACGCAACTCGTCGTTCGACAATGCCTTGATGGAAGGGTATATCTCTTTGATTTTTACCAGATAGGGTTCGACCTCCTTACGGTCTTTGTCGGCTTTCGAGCCGAAGAAAAGTTTTATTAAACCGGTTAATATGTCCATACGAAATATTATTTTCCATTAAATACGCGCCAAAGATACGAATAAGCGAGCAAAATCAAAAATTTGCTTTTGCTTTTTTTCTTGTTACCCACCCCCTAAATCCCCCGCCTGTGCGGGGGACTTGTGATAATTGCATTTTGCCGAGCGGGAGCGAATCTTTTTAGGCTTTTCCCTTAAAGTCCTTAACGACCTTAAAGACTTTAAGGACTTTATCGCCCCTCCCTCTCTGCAACCGCCTTCTCGATAATCCTCATCCCGATTGGACACTCCTCGCAGCGTTCCGACTTGCAGTATTCGGTCGCAATCTGCAACAACGCCTGACTCTCGAACGCATTGTGAGCCTTGATGCCGTAGCCTGCCCAACGCCGCATGTACTGGTTGTTCTCGGCTGGAATCGCCTCCAATAGCGAAATCGCCCGTTCGCGCAACCGTTCGTTGTCGATGTAACTGCCGTATGCGTATTGGAGCGGCGCAACAAGATTTATGCCGAGCAGATTGCTCTTTTCGCGCCCTATCCGCTTCGGTATGTCCGCCGAAAGTTCTGCCGGAATGAAGTGCGACGACCAGTAAGGCGAAGCCTCGACCCCGAACAGCCGCTCTACGTCTGCCGGCGTGCGGCAGTCGAGCAGAGCATTCATGACGAAATCCTTCTGCGTGAGGAAGGAGGCTATCTGTGCCAGCCTCAATACGGGATGATTGTAGGGTCTTATGCCTGCGAGCCGCCATTCGCCCGCCCGCATCGGCAGAATGTCGTACTTTTTGGCGAGATAGTAGAACTCGCCTTTGAGCGAGAGTATGTATTCGTCGTCGCGGTAGTTCGCCAGCAGTCCCGACGTGCCGATAAGCAACGCTTCGACCGATTTCGCCGACTGCTGTTCGCGCAGAATCATTCCGTAATCGACGATTTTCGCCAACCGCTCGTAGGCATTCCGGTTGCCGGTTACGTCCATCGCGCGGAACATCATGGCATAGAACGTCTGATTCCAGTTCTCGCCCGATGCCAGATAGATTTCACGGATTTTAAGATATTTGCGCACGAGACGGTCGTAGCCGGCATCGACGAATATCTCGCTGCGGTGTATTCCGTCGAGCGATTTCAGATAGCCGCCGCAGGCGAGTGCCGCTGCGCCGGCTTGCAGATTCCGGGCTATCCTTTTCCGCTCGTCCATATCGGGATTACAAGAGGTTCAATTCGAGCAACGCCTCGTCGGACATCATGCTTTTGTCCCAAGCCGGTTCGAACACGAGTATCACGTTCACTTTCGTTACGCCCGCGACCTTTCCGACCTGCGTATTGACATCCTCTACCAACTGGTCTGCCACGGGGCAGTTCGGCGCGGTCAGCGTCATCTGTATCGTAACCTCTCCCGACGGTTCGAAATCGATGTTGTATATCAACCCGAGGTCGTAGATGTTGACCGGTATCTCGGGGTCGTATATGTTTTTGAGCGTAAGTACGATTTCCTTCTCGACTTTAAGTATATCTTCCGGTGTCATGGCTTATTGCATTTTGCTTGAAAACGCCAGTGCGTACAGACGCATCTGCTTTATCGCCGCCAACAGTCCGTTTCCGCGGGTCGGCGACAGATTCTCCTTCAATCCGATTGCCTCGATGAAATAGAGGTCGGCATCGACTATCTCCTGCGGCGTGCGCCCGTTCATGACGCGCACGAGCAGTGCGATGATTCCCTTGACTATTATGGCGTCGCTGTCGGCGGTGTAGTACACCTTGCCGTCTTCCAGCCGTGCGTCTATCCACACTCTCGACTGGCATCCCTCGATAAGATATTTCTCCGTCCGGTGCGACGGGTCTATCGGCGGGAGCGAGTCGCTGAGGCTTATCAGATAGTCGTATTTGTCGAGCCAGTCTTCGAATATCGAGAACTCTTCGATTATTTCGTCCTGTACCTTGTCGTTCATATTTGGTTGTTTTTATTGTCTTTCGATTTCGATTATCTCCGCGTCGGATGCCGACGGTCTGTCCGCTCCCAGCATCTTCGCCAGCGTCGGCGCGAGCGAGGTTATGTCGGTGCGTCTGCCGATTCTCTGCGGTGCGACTCCTCCGCCGTATATGACGAGCGGAATATGGCGGTCGTAGGCATACGGCGACCCCGACAGCGATACCGTATCGGGCTTGTCGTCTATCCGGTCTGGCATCAGGCATATCGCGACGTCGCCCGACCTGCGCGGATAGAATCCGTTCTGCATCAGATGGACTGTCCCGCTGCCGAAATAGTCGTTTTGCAGCGATGTCGCCGATACGGCGTATGCGACGCCGCGGAACTGCAATGCGAATGCCGCCACCTCGTCCCGAATGTCGGCAAGCGACTTCTTGCGCTTGTATATCACGTCGTGATTCAGATATAGCGAGTTGTCGTGATACCCCAGCACCCATTCGTCCTGCCCGTAGCGCGCGCTCAGAAAGGCGTTGATTATCACTTCGAACTGACGGTAGTTGAATCTGTCGCCGTCGTTCGGCTTGTCGATGTGCGAAGGGCTCGTGCCGTGGTCGGATGTCAGCGAAACGACTATCTCGTCCGGCTTGTCGGTCTGCGCGTAGAGAAATGTCAGAAATTCGGCAATCGCATCGTCCAGACAATAGAGCATGTCCTCGTATTCGATTGAGTCGGGTCCGTATTTTTCGGCTATTATTCTCGGCGTGTCGAGATAGACGTTGAGTATCCTGCTTCCGTCGCCGACCTTTATCGGCAGCAGGGCTCCTATCGCTCGTTTCGCGAACTCCAAAATCGCTGTATTGCCCGACGGAGAGGCAGTCATGGTCGCCACCCAATCGTCCTGCGACGATTTCCGCGATGCGTTCTTCACTTTCGTGTCTGTCTCGTAGAGCGTCAAAGCCGATGAACGCGAGTTGAGGTATTTGCTTCTGGTGTATTTGCCGTACCAGCGGTACATCGAGAAAATCTTGTTGTATTCGTCGTCGTTGTAGTTGCGCACCCACGACGGCAAATCGGCGGCGTAGCACTTCGCCGAACTCCACCTGCCCTTGTCGTTGAGCCAGTAGCATTCGCCCTTTCCACCCGCGGTGATTATCGCCGACTGCGGAGTATGGGCGATGGTTATCGCCTTCGACTTCGGCGAACTTTCGAGAACCGCTTCCGCGAGCGTCTGTGCGACCATGCAGTCTGCCGAATATGCCTCTGTGATTCCGTCGTCCGGACGCGAATAGTTGCCGACGGCATTTTCGCACAGCCTTATCGGCTTGTTCGTCGCGCGGTCGTACCACACCTCCGAAACTATTCCGTGCGTTGCTGGCATTGCCCCCGTCGCTATCGTCGCGGCACCTGCGGGCGTGTGAGTCTGCGCATAGCCGAGGTAACACTCCGTGAACGTCGCTCCGTTTTCCGTCAGCCTGCGGAATCCGCCGTCGCCGAAATTATGCCCGTAACGGTCGATGTCCGCCGAACGCATGCCGCTTACGACTATGTTCACAGCCAGTTTAGGACGTGCGGCGGCAGTCGAGCAGAGCAGCAGGAGAGCGGATATTATATATCTGTAACGCATCTTAATCATCAAAGATTGTCGAACCCGCAAATTTACTAATTTTTATTCGTAAAACCGCCTTAAAATCTCTCGTTCGGCAGAGAAATCTATCTCCGGCATCGAATCCATCGCCTCGACCGTTTTGCGGCAGAATTCGCGGTATGCTTCGCTCGTCGGGTCGAACGGTCTGTGCCGTGCGGCGGCGACGATTCGCTCCGCTTCGGGTAACAATCGCCGTGCCTTATCCGAAAGTGCCGCTTTTGCGAAATGCTCCCAGATGTATTCCACCGCCTGCCGCGAAGGATGCACGAGGTCTTCGTCGTAGAAGCGGTAGTCGCGCAAATCGTCGTTCATTATCTCGAACGACGGGAAATAATCGACGTTCGTATATGCCGCCGCGAGTTCGTCGGCTGCAAGCCGCAGCACCGCTTTGCTCGCCGAGTTGCCGTCCGGACCGTCCGCCGTATGGCGTACCGGACTTACGGTGATTATCACGTGTTTGTCTTTCAGGATGCCATTCATCAGCGTGGCATACGTTTCGACGATTTCGGCTATCGATAGTCTGCGCCGCGTGAACATCGATTGCGGACGCTTGTGGCAGTTGGCGACCGTCCTGCCGGTTTCGTTGAGTTCGTATA
Organism: uncultured Alistipes sp.; assembly: GCA_905213895.1. Classification (GTDB taxonomy): domain Bacteria; phylum Bacteroidota; class Bacteroidia; order Bacteroidales; family Rikenellaceae; genus Alistipes. The sequence goes on from CAJMKE010000001.1 coordinate 52,319, forward strand.
TCCACGCCGTGCCGAACGTCAGTATCACCGTGTCCGCCGCCGCAAGTTTCGCGTGTCCGACCGTTACCGCTTCGTCGAGATTGCGCAACGCCTCCTCTTTCGTGCGTCCGTCCAGCGAGGTGTGGGCGTCGTAAGAGAACCATTTCCCGTCCGCCTCGATGATTTCCGTCTCGTCGTAGACTTTGCCGTCGGCGAACCGCGACAGCGCGGCTGCTATCGATGCCGGGTTGAACAGTATTCCCGTCGGATTCGATGCGACGTCGAATTTCGCCTGCCGCATCCGTTCGGCTATGTTTTCGGCGAAGCACGACCCTGCGGCGAATATGCGTGACGAGTATCCGATGTTTCGCGCGAAAGGTTTTATCGATATTTCGGTTCTGAATTTCATTTTCGATGTCGGATTTATTTTTACAAAAGTATTAAAAAATCGCTATCTTTGTGCATCGATGAAATTTACTTTAATAACACACCAATAATTACATGAAGAGATTTTTTGTTCTTTTGCTGACGGCTGCATGTCTGTCTTTCGCCGAAGTTTCGGCTCAAAACGCAGCCGCGGACTACGATGTCTCGGGCGTCGTAACCACCGTTGCCGGCACACCCGTCGAGGGTGTCGCAGTCAGCGACGGCTATTCCGTCGTAACCACCGACAAACAGGGCGAATACCGTATCAAACGCCATCCGGAGGCGTTCTACGTATTCTATTCGGTTCCGGCTGAATACGAAATCCCGCTGCGTCAGGGCGCGCCTTGTTTCTATAAGAAACTGACCGATGCCAAGCGTTACGATTTCGTCGTCAAACCGATGAAGAGAGGCGCGGAAAAGAATTTCACCCTTTTTTGCATCGCCGACCCTCAGTGCCAGACTATCCGGCACGTGCATCGCCTGCGCACCGAAACTATTCCCGATGTCAAGGCTTCGGCAGCGAAGCGCAAGACTCCGTGCTATGCCGTTTCGCTCGGCGACATCGCCTATTCGCAAGGACCGCGCAATGCGACCTATCTGCTGCCGATAATCAAGGAGGAGATGTCCGCCGCCAATCTCGGAATGCCGATATTCCAGACCATGGGCAATCACGACAACGAGCATGAGGCGATTGCGCTCAACGACCACAATACGACGCCTATGGTGCGTTACCAGCGTACCTTCGAGTCGGTGTTCGGACCAGTCAACTATTCGTGGAACCGCGGCAACGCTCATATCGTTTCTATGAACGACGTGATGTACACCTCCTTGGAGTCGTCGGGCAAATACCACGGCGATTTCTCCGACGCCCAGGTCGAGTGGCTGCGTCAGGATTTGCAGTTCGTTCCGAAGGACAAACTGCTGATATTGTGCCTCCATATTCCGCTGGCAGGTATTCTCAAATACGATAACGTACAGAAGGTGCTTGCCATGATTCGCGAGTTCGAGCATTGCCACATCATGGCGGGACATACCCACTACAACCGCAATTTCGTGCATAAGAACGGTATCTACGAACATATCCTCGCTGCCGCTTCGGGCGGTTGGTGGTGGTCGCGCAACAACGGCGACGGCACGCCGAACGGCTACGGAATCTTCGAGATTCGCGATAACGAAATCACCGACTGGACCTACAAGAGCGTAGGTTTCGACGAAAACCACCAGTTGCGTCTGTATCGCGGCGATGCCGAATTCGGCGGCGACTACGAGAAACTGAAACTGCCGTTCGGAGCCGACGTACTGCTCGCCAATGTGTGGAATGCCGACAAGAACTGGAAAATAGAGGTCTACGAAAACGGCAGACTGTCGGGCGAGATGTCGCTTATGAAGCCTTCGCCTTACCGCGGCGACGAATATCCGTCGCTCACGTCGAGCAAGGACTGGTGGACTATCGGCTATCATGTCGGCGTCGTGGGACGCGGACACTTCAAGGGCAGTACCCGCAAGAACTATTGTTCGCCTTGCCACCACATGTACACCTATACGCTGAAAGACCCTTCGGCTAAAATCCGTGTCGTCGCGACCGACTCGCACGGACGCAAATTCGTCGAGGAGCATGTCATAGCGGGTGCTGAGTACGAAACCGCAGCACCTCCCGCATACAAGACCGGCGAAGTCTGGTAAAAATCTCTTTAAGGACCTTAAAGTCCCTAATGTCCTTAATGCGGAAAAGCCATCCCGTTCGGGATGGCTTTTCCGCTGAATAGTATTCCGTTATTTGTTGATTTTAGCCCACGAATCTTTGAGCGTAACCGTGCGGTTGAATACCGGATGCTCCGACGTCGAATCGGTGTCGGGGCAAAAGTATCCGACGCGCTCGAACTGGTATGTCGTACCGATTGGTGCATCTTTGAGCGCAGGTTCGAGATAACCTTTGGTAACGACCAGCGAATCCGGATTGAGGTTGTCCTCCCACGAGGTCTGACCCTCCGACGTGTCGTTCGGGTCTTCGGTCTTGAACAGCGGGTTGAACAGTCTGATTTCCGCTTCGAATGCGTGTTCCGCCGACACCCAATGAATTACACCCTTTACGCGGCGTCCGTCGCTCGACGAACCCTCGCCCGACTGCGGGTCGTAGGTGCATCGCAGTTCGACGATATTGCCCTCTGCATCCTTTATCACCTCCTCGCACTTGATGAGATACGAGTAGCGCAGACGCACCTCGTTGCCCGGGCTGAGCCGGAAATATTTCTTCGGAGGATTCTCCATGAAGTCGTCGCGCTCGATGTAAAGCACCTTCGAGAACGGCACCTGACGTGTTCCAGCCTCGGCATTCTCTGGATTGTTCACCGCCTCGCGCATCTCTACTTTGCCGTCCTCCCAGTTGGTGATGACGACTTTCAGCGGATTGAGTACCGCCATGCGACGCTCGGCAACCTTGTTGAGGTCTTCGCGAACGCAATATTCCATCTTCGCGAGGTCGATTACGTTGTCGCGCTTGGCTACACCGACCATTTCGGCGAATGCGCGAACCGATGCCGGCGTGTAACCCTTGCGCCGCAGTGCGCAGATAGTCGGCATTCGCGGGTCGTCCCAACCCATTACCGCTCCCCCCTTGACGAGTTTCAGCAGGTTGCGCTTCGACATCATCGTGTAGGTGAGGTTCAGACGGGCGAACTCGTACTGATGCGACGGATAGATGTCCAGAGCCTCTATGAACCAGTCGTAGAGCGGACGGTGTACGTCGAATTCGAGCGTACATATCGAGTGGGTGATTTTCTCTATCGAGTCGCTCTGACCGTGCGCATAGTCGTACATAGGGTAGATGCACCACTTGTTGCCCGTGCGGTGATGCTCGGCGTGGATGATGCGGTACATTATCGGGTCGCGGAACAGCATGTTCGGATGCGCCATGTCGATTTTTGCACGCAGCACCTTCGCTCCGTCGGGAAACTCACCGTTCTTCATGCGGACGAACAGGTCGAGATTCTCCTCTACCGAGCGGTTGCGCCACGGCGACTCCTTGCCTGGCTCGGAGACCGTTCCGCGGTTCTCGCGAATCTGCTCCTGCGTCTGGTCGTCGACGTATGCCAGCCCTTTTTTGATAAGCACTATCGCCCATTCGTATAACTGGTCGAAATAGTCGGATGCATAACGCTCTATCGCCCAGTCGAAGCCGAGCCACTTGATGTCGCGTTTGATGGAATCCACATACTCGACATCCTCCTTGACGGGATTTGTGTCGTCGAAACGCAGATTGCATTTTCCGCCGTATTTCTTCGCCAGTCCGAAATTGATGCAGATGCTTTTGGCGTGTCCTATATGCAGATAACCGTTAGGCTCCGGCGGAAAACGTGTCTGTACCCGCGGTTCGCCCTTCGCAATCGATTCTTCGATAATCTCTTCGAGGAAATTCAACGATTTCTCCTTGACTTCATTTGTTTCCGTAGTCATATTCGTTCGTATGTAAAGTTGTTCGGATTTATTTTTTGTGTTTCGATTTGTCGTAAAGCGTCGGGCATATCTTCGCCGAAACGCCTATCAACTGCTGGTAATACATGCTGTGCCCGTTGTATTGCAGTACCATTTCCGCTCTGACGCTCACTCTGTCCTTCACGAACGACCGTTCGTAGCCGATTCCGGTGCGGTTGTATATATGGTGCGACGTGCCGTAGAACGGGTCTCCCGAGTATAGGTCGCTGCCGTATGCCAGTCCGTCCTTGCCGACACGGTGATACAGCGGCATCAGATTCTTTCCGAAATAGAGGTTGTTGTCGATGAATACGCCCCATTTCGACATGCGGAAATTGAATTCGCCGCCCATCGGGGCCTTCCATCCCTCCTGCAACATTCGGTCGCGCTGCATTCCCTGCAAATATCCCAGCCGGATGTCGAATGCGAAGAATGCGTCGAAGCGCACGCCTATGTATGGATTTATCAATACGTTGTCCACGACATTGCCTTCGAATACCGATTTGTTGGCATAGTGCTGTATCGACATCGAAACTCCGGCATCGAATATCTTCGCGAACTTTCCGCCTGCCGCCACGAGTATGCGGAATTTCTCGCGCGTTTCGGGCGAATACAGACCCTCCCAGTCTACGGCGAGTTCGGCGAACGCCTTCCCCCCCCCGTTGTTGTAGCGCATCGCTATACCTTGTACGAGACTGTTGTAGATAAGCGTCGAATCGCTGAAAAATGCCCGCGAGTATCTGCCTATGAGGTGCGACCGTCCGAAGATTCCGGCGTTCGCTCCGAATTTCTCGTTCTGGAACTGGTAATAGGCTACCAGTTTCGCTTCGTCTACGAATTTCTTCGACCCGAAATCTTTCAGCAACTCCGTTCCGAGAACCACCGAGTGCTTTTTGTTCCAAACGTATTTAAGCGACGGTTCGACCTTCACGGCGAATATGGTTCGCGAAGAGCCGCAGTCGCTGTCCGTGTATTCGGTATTGTCGAAATGTGTGGAAATCTTTCCGTCGAAAACCAACTCCTGCGCCGAAGCCGATGCGAATGCGAGCGCGAGTAAAACGGTTATGTAAAATCTTCTGTTCATTTATACTGTATCGCACAAACAAAATATCGTCCAAAAATAGGTAAAATATTTTGAATTGTTTTATTTTTGCACAAAATATCATTGCACGGATGAGAAAAATAACCAATGCCGAACTCGGACGCCCCACGGTGGAGGAGTTCTCCGCCATGGAGAAGATGCCCGTAACCGTCGTTCTGGACAATATCCGCTCGGCGCAGAATGTCGGGTCGTTCTTCCGTACCGGCGACGCATTCGCCGTCGAACGGCTGATGCTGTGCGGAATCAGTGCGGTGCCGCCGTCGCGCGAGATACACAAGAGTTCGCTCGGCGCGGAGTTCTCGGTTGCGTGGGAGCATTTCGATGCCACGGCGGAGTGCCTGCAACGGTTGAAGGCGGACGGCTATACGCTCGTCGCCGTAGAGCAGGTCGAGGGTGCGGCGATGCTCGACGCTTTCGAGCCAGAACCGGACTGCCGCTACGCGCTCGTTTTCGGCAACGAGGTATTGGGCGTGGAGCAGGCGGCTGTCGACATGTGCGATGCCGCGATAGAGATTCCGCAACTCGGCACGAAACACTCGCTCAACGTCTCGGTTTCGGGCGGAGTGGTGCTGTGGCGATTTTTCGAGAAATTTTTAACCAAAAGATAGACAAATGATTCAGTCGGAACAGATTAAAGAGGCTATAAGACGTCAGGATACGTTGGGGAGGTGTCTTTGACATCGCTCGTCTGCGAATAGATTTACAAAACGAGGAGGAGAAGACGCTCGAACCCGATTTCTGGGAGTCGCCAGACAAGGCGGAAGCCCAACTGCGCAAGGTGGCGTCCATCAAGAGTTGGATTACCGACTTCGACAATATATGCAAGCGCACCGAGGAACTCGAAATGATGCCCGAATTCATAAAGGAGGGCATCGCTTCCGAGGATGACTGCGATGCGCTGTATTCCGAGTGCATATCGCTTATCGAGGCTCTCGAACTGCGCAACATGCTGCGCGGCGAGGAGGACCGGATGGGCGCAATCGTCGACATCAATGCCGGCGCGGGCGGTACGGAGGCTCTCGACTGGGCGTCGATGCTCATGCGCATGTACATGCGCTGGGGCGAAGCGCACGGCTACAAAATCAAGATGCTCGACTATCAGGCGGGCGACGAGGTCGGCGTGAAATCGTGTACGATGGAGTTCGAGGGCGAATACGCCTACGGTTATCTGAAAAGTGAGAACGGCGTGCATCGCATGGTGCGTCTGTCGCCGTTCAATGCCAACAACAAACGCCAGACAACTTTCGCTTCCGTCGCCGTTACACCGGCAGTGGACGATACAATCGAAGTGGTCGTCAATCCCGCCAACGTCGTTTGGGAAACGTTCCGTTCGAGCGGTGCGGGAGGTCAGAACGTCAATAAGGTAGAAACGGCAGCCCGTCTGCGCTACAAGTTCAAGGACGAGGATACGGGCGAGGAGATAAACTATGTCATCGAGAATCAGGAGACGCGCTCTCAGTTGATGAACAAGGAGAACGCGATGCGTATCCTCCGTTCCAAACTCTATCAGCACGAACTCGACAAGCGTCTTGCGACGCAGCAGGCTATCGAGGCTGAGAAGAAGCGCATCGAGTGGGGTTCCCAAATCCGCTCATACGTCTTCGACGACCGCCGCGTCAAGGACCATCGCACCAATTATCAGACGTCGAATGTCGATGCCGTGATGAACGGCGAGATAGATGCCTTCATCAAGGCTTATCTGATGGAGTTCGGCGGCAAATCGTAAATGTATATGCGACGGATATTCATAACACTGCTTCTGACAATCGCGATTGCCGTTTCGGCATCCGCCCGAATCCGTACCGGTGCCGAGCGGAGCGGCGAGTGGCTGCCGATGCTTAAAGATGCCCGCGTGGCGGTGCTTGCCAACCATACGTCCGTCGCCGACGGCGAACACTTGGTCGATATGCTTGTCCGCAATGGGGTAAATCTCGTGGGCATCGTTTCGCCCGAACACGGATTCCGCGGCACAGCCGATGCCGGCGAGAAGGTCGGCAACTCGGTGGACAAGAGTACGGGCGTGCCGATATGGTCGCTCTACGGGGCGCGTCCGCGACGGCTTACCGACGAACAGTTGCGCTCGTTCGACGTGCTGATAGTGGATATGCAGGATGTGGGACTGCGGTTTTATACCTATTATATCACGATGCTCGACGCGATGAACATGTGCGCCGACTACGGACTGCGTGTGATAGTTCTCGACCGCCCCAATCCTAACGGAATGTACGTGGACGGACCGATTCTCGACATGCGATACAAGTCGGGTGTGGGGGCGCTGCCGATTCCGGTGGTACACGGACTCACGATGGGCGAGATAGCGACTATGGCGGTAGGCGAGGGATGGGCGAAAAAGGTCGATTTGACCGTGATTCCGTGCGAAGGCTACAACCACTCCTCGCGCTATGAACTGCCTATTGCGCCTTCGCCTAACCTGCGTTCGCAACACGCGATATATCTCTATCCGTCTACCTGTCTGTTCGAGGGTACGGTCTGTTCGCTCGGTCGCGGCACCGACTTCCCGTTCGAGGTCTACGGACATCCCGATATGACGGGTTGCGAGTTTTCGTTTACTCCGCATTCAGTCGCGGGAGCCAAGAATCCGCCGCTGCTAGACCGCGAGTGTTTCGGCGTCGATTTGCGCCGGATGCCCGACGACGAGATTATCACTAACGGTTTCGATTTGTCGTATGTCATCGATGCCTATCGCCGCACCGGCAAGGGCGAAAAGTTCTTCACTCCGTTTTTCGAGAAACTGGTCGGCACTGATTATGTCCGCCGGATGATTATGGACGGTGCGTCAGCCGACGAAATCCGCGCCTGCTGGCAGGACGATTTGGCGGAATACAAGGCTCTTCGCCGCAAATACCTGCTTTACGAAGAGTAACCCTAAACTCCTTAAAGTCGTTAAAGACCTTAAAGACTTTAATGTCTTTTGCTGTAAAAAAAACAATCGGCGTTCCCGAAAAGGGAACGCCGATTGTTTTATCCTCGGAAGATTAGTTCAGGTGAATAGCCTCCGAAGGACATACGCCTGCGCAAGCACCGCATTCGATGCATTTGTCAGGGTCGATTACATAAATGTCGCCGGCGGATATCGCCTCTACCGGACACTCGCCGATACATGTTCCGCATGCAACGCACGAGTCAGAAATTTTGTAAGCCATAATCAATTCTATGAAATAATTCGTCCACAAAAATAAGACTTTAATATTTAATCTCCAAAAAATAGTATCTTTGTTGCTAATAATTGCCGATTATGGCTATGCGTAATGTTGTAGAAAGCGTATGACACTGACTTTCCTCGGAACCGGAACGTCGCAGGGCGTTCCCGTAATAGGCTGCCGCTGCGAAGTTTGCCGCTCCGCCGACCCGCGTGATGCGCGATTGCGTACTTCGGCGATGATAGAGTGCGGCGACAGACGGTTCATCATCGATGCGGGACCCGATTTCCGCCAACAGATGCTGCGCGCCGATGTCAGCCATATTACGGCGATTCTCCTTACCCACAAGCACAAGGACCATATCGGCGGTATCGACGATGTGCGCGCGCTGAATTTCGTCGATTATCCCGCCGCGATTCATACCGTGCATATCTATGCCACGCCCGATACGGCGTGTTGCGTGCGTAAGGATTACGACTATGCGTTCGCGGCAAAACGTTATCGCGGCGTACCCGAAATAGAGTTGCACGAATTCGATGCCTCACGACCTCTGACAATCGACGGCGTCGAAATCGTGCCGGTTGCGGGAAAGCACTCCGTGTTCGATGTTACGGGATACCGTATCGGCGATGTCGCATACCTGACCGATTTCAAGCGAATCGACGACTCCGAAATCGAAAAACTGCTCGGTGTGAAGGTGCTGGTCGTGAATGCTCTGCGGTTCGAGCCGCACGACTCCCACTTTTCCGTCGATGAGGCACTGGCTCTTGTCGAGCGTGTGCGACCGCAGGTGGCTTACCTTACCCACATGTCGCACGACATCGGTCTGCATGCCGAAGCGGAAAAGCGTCTGCCGTCGGGTGTGCATCTGGCATACGACGGACTGAAAATAGAGATTTAACGGAAAACATACTTATGAAAAACGTATTGAAAGGTAAAACGGTTGTCATCACCGGCGCATCGTCGGGCATCGGCGAGGCTATGGCGAAGGTCTATGCCGGAATGGGCGCGAAACTCGTGCTTGGCGCGCGTAGCGAACAGAAACTGAATGATTTGGTAGCGCAGATACGTGCCGACGGCGGCGAAGCGGTGTGCCGTGCGACCGACGTAACCAAGCCGGAGGATTGCAAACGGCTGATAGAGTGCGGCGTCGAGGCTTTCGGCGGCATCGACGTGCTTATTTGCAATGCGGGAATATCGATGCGCGCCATATTCGACGATGTCGATTTGAGCGTCCTGCACCGACTGATGGACGTGAATTTCTGGGGTACGGTATATTGCACCAAATACGCGCTGTCGTATTTGCAGAAATCTCACGGCTCGCTCGTCGGCATCTCGTCCGTAGCCGGTCTGCACGGACTCCCCGGTCGTACAGGGTATTCGGCGTCCAAATTCGCCATGACGGGATTTTTGGAGACCGTCCGTATCGAGAATCTGAAAAAGGGTCTGCACGTGATGGTCGCATGCCCTGGCTTTACGGCATCCAACGTCCGTTTCTCGGCTCTCGTAGCCGACGGTTCGCAGCAGGGTTCCACTCCGCGCGAGGAGGGCAAGATGATGACTCCCGAGCAGGTCGCCAAAATCGTCGCGAAGGGCATCGCCAAGCGCAAGCGTCTGTGCCTTATGGAGATTGAGGGCCGTGCGACGCATTTCGTTAAGAAATTCGCCCCTGCGTTCCTCGACAAGATGTTCTATCTCGTCATGTCGCGTGAACCCGATTCGCCGTTCAAGTAATGCTGATTTTAAGGACCTTAAAGTCCTTAAAGACCTTGATGATAAAAAAAAGCCGCCCGAAATCTTCGGACGGCTTTTGCTTTTTGCGGAGAACCGTTTTTAGTGGAAGAAAATCGACGAAATCTCCCTGTAATTGTGTACGCGCTCGATAACCTCGGCGAAGATGTCGGCACAACTAAGGACAGTGAACTTGTGCAAATCCTTCTCCGGATTGAGCGGAATGGTATCGGAAACTATCACTTCGGTGAGCGCGCTGTCGTTGATGCGCTCGTATGCCGCACCCGAAAGCACCGGATGCGTAATCGCTGCGCGAACGCTCTTGGCACCTTTCTCCATCAGCATGTTAGCCGCCATGCATATCGTACCTGCCGTATCTATCATGTCGTCTACGATAAGGATGTTGCGTCCCTCGACCTCGCCGATAGCGGTCATGCTGCCTACGAAATTGGGTTTGGAACGCTCCTTGTGCGAGATGATAATCGGCGTGCCGAGCAGTTTGGCGTAAGTTCCCGCGCGCTTGGCACCTCCCATGTCGGGAGCGGCGATGGAGAGGTTGTCGATGTTCAGGCTCTGGATGTAAGGAACGAACATTCCGCTTGCGTAGAGTGCGTCCACCGGAATGTCGAAGAATCCCTGAATCTGGTCGGCGTGCAGGTCCATTGTCATTATGCGGTCGGCACCTGCGGCAATCAGCATGTTAGCCACGAGTTTCGACGTTATAGGTACGCGCGGACGGTCTTTGCGGTCCTGACGCGCCCATCCGAAATACGGAATCACGGCGATGACCTTGTATGCCGAGGCACGGCGTGCGGCGTCTATCATCATCAGCAGTTCCATAAGGTTGTCCGCTTTCGGGAATGTGGACTGGATGATGAATACCGTACAACCGCGAATCGATTCGTTGTAACGCGGCTGGAACTCTCCGTCACTGAATTCCAGACATTCGCATTCGCCGAGAGTAGTGCCGTAGGCTGCTACGATTTTTTCGGCGAGATAGCGGGAGTTGCGTCCCGTGAAAAACTTGATTTTGTGGATAGCCATAATATTTGGATTATGAGTTTTATTCGCGCTGCGAAGATAACGATTATGTTCCTAAAACGGTTCGGGTAATTAAATTATTTTAGTTAATTATATGCAACTTTATATTGAACTTATTATAACAAGTCATTCCGAGGAGAACCACAGGTTCGACGTGGGAATCTACCATTGTGTAATATCGGGTATCCATAAATAATTCGTATGCTATGCCTTGAAATGACGTTGTTATAATTAGTGTAAAGCCGTATATAGTTGCCTTATTTTAATATTTTCTCTATAAAGTCGATTATTTCCTCCCGCCCGACAGCATTCTGGCTCGACGAAACGAACATCGGAGGCAACTCTTCCCATTGCTCCGACAGGACTTTCGTGTATGCCGCGACGCTGCGCTGCGCCTGGGTTTTCGACAACTTGTCGCATTTGGTGAATATTATTCCGAACGGCACTCCGTGCATTCCCAGCAGTTCGATGAATTCGAGGTCGATGCGCTGCGGTTCGAGCCGCGAATCGACCAGCACGAACAGAAAGTGCATCTTCTCGCACTTGAAAACGTAGTCGGTTATGATTTTCGAGAAACCGCTCCGCAGGCTTTTCGACGTGCGGGCATAGCCGTAACCGGGCAAATCGACCAGATACCACTCCCCGTCTATCAGAAAGTGATTGATAAGCCGTGTCTTGCCCGGTGTTCCGGATACTTTCGCCAATCCCTTGTGTCCGGTCAGCATGTTTATGAGCGACGATTTGCCCACGTTGCTACGTCCGATGAACGCGATGTCTTTCAATCCGTCCTTTGGAACCTGCCCGATACGCTCGGAACTGCACTTGAATTCCGCCTTCGAAATCATTCCTTTATTGCGCGATAAGTTCTATTATGTGGCTGCGGTAATCGTTCATGTCGCGTATGTCGTTGTACGGCGTGCGGCGGCTGCTTCCCGCGGCGAGTTCGCGAATCACGATACCCTCCTCCATCAGGAAACGACCGCTGACGATTTTCCCGTCGATGTAAATCGGCTTGCCCTCGACCTCCGGCGCAACCTCGCGGATAAGGTATTTGCGTTCAGGGTCCAGACCCTGCAATTTGATAATCTTGTCCGGCATGTGGCGGAAATATGTCATGCGGTATACGAACGCTACGGCGCGGTCTTTCTTGTCGTTTACGTACATCAGCGATGCGTAGTCGCGTTCGCCGTCATACGGCGACACGAGTTTGTAGAGGTCTCCCTGCTGGATTACCGGACGCAGACGCTTGTATTCGGCAATCGCACGTTTGGCGTATGCCTGCTCCGCTTCGGTGAGTTCCGCCGGCACCATCTCCATTCCCAGACGGCACATCGATGCCACGTCGAAACGGAACTTGACCGGTACGCGACGCTGCGTGTACTTGTTCTGCGTCGAACATACGTGCGCCGCGAGAATGTTGGCAGGGTAGAAGTCGAGCGCGCCCCACTGGATGTAGATTCGGTGCAGAGCGTCGGTCTGGTCGCTCGTCCATACCTCTTGGAAATACGGCAGGTAACCGTAATTCAGACGGTATCCGCCCGAAGCGCACAACTGAATCACGAGATTCGGATATGCCGCCCGCACCCGTTTCAGTATCGACTGCAATGCGAGTTGGTGTTCGACATAGAGATTGGACTGCCTGCTTTTCGGCAGATAGAGCGACGAAGCGTTGTACATGCACATGTTGTGGTCCCATTTGATGTACTTTATCTCCGGATTCTCCTTCATCAGATTATCGACTATTCCGAATACGAAATCCTGCACCTCCGGATTTGTCAAATCGAGCAGCAACTGCGTCTTTCCGCGACCGTAAGTCGGTTCGAAAGCGTCGTGGCGCAACACCCAGTCCGGATGCTTGTCGTAGGTCTCGCTGAACTTGTTCACCATCTCCGGCTCTATCCAGATTCCGAATTTCAGGTTCTTGCTCTTGGCGTAAGCGACCAGACTGCCGATTCCCTCCGGCAGTTTCGCCTTGCAGACCTGCCAGTCGCCCAAGCCGCCCTTGTCGCTGTTGTCGCGCACGTACTTGTTGCCGAACCAGCCGTCGTCCATGACGAACATTTCGCCGCCCAGTTGCGAGAAATCGTTCATCATGTCGTTCATGTTGGTCTGCGTGATGTCCTGACGCACGCCCTCCCACGAGTTGAGCAGTATGTCGCGCTCTTTCGTGCCGTCGAGAACCTGATGATGACGCGCCCAGTAATGGAGATTTCGCGTCGCTTTGCCCTTGCCCTCGGTGCTGTACGTGAATATCATCTCCGGCGTGGCGAGCGTCTTCTTGGCGTCGAGCGTAAAGTCCGCTCCCGTAGGGTTGATACCCGCGAAAATCATTATCGGACGACCGCTGATGCGGTTGTTCACGAACTCGATATGGAAATTTCCCGTCCATGCGAGCGTTCCGGCAATCACATTGCCCTCGGTTTCGCTTATCTTGCCGTCCGTGCCGAGCATGAACGATGCGTTGTTGTGTACCGACGAGCGTCCGCCATCCTGCGTTGAGATAATCTTGATTCCCTCGGCGAGCGGCTCGATGTTCTCGTGATTCTCGTTGCCGTGGTCGCCATCGAGGTGCAGCAGCCAGCAGTCCTGCGACTTCACGGGCAGTGCCGCCGACATGTACTTTTGGAGCGAAATCGGCTTTTTACCTTCGTTCACGTACTCCGCCCAGAATTTCATTATGTCGCAATCCTTGAAGGCGTCGTAATGGAGTTTGAGTACGAACGGATGCGCCTTGTCTTTCAGCGTAACCGTCAGCCGGTTCATCGCCGAATCCTCGCTCTGCTCGACATTCTCCACAACGAGATTGGTCGCGTTGTCGCCGTCCGCATGCTTGACGAGACATGCGTGAGGTTCCGAACAGTGCGTACCGAATGCACGGAATGCCTGCGTCTTCATCGAACGGTGCGACGAGAACACGTCGTCGAGCGAAGCCTTCGTTCCGTAGTAGCGGAAGTAGAGCGGTTCGCCCTTGTCTGCCGTCAGTACGAGTGTCGTATTCGGCGTGGATAGCGTGTAGTTCTTGCTCCATCCGCTCGCCGTGGCGGCGAGCAGGAGCATAATTACCAGTGAAAATCTTTTCATAAGGTTATAGGTTTTAAAGTTTGTTGGATTGTCTGTTCTATTCGACGGTTACCGATTTCGCCAGATTTCGCGGCTGGTCTACGTTGCGACCCTTGTTCACCGCGATGTAGTAGGCGAGCAACTGCAACGGAATCGAGGTGAGCAGCGGCGTGAGACACTCCGAAATCTCCGGAACCTCGATGATGTAGTCGGCGATTTTGGAAACTATGTCGTCGCCCTCGGTAACGATTGCGAGTACTCGACCGTTGCGCGCCTTTACCTGCTGGATGTTGCTTACGGTCTTCTCGTAAACGTTATCCTTGATGGCGATTACGACCGTCGGCATTTCGTTGTCTATCAACGCAATCGTACCGTGTTTCATCTCGGCGGCAGGGTAGCCTTCGGCATGGATGTAGGAGATTTCCTTCAATTTGAGTGCGCCCTCCAATGCCGCAGGATAGTTGTATCCGCGACCGAGATAGAGGAAGTTGTGTGCGTAGGTGAAGATTTTCGCCAAATCCTTGATTTGTCCGTCCATCCTGAATATCTCCTTGATGAGTTTCGGCACGCGGCGGATGTCCGAAGCGACCTTCTCGACCGTTTCGTCCGATACTGTACCCTTCATCTGACCGACGAGAATAGCGAGCATCGCCAGCACGGTTACCTGACCGGTGAACGCCTTGGTCGAAGCCACGCCGATTTCGGGTCCCACGTGGATGTAGCATCCCGAATGCGTCGCGCGCGGAATCGACGAGCCTATCACGTTGCAGATGCCGAATACGAATGCGCCTTTCGCCTTGGCGAGTTCGAGCGCGGCGAGCGTATCGGCGGTCTCGCCCGACTGCGACAGCGCGATAAGCACGTCCTTGTCGGTTACGACAGGGTTGCGGTAGCGGAATTCGCTCGCATATTCGACCTCCACCGGAATGCGGCAGAAATCCTCTATGAGATGCTTTCCGATAAGTCCTGCGTGCCACGACGTACCGCATGCCACGATGATTATGCGCTGGGCGTTGAGGAACTTGTCCTTGTGCTCGATTACTCCCGACAGCGTTACCTTCTTGCCGTTGCTGCTGATTCGCCCGCTGATGCAGTCTGCCAGAGTCTTCGGCTGCTCGAAAATCTCTTTGAGCATGAAGTGCGGATAGCCGCCCTTTTCGAGTTCGTCGATGCTCATCTTCAACTCGGTGATGTTGATGCTCGATTCGCCCTTGCCCTTGATGTCGAATACGTGGAGCGGCTCTCCGCGGTTGATTACCGCTATTTCGCCGTCGTTGAGGTATACGACCTTGTTGGTGTATTCGATAATCGGGGTCGCGTCCGATGCGAGGAAGTATTCGTCCTCGCCCACGCCTATTACGAGCGGCGAAGACTGGCGGGCGGCGATAATCTGGTTCGGATTGTTCTTGTCGATTACCGCAATCGCGTATGCGCCGACTATCTGCTTCGTTGCCTCTTTCACCGCATCGAAGAGCGAACATTTGTTCAGGTCGCGTATGTATTCGATGAGTTGCACGATTACCTCCGTGTCGGTTTCGCTGACGAACTTGTAACCGTGTTTGAGCAGAGCCACTTTCAGTACGTTGTAGTTCTCTATCGTTCCGTTGTGGACGAGAGCGAGGTTTTTCGACTGCGAATAGTGAGGATGGGCGTTGATGTCGTTCGGCTCGCCGTGGGTTGCCCAGCGGGTGTGGGCGATTCCGATGTTGCCGCTCAAATCCTTGCTCTGGGCGAAGTGTTCGAGAGCCTCGACCTTGCCTTTCGCCTTATAGATGTTCAGGTCGCCCGCGTCGCTTATCATAGCCACACCCGACGAATCATAGCCTCGGTATTCGAGACGGTGAAGTCCCTTGACAAGGATTGAATAAGCGTTTTGTTTTCCGATATATCCTACAATTCCGCACATAAGATAATGTTTTTTAATTAATAGTTAGTTTGTTAATTTGTGATTTGGTCGATTTCGGTATTTCCCAAGTTCCGAATAATCGCACAAATATAGTAATTACTATATAAAAAATAGCAAATACCGAGTAAAAAGCGTACCTTTGCGCCGAATGGGAAAACAACAAACAGTCTCTGAAATATGAAAAAAGAGTGGAATGATGTCCGCGAATTTCACGAGAAATTCGGACATCCGGTTGCGCCGCAGCCGGTTATGATTGCCAAGAAACGTGCTTTGAGCCGTGCGAAGTGGATGAACGAGGAGGTTGCCGAGTTTCTGATTGCGGACGATATCTACGAACAGGCGGATGCCATGATAGATTTGATGTATTTCGCTCTCGGCACGCTCGTCGAAATGGGGCTCGAAGCCGACGAACTGTTCGACATCGTGCAGAAGGCGAACATGGCGAAACTGTGGCCCGACGGCAAACCGCACTACAACCCGAAAGACAACAAGGTAATCAAGCCGGAGGGCTGGGAGGACCCTGCGCCGAAAATCAAGGCTTATATAGATTCCGTCATAGAGAGCAAAAAGAGATAGACGATGCTTCTGCTTTTCGAATATGTCGTCGTCGCTGCGCTTGTCGTATATCTCTCCATCAAGGCGTCCGAATATATTGACATGCTCGACAAGACGACCGATTTGTCGGGCGCGTTCCTCGGCGGAGTGCTGCTTTCCGCCGTTACTTCGCTGCCCGAACTCTTTACGAGCATATCGGCGACGGTGCTGCTGAACAAGCCGAGCCTCTGCATAGGCAATATTCTCGGCAGCAACCTCTTCAATGTCGCTATTCTGGCTCTGCTCGGTATCGTGGCTATTCGCGGTTTCCGCAGAGCAACCGTTGCGAAAGGCAACATAGCCGTTACGTGTTTCGTGCTGCTGATATACGGAACGCTGGTACTCAACTGGTTCAATATCCTCGATTTCGAGATTGCGACGCTGAATGTCGTAACGTTCGTTATCGTCGCTCTGTATCTGTTCGGTGTCCGATACCTTGCGGGCGACAACGGGGATAAGTGCGATTGCGATGATAAAGCCATCGGACTTACGACCAGGCAGATTGCCGTCCGTTTCGCGGCGGTGAGCGTCGGCATAATATCGCTCAGCATTCTGATGACATATATTACCGACGACATAGCGGTCGAATACAATATCGGAATGGGACTTGCCGGCGCGATATTCCTCGGCGTCGCCACGTCGCTTCCCGAAGTTTCGTCCACAATCGCTCTGTTCAGGATGAAAAACTACAATGTGGCTGTGGGCAACATCATCGGCAGCAACCTTTTCAATTTCGTGGTGCTGTGCATCGCCGACCTGCTCTGTTTCAGGGGCAATGTCTACGACTATTCCGACCCGAAAGTGGAGAATCTGCTCGTATTCGGCTGCGTCGCGACGTTGGCTATGCTGCCCGCCCTGCGCTCGAAGAACTGTGCTGTAAAGGTCGTCTGCCTCGCTGCCGTCGTGGCATGCTATGCCGCTTTTCTGCTTGTCGATTAGCCGTAAGCCGAAAAATGTTGCGAATTGCAATGGCGGTTTGTACTAAAATGACTATTTTTGCGTAATAGTTATAGTTATCGAGATTGTTATGGATGTAACCGATGTCATAGCGAATTACCTGCGCGACAACCATCGCCGCCTTGTCGTTCCCGCTTTCGGCGCATTCGTCGTCAAGGAGTCGGGCGATGTGCTGTTCTCCGAGTTGCTCAAAACCGACGACGGAGTGCTGCGCGGACTGCTGGCTGCCGGCGGATTGTCCGAACTGGAATGCGCGGGGCTTATCGACAGATTCATTTTCGATGTCCGTAACGCTCTTTCGGAGAAAGGCCGTTTCGATATGGGCGGTTTCGGCGGACTGACGACTGGTGCCGACGGCGAGATAAGATTCGTTCCGTCGGCTGCCGCACCGACCGAAAAGACCGTTGGAAAACCTGCCGTTCCGAAAGCCTCGCAACCGGCTAAAACCGTTGTGTCAAGACCTGACACTTTCCGCGCGGAGACGCAGTCTGAGCGCGAACGACCGAAAGTCGCTGCCGCACCGCGCCGCCGCGAATCTCGGAAACGGGGCGTGGACTGGTTCGTGGTCGCAGCGGTCGTCGTATTGCTTGCGGCGGTCGCCGTAATCGTCTACGGCTATTTCTGTTCGGCGGAGCAGGACGACGAAGCGATGATGGATTCGTTGAGATGGCAAATCGAACAGCCCGCATCCGATAACAACAAGTAAAGGATTGAACTATGGATATAATCTCCGTAAAACAGCGATTCGGCATAATCGGCAACTCGGAACTCCTCAATCGGGCTCTGGAAGTCGCCGTGCGTGTCGCTCCGACCGATTTGTCGGTTCTCGTTACGGGCGAGAGCGGTGTGGGCAAGGAGTTTTTTCCGCAGGTCATACACGCTTTCTCCGCCCGCAAACACAATAAGTACGTCGCCGTGAACTGCGGCGCGATTCCCGACGGAACAATCGATTCCGAACTGTTCGGACACGAGAAAGGCGCGTTCACCGGTGCCATCGACTCCCGCAAGGGATATTTCGAGGAGGCGGACGGCGGAACGATATTCCTCGACGAGGTCGGTGAACTGCCGCTTTCGACGCAGGTGCGGCTGTTGCGCGTCTTGCAGACGGGCGAGTTCATGCGCGTCGGTTCGGCGAAGGTTCAGAAGACCAATGTCCGTGTGGTTGCGGCAACCAACAGCGATTTGATGAAGGCTATCACCGACGGTCGTTTCCGCGAGGATTTGTACTATCGCTTGAATACCGTTCCGATTTCCGTTCCCGCATTGCGCGAACGTCCGGAGGACATCTATCTGCTCTTCCGCAAGTTCGCGAGCGATGTGGCGGTTCAGTACCGCATGCCTGCCGTTTCGCTCGATGCCAATGCGCGGCGGATGCTCGAATCGTACTACTGGCGCGGGAATATCCGCCAACTGAAAAACGTGGCGGAGCAGATTTCGGCTGTCGAGGAGTCGCGCACGATTACTCCCGAAATATTGTCGAAATATCTGGTCGAGAACCGCGGGTCGTCGCCGAGCGTTACCGGTTCGGCGCGTATGGACGATATGAACTCCGAGCGCGAACTGCTCTATAAGGTGCTGTTCGACATGCGCAACGACATAAACGAACTGAAACGCATGGTTATGGAGATGCACGGCGGCTATGCCGCACCTATGCGGTCGTCGGGCGTCGAGCATAACGACATAGTCGGTTTGCTGCCGTCGCAGACGCATGGCGGCGAGGTTTACGCCGAGAGCGAGATTGTCGAGGAGACGCCGCGCGAGATGAGCAAGGCGGACATGCAGCGCGACAAGATAGTGCGGGCGTTGCGCCGTCACGGCGGAAGCCGTCGGGCTGCGGCGGCGGAACTTTTCATGTCCGAACGGACGCTCTACCGCAAAATCAAGGAGTTGGGAATTACCGATTAAGACTTTATGAAAAAAACGATTTATACCGTATTGGTCGCTTCGGCGATGCTTTTGGCGGGATGCACCGTGAAATATTCGCTTTCGGGCGCATCCATTCCGCCCGATGCAAAGACGTTCAGCGTCGCCTATTTCCCGAATAACGCGCCGATGGTCGCTCCGACATTGAGTGCGACTATCACCGACGAACTGACGCAGAAATTCGCTTCGTCCACCCGTCTGTCGCAGGTATCCGAGGGCGGCGACTTCGCGTTCGAGGGCGAGATTGTGGGGTATACCTCCACGACATCTTCGGTGTCGAGCGGCGACTACGCCTTGCAGAACCGTCTTACGATTACGGTGAAGGTGAAGTTCACGAATGCCATCGACGACAAGATGTCGTTCAACAAGACCTTCTCCGCCTATGCCGACTACGACTCCACCCGTCTGCTTACCGAGGTTCAGGACGAGTTGATAACCGAGATTGTAAACCAACTCGTAACCGATATTTTCCAGGCTGCGGCATCCAACTGGTAACGATTTATGGAACGTTTCAAGGAATATGTCCGCACCGGCGGACAATCGCCCGCACCGGAGTCCGCGACAGTCGATTCGCTTGTCGCGGAGTTTCCGTGGTTCACTGCGGCGCGTGTCGTATGGGCGAATGTCGGGGGATGCTGCGACCCGTTGCTGAATGTCCTGAAAACGAACCGCGCGCTGTCGTCGCTGTCGCTCAAACCGATAGACACGGAACGCCTTGCGGCTGTTACCGAGGGCGAGATAATCGACAAGTTCCTGCGGCTCGGCGATTACCGTATCGTGGCTGACGAGGCTGCCGATTCGGATGTCGTCCGCACCGAGGCCGAACTCGACGACGAGGACGACATCGTGTCGGAGGAACTCGCCGAAGTGTATGCTGCACAGGGAATGAAAGAGGATGCGATTGCAATATATCGTAAATTAAGTTTGCTAAATACGGAAAAAAGTGTTTACTTTGCCGAGAAAATCGAAAAACTGTCGAAAAATAATTAAAAACAGATATTATGTTATACACACTTTGTATTGTATTGATTCTGATTGCGAGCGTACTTATCGTTCTCGCAGTTCTTGTGCAAAGCCCTAAAAGCGGTATGGCTGCCAACTTCGGAGCGTCCAACCAGGTTATGGGCGTGCGTCAGACCGCCGACTTCCTCGAAAAGTTCACTTGGGGAATGGCAGTCGCCATTCTCGTATTGAGCCTTGTGGCTACTTTGGCTATGGACAGCCACCTCGTTTCCGAGAGCAACTCGTCCGCTGCCAAGGATGCTGGCGCGCTTATCGAGAAGATGACGGTCAATGAGCCGGTAATGCCGCAGGCAGAGATTCCTGCTGCTGTCGAGCCGGAGGCTCCCGCTGCCGAAACTCCTGCACAGACAGAAACTCCTGCACAGGAATAAACAGATTGGACAAAGAAATACGGCTGCCGAATATCTCGGCAGCCGTATTTCTTTTGCTCTTTAACGACCTTAAAGTCCTTAATGACCTTAAAGACTTTAAGGTCGTTGGGGATTATCTCTTTTGCCGGATGGTGAATGTTACTCCGCCGGTAAGCCAGAAGCCCGGGCGGCGCAATCCTCCGAAGTCGCAGTAGCGCGTGTTCGTCATGTTCGACATGTCGATGTGTATTGCCACAACTCCTATTTCGTATCGTATGCGTGCGTCGAGCAGGAAATACGGCTTGAAGTCGCGCTGTGCTGTCTGCATGCGACCATCTTCGTCGTAGAGCAAATCGCCGCTTTCGTCGCGGAGGTAGTCGAGATACGAACCGTAGCGGTCATAGAGCGTTCCGGTGAACGCTATCGAAAGGTCGTCTATCGGGCGAATCTCTATCGATGCCGACAACTTATGACGCATGTAGTCGAATGCGCTCGACGTGGTGATGTCTTTCAGTTGCGATGTCGTGAGATAGCCGTAGGCGAGCGTCGCCCTGCGCAGAATGCCTTTGCCGGACATGTAGCCTCCCGATATTTCGGCACCGAACGTCCCGAGACGCGACTCCTGCTCGGAGTGCCACTTGTTGTAGTACGTTTCGCCGTTTACCTCTATCTCGTCGCGCCATACCCAGTCTATCACGTTGCGTCCGTCGCGATAGAACAGTTGCGCCGATGCGTGCCATACGTTGCGGGTGTAGCCTGCGCTGACATGATACGTGATAGCCTGTTCGGGTACGAGGTCGAGATTGTTGAGTTGTGCGGCGGACTTGTAGTAGAGGTCGGTGAATGTCGGCAGTCGCATCGACTGTTCCGCTCCGATTTCCGCTCGCCAACCTTTGTCGTCGTGATAGCCTCCCGTTACCGCCCACGAAGCCGACGTGCCGTAGGGCGTGAAGCATACTCCCGCCGAACCTGCGACGTCGAACAGTTTCCAACGCTTCACGTGCCGCAACCATACGTTGCCGACATTGCGCGATTGCGAGTATTTGTAGTGTCCCCGCGGGGCGGACATCGGTTCTCCGAGATTGCTGCTGTAAATGTGGTTGTATATGTAGTCGCCGCCGAGCGAGGTTATGCCGCCTTTCCAGCGTAAATCGCCCCATAATTCGGCACCTGCATTGTCGGTGTTGTGATAGTTCATGGGTATTCCTCGCGTCCACTCGTAGCGGTCGAAATTCTTGCGGTAACTTGCATCAGCCGAGATTCTGAACCGTCCGAAATCCTTGACCCACCGCAGCGAACCGAGCGCGGTCGAGGTCTGCTCGAACTGGTCGCGGTTGTATGCTCCGTAGAATCCGTTGGAACCAAATCTGCGTCCCTGAACTCCCGCCTGAAAGTCGAAGAATCCCGCCTTGTCGGAGTCGTAGGTCATCCGCAGATAGCCGTTGGCATTGCGGAAATCGGTGTTGTAGATGTAGCCGTCGCTCCGGCGGAACGACCCTGCGGCGAATACCGCCAGTTTGTTGCGTGTGATTGCTCCGGAGAGATTGGAGTAGAAGTAGCCGTGCTGTCCGCTTTCAAGGCTGAGCCGCAGATAGGTGGGGTAGAGCGGTTGGGTGCGGATGTTTACCGCTCCGGCGTATGCCCCTACTCCGGATACGCCGTTGATGAGTTCGATGCCGGATATGCAGTCCATATCTATCGGCAGAGAGTGGGTTTGATGCCCTGTGCGGGCGTCCGTGAAATTGATGCCGTTGAGCATCAGCATTGTCTGGTCGAAAGACCCTCCGCGAATCGAAATGTCGGCTTGCGCCCCCTTGCCGCTGCGCTCCCTTATATCGACCGACGGGTTGATGCGCAGAGCCTCTTCCAGAGTGGGAAGCGGCGCGGCGGCATCGGCAGCGCGGTCGAATACGCGGGTTTGAGGAAGAATGCTGCGCGAGGGACTCTGTTTTGTCCCCACGATTTCCACGTCCTCGATTCGGGTGTTTCCGAATACGAAGACCGTGTCGGTCTGTGCCGCAGCCTCTTCCGCAGTCAGCAAGATGATGGACATTCCGACCGCAAGCACTCCGATTGTACACTGGCGGTGGAGGCTTGCGAACACTGCATAGTTCGCACGAGTCCAACGCTTGAAGCACGCAATCGGCTTTACGGTTGATTGTTTCTTCATCTTGAATGAATTTTGGTTAATGAATAAAGTTAATTAAACGCCTTTCCGACATCTCGGATTGGCGTTTTGCCTTTGTGTGCAGGTCTGAAAACATGCCTATTTCCCATTAGATATGATTTGTTTGAGGAATTTTCCGGTGTAACTCTCCGCGCAGCCGGCTATCTCCGCAGGCGTGCCTTCGGCGATTATGCGTCCGCCTTCATCGCCGCCCTCGGGACCGATGTCTATGATGTGGTCGGCGACTTTTATCACGTCGAGGTTATGCTCGATGACGATTACCGTGTTTCCGCGGTCTACGAGTTTGTTCAGCACTCCTAAAAGCAGATTTATATCCTCGAAATGAAGTCCGGTGGTCGGCTCGTCCAGAATGTACAGCGTCCGTCCCGTGTCGCGTTTCGAGAGTTCCGACGACAGTTTTATGCGCTGGCTTTCGCCGCCCGAAAGGGTGGTGCAAGGCTGTCCGAGCGTCAGATATCCCAGTCCCACGTCCTGAATCGCTTTGAGTTTGGCGTATATCGACGGTATCGGCTCGAAAAACTCGACAGCCATGTTCACCGTCATGTTCAGAACGTCGTTTATGTTCTTGCCCTTGTATTTCACTTCGAGCGTCTCGCGGTTGTAGCGGTTGCCGCCGCACGCCTTGCACTTCACGTAGACGTCGGGCAGGAAATTCATCTCTATCGTCTGCACGCCCGCACCCTTGCACTCCTCGCAGCGACCGCCCTTGACGTTGAACGAGAAGCGTCCCGCCTTGAATCCGCGAATCTGCGCGTCGGGCGTCTGCTCGAACAGTTTGCGTATGTCGCCGAAAACGTTGGAGTAGGTCGCCGGATTGCTTCGCGGCGAACGTCCGATTGGCGACTGGTCTACGACCACGAGTTTGTCGATATTCTCGATGCCTTCGACCGAATCGTAAGACAATGCCCTGTCGTAGGAGCGGTACAATGCCCGCGAAAGTATCGGCACGAGCGTATTGTTCACGAGCGACGATTTGCCCGAACCGCTCACTCCCGTTACGCAGATGAATTTGCCCAGAGGGAATACGGCGTCGATGTCTTTCAGATTGTTGCCGCGCGCACCTCTTATCACGATGCTTTTGCCGCTGCCCTCGCGCAGCGTTTGCGGAATCTCTATCCGCTTGCGTCCGCTGAGATAGTCGGCGGTGATGCTGTCCGACGAAAGTATGTCGTCGAAAGTTCCGCTCGCGACGATATGCCCTCCGCGGCGTCCCGCTTTCGGACCGACATCGACGATGAAATCGGCCGCCCGCATCATCTCCTCGTCGTGTTCGACGACGATTACCGAGTTGCCGGCGTCGCGCAACTCTTTCAGTGTATTGATGAGTTTGCGGTTGTCGCGCTGGTGCAGTCCGATGCTCGGCTCGTCGAGGATATAGAGTACGTTCACGAGTTTCGAGCCGATTTGGGTGGCGAGCCTTATTCGCTGGCTTTCGCCGCCCGACAGCGACCGTGCCGCACGCCCGAGCGAAAGATAGCCCAGCCCGACATCCATAAGGAATTTCAGACGTTCGCGAATCTCCTTGACTATCTCCTGCGCAATCGCACGTTCGCGGGCGTTCATGTACCCGTCGATGCCCGACATCCATTCCGACAGAGCCGAAATCGACATCGCCGACAGGTCGGCAATATTCTTGTCGCCGATTTTGAACTGCAAAGCCTCTTCTTTCAACCGTGTGCCGCCGCATAACGAACATTTGCGGTAGGCGACGAACTGATTGCGCCACTTTTCGCCGCGCCGCGCATCATCGTCGTCGCCGCACAGAGTTTCGTTGATGTATTCAGCCACGCCTTCCCATTGGCGCATCTGCATTCCGCGCTGATAGGTGAAGTCGGCGAGATTTATCGTAACCGGCTCTGGGTCGCCGTACAGAACCGCATTCAGACCCTCCTGCGAGATAGTGCCGACAGGGTCGTCGAGCGAGAATTTGTAGCGTTTGCCGAGGGCTTCGAGTATTGTGAAAAGCAGATTGGTGCGACCCTTGCCGAGCGGAGCGATGCCGCCTTCGCGAATCGACAGTCTGTCGTCGGGAATTATTTTTTCGGTGTCGAAGACCGCCTCCTCACCCAATCCGTTGCATCGCGGACACGCGCCTTTCGGCGAGTTGAACGAGAATGTGTGCGGCGCAGGCTCCTCGAATGCCATACCCGTCGTCGGACACATCAGGTGGCGCGAATAGTATCGCAGTGCACCCGACTCGTAGTCGTGCAGAGCCATCGTTCCCTTGCCCTGCCGCATCGCCTCTTTGAGCGAGGTCATGATGCGTTCGCGCGCCTGCTCCGATGCCGTCAGACGGTCTATAACGAGTTCTATGGAGTGTACCTTGTAGCGGTCGAGCCGTTCGCCTGCACCGAATTCGCGGATTTCGCCGTCGATGCGGGCGTAAATGTAGCCGCGCTTCGCTAGCGATTCGAACAGGTCGCGGTAGTGTCCCTTGCGCCCCTTGACTATCGGTGCAAGAAATGCTATCTTGCGGTCGGAATAGTCTTTCAGTATCAGGTCGCAAATCTGTTCGTCGGTATAATGTGTCATCAGTTCGCCTGTTGCCGGCGAATATGCCCGCGAGGCGCGTGCGAAAAGCAGTCGCAGAAAGTCGTTGATTTCGGTTACCGTGCCGACTGTCGAACGCGGATTCTTGTTGGTCGTCTTCTGTTCGATGGCGACAACGGGACTTAATCCCGTAATCTTGTCTACGTCGGGACGCTCCATCGAGCCGATGAACTGGCGGGCGTATGTGGAAAGCGTCTCCATGTAACGCCGCTGCCCTTCGGCGTATATGGTGTCGAATGCGAGCGACGATTTGCCCGAACCCGACAATCCCGTGATTACCACAAGGCTGTTGCGCGGAATTTCGAGGTCGATGTTTTTGAGGTTGTGAACCCTCGCTCCCGATATTTTTATGCGGTCTTCCATAATTCGGGCAAAGATACAAAAAATAGGCACACTTTGCTGTTCGCCCATTTGAATTGGCTGTTAAATTTATCGGTTAAGGTCATTAAGGACTTTAAGGACCTTAAAGTCTTTGAGGGCTTTTCTTTTTTTCGGGCTTTTGATTATCTTTGTTTCATGAAACGTTACCTATTATATATGTCGCTGCTTTCGGCATTGCTTGCCGGATGCGGTTCGCCGTCGAAAAAGACGAAACCGGAAACCAAACCCGCTCCGTCGTATCATTTCCGTATGGTCCAGCCTCCCATGCAGGCGACGGACGAGGACAAGTTCGCCTTTATGGCGGAACACTATTGGGACAATTTCGATTTCGCCGATACCGTATTCATCGCGAAGGTCGATACCGTCGAGATGCTGCGGGCATATGCGGCGTATGTCGCCAATTTTGTCGGTCCGACCAATCAGGAACCGATACGCGAGTTGATGAAGCGCGCTTCCGCGTCGAAACCTATGTTCGAATATTTCGTCATGCTCGCCGAGAAGATTCTGCACGACCCCAATTCGCCGGTGCGCAGCGAGGAACTCTATATTCCGGTACTCGAAGCGCAGTTGGCGACACCGTTCTACGACGAATACGAGCGGCTCGCTCCCGCTTACGACCTCGAAATCGCGAATCAGAACCGTATGGGACGTAAAGCCAACGATTTCAGATATACGCTCGCGTCGGGTAGGTCGTCGAATCTCTATTCGATAGATGCCGAATATGTGCTGATATTCATCAATAACCCCGGTTGTCCGATGTGCAAGAGCATTCAGTCGGCGATAACCGAATCGCCGATGTTGAACGAGTTGCAGGAGCGCGGCTCACTGGTCGTTCTGGCTCTGTATCCCGACGAGGACATCGATGCGTGGAGGGCTTACGCGCCGTCGATGCCGTCGAAATGGATAAATTCGTATGACAAGGGGTGCATTATCCGCGAAAAGAATCTTTACGACCTGCGCGCGATTCCCGCCATGTATCTGCTCGATGCGCGCAAACAGGTTCTCGTCAAGGATTCCACGTCTGTCGAGGAGATTGAGTTCGTTATAGACCGCCGATAGTTATAAATAATACTTATATGCGGATAAAAATATATTATTTTTATCTTTGAAATGATTTCGTATCTTTGCAAAAGGAAAAACAAGAAAACGGAAAGTTAAACGATTAAAACTTTAAAGATTATGGCAAAGAAATGGCGTTGTACCGTATGCGGTTACATTCATGAAGGCGACGAGGCTCCCGAAAGATGTCCTATGTGCAAGGTTCCGAAAGAGAAATTCGTAGAGGTGGTTGAACAGGATGGCGACCTCGATTTCGTTACGGTTCACAAACTCGGCGACGGCAAGGGTTCGAGCCCTGAACTCCTCGAAGGTCTGAACAATCACTTTATGGGCGAATGCACCGAGGTGGGCATGTATCTGGCAATGAGCCGTCAGGCAGACCGCGAGGGCTATCCTGAAATTGCAGAGGCTTTCAAGCGTTATGCGTTCGAGGAGGCTGAACATGCTGCGAAGTTCGCCGAACTGCTCGGCGACGTGGTTTGGGATACCAAGACCAACGTATTCAAGCGTATGAATGCCGAGTGCGGTGCTTGCGAGGACAAGATGCGTCTTGCCCGTCTGGCGAAGGAGCAGAATCTCGATGCGGTTCACGATACGGTTCACGAAATGGCGAAGGACGAGGCTCGTCACGGTGCGGGCTTCCAGGGTCTTTACAAGCGTTATTTCAAATAGACCGGCACCGGTTTTACGTAAGGCGATTTGACAGTCGCCTTACGTGCTTTTTTGTCGCAGATTGTCCGATTGTCGGGCAATCTTTTCGGCGTTATTATTTATTAACCATACCTAAAACCTGTTTATGAAAATGAAAACCAAACCGTTCGTCGGATTGTCGCTTGCGCTGCCGCTCGCCGCATGCAGTACAACCGAACAGCAACGCCCGAACATCGTATTCTTTCTTGTGGACGACATGGGTTGGGTCGATTCCTCTGTTGCCTACGGAGAGGAGGCTTACCCGATAAACCTGCGCCACAATACCCCGAACATGGCTCGACTTGCCGAAGAGGGCGTAATCATGACCAACGCCTACGCCTGTCCGGTATCCACTCCGACGCGGACGAGCCTGCTTACCGGTATGAATGCCGCCCATACGGGTATCACCAACTGGACTTCGACTATGCGCGACATGCCGAGCGACGCTACCGGCGGTGCGATTGCGATGATGGCTGGAACGGGCAAGGACAACGACGGCGAGTTATGCCGTCCGGACTGGACTATCAACGGTGTAAGTCCGGTTGACGGAATCGCCCATACCCAATACGCTACGCCGCTGCCGCAGTTGCTTCGCGATGCGGGCTACTTTACTATTCATGTCGGCAAGGCTCACTGGGCTGCTGCGGGAACTCCGGGTGCAAGCCCTTACAACATGGGATTCGTCGTCAATGTTTCGGGCAACGTGGCAGGTATGCCGCGTTCGTACCAGAGCGAGGACCACTACGGCAATACTCCTGAACTTTGGAACTATCTCGCAGTGCAGAACATGACCGAGTACTACGATACCGACACCCACCTTACCGAGGCACTGACGCTTGAAGCGAAGAAGACGCTCGAATATCCGATTTCCCACGGCGAGCCATTCTTCCTCTATATGGCTCACTATGCGACCCATACTCCGATTCAGCCGGACAAGCGTTTTATCCAGAAATATCTCGATGCCGGATTGGATGAAGGACAGGCTCGCTATGCTTCGATGGTCGAGGGGGTGGACAAGAGTCTCGGCGACCTGATGGCATATCTGAAAGAGAAGGGCGTCGATAAGAATACGATTATCATATTCATGACCGACAACGGCGGCAACAGCGAAAACAAGCAGAAGGGCGGTATCCTGCATACCCAGAACAAGCCGTTGCGCGAGGGCAAGGGTTCATGCTACGAAGGCGGCGTGCGTGTTCCGCTCGCGTTCCGCTGGGAGGGCAAAATCGCAGCCGGAACGAGAATCAACACTCCGGTTATCGCCGAGGATTTGTTCCCGACGATTCTCGAAATGGCAGGCGTCCGCAATGCCGGATATGTGCAGGATGTCGATGGCGAGAGCCTCGTTTCGCTGATTACCGACGGTTCGAAGTTCGCCGCGAAAGCCAAGGCTGACGGCAAGATTGCTTCGCAGAAAGAGGCTAACGCTCTGGTTATCGACAAGAGCGTTTCGGGCATCGACCCTGAGCGCGCGCTCGTATTCCACTATCCGCATAAATGGAAGCCTTACGATTTGACGGATATCGACTATTTGAGCGCGGTCCGCAAGGGCGACTGGAAACTGGTGTACCGCATGCGCACCAAGGAACTCGAATTGTATAACCTGCGTACCGATATCGGCGAGCAGAACGACGTTGCCGCCGAGCATCCGGAAATCGTCAGGGAGTTGGCAGCCGAATTGGGCGGAAAACTGCGCGGCTGGAACGCTCCGATGCCCAAATACCTCAATTCGGGCAAGTGCGTGCCGATGCCGGACGAAATTTAATCGGTAGATATATGAAGATTCAACACAAACCGTTCGTCGGACTGTCGTTCGCGTTGCCGCTTGCCGCGTGCAGTACAACCGAACAGCCTCGCCCCAATATCGTCTTCTTCCTTGTAGATGATATGGGCTGGGTCGATTCTTCTGTCGCCTATGGCGAGGAGGTCTATCCGTACAATCTGCGTCATGACACGCCCAATATGGCTCGTCTTGCCGAGGAGGGTGTGATAATGACAAATGCCTACGCATGCCCTTTGTCTACGCCTACTCGGACGAGCCTGCTCACGGGTATGAATGCAGCCCATACTGGCATTACCAACTGGACTACCACCATGCGCGATACTCCCGGCGATGCGATTCGTTCGACACAGTACGGAGCAGGCAAGGTCGCGGTATCCGATACGGCGAAGTCGGGTTCGACCGACGATTCCGAACTTACACGTCCGGACTGGAATCACAACGGCGTAACACCGGTCGAAGGCGTGGAACATGCGCTGTATGCCACTCCGCTGCCGAAACTGCTTCGCGATGCCGGCTACTTTACGATTCATGTCGGCAAGGCGCATTGGGCTACACCGGGGACACCGGGTGCAAGCCCATACAATATGGGATTCGTCGTCAATGTCGCCGGAACTGTCGCGGGTATGCCTCGTTCGTATCTTAGCGAGGAGCATTACGGCAATACTCCGGAACTGTGGAACGACCTTGCCGTTCAGAACATGACGGAGTACTACGATACGGGTACGCATTTGACGGAAGCGCTTACGCGCGAAGCCTTGAAGGCTCTCGACTATCCGATTTTGCACGGCGAACCGTTTTATCTCTATATGTCGCACTATGCGACCCATGTCCCGATTCAGCCGGACGACCGTTTCGTACAGAAATATCGCGACAGAGGCGATATGGACGAAGCGCAGGCTCGCTATGCTTCGATGGTCGAAGGCGTGGACAAGAGCCTCGGCGACCTGATGGCATATCTGAAAGAGAAGGGTGTCGATAAGAATACGATTATCATCTTCATGACCGATAATGGCGGAAGCAGCGACAACAGGCAGTTGGGCGGTATTCTCCATACCCAGAACAAACCGTTGCGCGAGGGCAAAGGCTCCTGCTACGAGGGCGGTATACGTGTTCCGCTCGCATTTCGCTGGGAGGGCAGAATCGCTGCCGGTACGAGAGTCAATACTCCTGTTATCGCAGAGGATTTATTCCCGACGATTCTCGAAATGGCGGGAGTGAACAGTCCTAAAACGGTACAGACCATCGACGGTCGGAGCCTCGTGCGCCTGGTTACCGACGGCTCGAAGTTCGCCGAGAAAGCCAAGGCTGACGGCAAAATCGTTTCGCAGAAAGATGCCAATTCGCTGATTATCGACGAAAGCGTTTCGGGCATCGACCCCGAACGTGCGCTTGTGTTCCACTATCCGCATCAGTGGAAGCCATACGATTTTGCGGATGTTGATTTCCTGAGTGCCGTCCGAAAGGGTAAATGGAAATTAGTGTACCGTATGCGGACGAAAGAACTCGAATTGTACGATATGACTGCCGATATAGGCGAGCAGAACGATGTCGCCGCCGAGCATCCGGAGATAGTCAAGGAGTTGGCTGCCGAGTTGGGCGGAAAACTGCGCGGCTGGAACGCTCCGATGCCCAAATACCTCAATTCGGGCAAGTGCGTGCCGATGCCGGACGAAATTTAAATTGTGAGGTAACTATCTACAACTTTACACCGAATCAAGTTATTACAGGTATTCGGATAACCTACTGTTGTGGTTATCGCGGCAAAGCCGCGTATACAGATGTTACCCACCCCCTAAATCCCCCGCCTGTGCGGGGGACTTTTGTCGGAACCCGCAAATGCATACGGCTTTGGAATGCCGTTACTGTAAAATTGTATGTAATTGCCTAAATTAAAGACCTTAATGACTTTAACGACATTAAGGTCCTTGTGTTAAAATAGAAAAGAGGTCTTTCGACCTCTTTTTTGTTGCGGAGGGCACTGGATTCGAACCAGCGGATACCTTACGATATCGGCAGTTTAGCAAACTGCTGGTTTAAGCCACTCACCCAACCCTCCGTGCATCCTTACTTTCTCGAAAGGAGCGTACAAAAGTACTATAATTTCGGATAACTGCAAAAAAAATCTATAAAATTCGCACAATAAATTCTCTGCTGTTCGTGGAGCGGACAGTTGTGCGGAGTGTCTTTAAGGTCGTTAATGTCCTTAAAGACCTTAATACATTCCGATGTTTCTCTGCCCGATATTTGCATGGAGGATAATCGCTATTTGCAAATTTTTTAGTACTTTTGCGGCGGATTTCGCGCGTGTGCGCGTACGGTCTTATGAAAGAAGAGAGTAAAGACATAATAGATTCGCTCGAACGCAGCGATTACAAATACGGTTTTACGTCCGATATCGAAACCGAAACGATTCCGAAAGGTCTCAACGAGGAGGTTATACGGCTTATCTCGCGCAAGAAAGAGGAACCCGAATGGATGCTCGAATCGCGCCTGAAAGCCTACCGCCACTGGCTTACCATGGATTTGCCGACGTGGGCGCATCTGGATATTCCGCCCATCGATTTTCAGGATATCATCTATTTCGCCTCGCCGAAAAAGCGCAGGAAACTTGATTCGATAGACGAAATCGACCCGGAACTCAAACGCACTTTCGACAAACTCGGCATCCCGCTCGAAGAGCAGATGGCGTTGTCGGGCGTCGCGGTGGATGCCGTTCTCGATTCGGTGTCGGTGAAGACAACTTTCCGCGAAACGTTGGCGGAAAAGGGCATAATCTTCTGCCCGATTTCGGAGGCTATCCGCGATTACCCAGATTTGGTGCGCCGCTACCTCGGTTCGGTCGTTTCGTATGCCGACAACTACTATGCGGCACTGAATGCCGCCGTGTTCTCCGACGGGTCGTTCTGCTACATTCCGAAGGGCGTGAGATGCCCGATGGAACTTTCGACCTATTTCCGCATCAATGCGGAGGGAACGGGACAGTTCGAGCGCACGTTGATTGTCGCAGACGAGGGTTCGTATGTAAGTTACCTCGAAGGGTGTACCGCTCCGCGGCGCGACGAGAACCAGTTGCATGCGGCGGTCGTCGAAATCGTCGTCGAACGCGATGCGGAGGTGAAATATTCGACGGTGCAGAACTGGTATCCCGGCGACAAGGACGGCAAGGGCGGAATCTATAATTTCGTTACCAAACGCGGATTGTGCCGCGAAAACGCCCGCCTGTCGTGGACGCAGGTCGAGACCGGTTCGGCTATCACGTGGAAATATCCGAGTTGCGTGCTTGCCGGCGACAATTCGGTCGGCGAGTTCTATTCGGTGGCTATGACCAATCATTTCCAGCAGGCGGATACGGGTACGAAGATGATACATATCGGTCGCAATACCCGCAGCCGCATAGTGTCGAAAGGTATATCGGCAGGTCGCAGCCAGAATTCGTACCGCGGACTCGTCAAGGTCGGTGCGAAAGCGGACAACGCCCGCAACTATTCGCAGTGCGACTCGCTGCTTATCGGCGACAAATGCGGAGCGCATACGTTCCCGCGCATCGACTGCCGCAACTCGACGGCGGTTCTCGAACACGAGGCGACGACCTCGAAGATTTCTGAGGAGCAGTTGTTCTACTGCAACCAGCGCGGACTGGCGACCGAAGAGGCTGTCGGACTGATAGTGAACGGCTATGCCAAGGAGGTGCTGGCGAAACTGCCTATGGAGTTCGCGATAGAAGCCCAGAAACTGCTTTCCATAAGTCTCGAAGGCAGCGTAGGATAGAGAAATGACAAAAAGTAGAAGCGATATATGTTAAGTGTAA
The DNA here is from genome assembly GCA_905213895.1 of uncultured Alistipes sp. Classification (GTDB taxonomy): domain Bacteria; phylum Bacteroidota; class Bacteroidia; order Bacteroidales; family Rikenellaceae; genus Alistipes. The sequence continues at coordinate 85,502 of CAJMKE010000001.1, forward strand.
AAAATCTGCATGCCTCCGTCGGCGACAAGGAGATTCTTCGCGGCATCGACCTCGAAGTGAAAGCCGGTGAGGTACACGCAATAATGGGTCCCAACGGCTCGGGCAAGAGTACTCTCGCCTCCGTGCTGGCGGGCAACGAGAAGTTTACGGTTACCGAGGGCGAAGCGACTTTCAACGGCGAGAGCCTGCTCGGAATGCCTATCGAGGAGCGCGCGCGCCGCGGGCTGTTTCTCGGTTTCCAGTATCCGGTGGAGATTCCGGGCGTTTCGATGGCGAATTTCATGAAACTCGCCGTGAACGAGAAGCGCAGGTATCTCGGACAGGAGCCGCTGTCGGCTTCGGAATTCCTGCGCATGATGCGCGAAAAGAGCGCGATTGTGGAACTCGACCCCAAACTCACGTCGCGTTCGGTGAACGAAGGGTTCTCGGGCGGCGAGAAGAAGAAGAACGAGATTTTCCAGATGGCGATGCTCGACCCGACGCTCGCCATTCTCGACGAGACCGATTCGGGTCTGGACATCGACGCGCTGCGCATAGTCGCTACCGGAGTTACGAAACTGCACAACGAGAATAACGCTACGGTCGTCATCACTCACTATCAGCGTCTGTTGGACTATATCGTTCCGGATTACGTCCATGTCCTCTATCACGGACGGATTATCCATTCGGGCGACAAGAGCCTTGCCCTCAAACTCGAAAAGGAGGGTTACGACTGGCTTATCAACGATTATAAGGAGTAGACGGCGATATGGGTATCGAAGATTTGATAAAGAGCGGCGCGCTGACCGCGTTCGACGGCGGAAAAATCTCCGGCGTCGATGCTTCGCGTCCGCTACTCGCCCTTAACCCGCGCAATATGGTCGTCGAGGCGGATACGACCGCTCCGGTAAAACTCGTCATCGTTCATACGCAGACCAACGAAGCGTCCGTCGAACTGCGGTTGGGCGAGAATGCGCAACTGTCGCTTACAGAGGTGTATCTCGCCGAGGCTTTCGCCGAAGTGCGCATTTCGCAGGCATCGGGCAGCCGTTGCCGTATCGTTACCGCCGAACTGCGCAGTGCGAATGTCGCATACCGCATAAATCTCGAAGGTCGCGGTGCGGAGAACGAGTTGTCAGCCGTTTTCGTGGCGTCGGATTCGGAGCATTGCACAATAGACCTGACTACCAATCATCTCATTTCCGACTGCAAGAGCGATTCGCTGGTAAAGGGCGTCGCTTCGGGGCGTTCGACGGGCGAATTCCGCGGACTGGTCTATGTCGCGCCGGATGCGCAGCGCACCGATGCGCAGCAGCAGAGCCGCAACATAGAGATTGGCGATGCACATATCGTTACGATGCCGCAACTCGAAATATATGCCGACGACGTGCGTTGTTCGCACGGAGCGACGGTGGGGCAACTCGACGATGACGCGGTATTGTACATGCGTCAGCGCGGATTGAGCGAAAAGGATGCGCGGCGTTTGCAGACGGAGGGTTTCGTGAACGATGTGGCGAGCCGGTGCGATGTCGAGGCGGTTGCAGAAATGTTGGCGGAGGAGATTGCCGCCAAACTCGAAAAATTATAGAGGCTATGGGATTCGATGTAGATGAAATAAGGAAAGATTTCCCGATACTCGCGAGCAGGGTATACGGCAAGCCGCTGGTCTATCTCGACAGCGGTGCGACTGCCCAGAAGCCGCAGTGCGTTATCGATACGGTGAATCGTCTGCATACCGAACTCAATGCCAATATCCACCGCGGAGTGCATCATCTGTCCGAACGCATGACGGTGCTGTACGAGGATGCCCGCGAACGCATACGGGCGTTCATCGGCGCACGCAGCCGCGAGGAGGTGGTATTTACGTCGGGTGCTACGGCTTCGATAAATCTCGTTGCGTATGCGTGGTGCGAAAAATTCCTGCATGCGGGCGACAATATAGTAATCAGCGAAATAGAACACCACTCCAACATAGTTCCGTGGCAACTCGCCGCGGAGCGCAAGGGGGCGGAGATAAGGGTTCTGCCAATCGACGATTCGGGACGGCTGAAAACGGAACTTCTCCCGACGCTTCTCAATGAGCGAACACGGGTGGTAGCCGTTACGCAGGCATCCAACACGCTCGGAACCAAACCCGACCTGCGACCGATAATCAATGCTGCGCACTCGGTCGGAGCCGTTGCGATGGTGGACGGATGTCAGGGCATTGTCCACGGCGGAGCGGATGTCGCGGCACTCGACTGCGATTTTTACGCTTTCTCGGGGCATAAACTTTACGGACCGACCGGAATAGGCGTACTTTACGGCAAACAGGAGATACTCGACGCGATGCCGCCTTTCATGGGCGGTGGCGAGATGGTCGATAAGGTTACGTTCGCCAAAACCACGTATGCACCGTCGCCGCTGAAATTCGAGGCGGGAACGATGAACTTCATCGGTGCTGTCGGTCTCGGCGAGGCTGTGCGCTATCTCGAATCGTTGCCATTGAAAGATGTCGAACGGCACGAAAAGGAGTTGCTCGATTACGCGACGCGGCGGCTGCTCGAAATCGACGGCTTGCGGATATACGGTACGACCGCCGACAAGGCTCCTATCGTATGTTTCGATGTCGAGGGGGCTGGACACTACGACATAGGCATGATACTCGACAAGTTGGGTATCGCAATCCGTACCGGTCATCATTGCGCCGAGCCTGCGATGGCTCATTTCGGAGTGAGCGGCATGTGCCGAGCGTCGTTCGGACTGTATAATACCGCCGCCGAAGTCGATGCTCTTGCCGAGGGCGTGAAGCGTGCGGTGCGCATGTTAAGACAATAAATGAAGAAAAGATATGTTCATCGTTCTCGAAGGGCTTGACGGAGCAGGCAAATCAACCCAGATAAAGATGCTGCGCGATATGCTCGCAGGTATGGGAGTCGAAAGCGAATACGTTCACTTTCCGCGGTTCGACGCTCCGGTGTACGGCGACCTCATAGCCCGCTTTCTGCGCGGCGAACTCGGCGGAGTCGAGCAGGTAGACCCCTATATAGTCGCACTGCTCTATGCCGGCGACCGTGCGGATATGGCTGCACGCATCAGGGAGTGGCTGTCTGCCGGCAAGGTAGTTATAGTGGACAGATACGTGTATTCCAATATCGGATACCAGTGCGCCAAAATCGCCGATGCCGATGCCCGAAAACGGCTGAAAGAGTGGATTCTCGACCTCGAATACGGCTATAACGCCATTCCGCGCCCCGACATCTCGCTGTTTCTGGACGTGCCGTTCGAGTTTACCGTCAAAAAACTTACGAACGTGCGCGAGGGCGACGACCGCAACTATCTGAACGGGGCTTCGGACATTCACGAATCGTCGCTGTCGTTGCAGGAGAGCGTCCGCCGCGTGTATCTCGATGCAGCGAAGGAGGATTCTTCGCTCGTGGTGGTCGATTGCAGCGATGCCGACGGAGGTATGGCTGCGCCGGAATCGATATTTTCCGAAATCGAACGGTTGGTGATGCCGTTGGTCAGCAAGCGTTAGACATGGGGAGTGCATTGCGAAATAAACGGTGGTTCAGAGTGCTGACGCATGTCTGCCGCATTCTGTTCGCGCTGACGTTCATCTCGTCGGGATTCGTCAAGGCGATAGACCCGTGGGGAACGGCTCTCAACATCACCAACTATCTTGTAATATACGGTCTCGAAGCCTTGAAACCGTATGTCATGGTATTTTCGATATGGCTGTGCGGCGCGGAGTTGATGATGGGCTGCATGATGCTTTTCAAGGTGCGTGTCCGGCTGATTTCGATATTCGCCGTGCTGTCGATGATATTCTTTACGACGCTTACTTTCCTGAGTGCCACATGGATTCCCGTCGAGGATTGCGGCTGCTTCGGCGAGGTCGTGAAGTTGTCGCCGTGGAAAACGTTCCTTAAAAATCTGGTACTGCTGCCTATGGCGGTCTGCGTATGGTGGCGTTATCGTCCCGACCGCATATTCGCCTTTTCGACCCTCGAACTCGCCCTGACGATTCTGTTCTGCTCGACGAGCATGGGTGTCGGCATATACAGTTACTATCATCTGCCGCCGCTCGATTTCCTGCCGTATAAGGTAGGCGTCAATATCGCCGATGCGATGGAGAAAGCCCGTACCGAGCAGGCGAGTGCGGACGTAGTATTGGTATACCGCAACCGGCGTACCGGCAAGTTGAAGGAGTTCTCGCTGAAAGACAAGGCGTGGCACAACGAAAAGCGGTGGGAGTGGGTGGAAACCCGCGTGTCGGAGGATGCCGATAACCGTGTCGAACCGATGATTCTCGAATTTTTCGTGAGCGACGAGAACGGAGCCGATGTAACGGACAGCCTGCTGTCGGTAAAGGGAAAGTTGTATATGCTCTGCGTTTCGCGGGCGGATGCCGTCGGCGAAAAGTGCGGGCAACGCCTGCGTTCGGCGATAGAGCGCGCCGAGGCGGAGGGTGCGGGCGTCGTGTGTCTGACACCGCAGATTCTGCAAGGGGAAAACCGCGTGTCTTTTGCAGGAAGCAATCCGGTAAAGTGCTATAACATCGATGCCAAGACGATGAAAACCATGTTGAGGGCGGATTTCGGACTCGTGGTTCTTACCGACGGCACCATAACCGACAAGCGCAACTGCCGCGATATACGGTAATTAAAACGACAGGTCAGCGACCTGTCGTTTTAATTTACTTTTTAAGCCTTTGTCGTTTCCGTACTTACGATGGCTATCTCGTATGCGACGGGGGCGATTTTGCGGAGCATCTGTATCAGCCCGCAATACTTCTCGTTGGCGAGGTTTATCGCGCGGCTGACCTTCGACTGGTCGGTAATGGTGTCGCAATAAACATTGTAGGTGATGTCGAACGAACGGTAGACGCTCTGCGCGACCACTTCGTCGGTGTTGAGTTCGCCCGATACGGTAATCTCGAACGTTTGCGGCACGATGTTCATTTTCGACAATATGCCTGTAATGGTTTTGCCGGCACATGTCGCGGCGGCATAGAGAAGCAACTCTTTCGGATTGAGATTCTCGATTTTGCGGTTGCCGGACAGTTTGAAGTCCGAATCTTTCAATAACTCTACTGTAACAGTCGTTTTCATATTCTTTGGTATTTGTTGTTCACCGTTTCGACGGCAACAATCGTTCCCGCACGATGGTTTTCGCGATGCGACAGTGCGATTTTTCGTCCGACGCGAAGACTGTCGGGCGGGATGCCGCCGGCGTTTTATGCGGAATGTCGCAGGGAATGACGAAAAGGGTATAATAATAGCGTTCTGCGTGCGATAATTCCGAATTAAAATCGTATTTTTGCAAGGTAGTATATAAACGAAACAGGTATGCCTAAAAAAATATTCCTTACGGCAATCATGCTCGCAGCCGCATTGTCAGGTGCGGTTGCCATGACACCGCCCGAGCCGCGAATCGCGCTCGAAAGGGCTTTGACTTTGCTCGAACACCGCCGTTGGAGCGATGCCCGTCATGAATTCCGAAGACTGAAAGAGGATGTTTCGTCCGATGAAACGAGCCTGATTCGCCAAATCGAATTCGGATTGGCGGTGTGCGCTGTCGAATTGAAGGATGACGACGCCGAACAGCGGCTGCTCTCTTTCCTTGCGGCTTACCCCGAATCGGTGCATGTGAACGACGTGCATTTCATGCTCGGCGTATATTATTGCGGGAACGAGGAGTTCGCCAAGGCGAAGGAGGAGTTCGAGAAGGTGTCGTACAAGGCTTTGACAGCCGAGAACCGCGAACGCTACGATGTAAGGCTCGGTTATGCCGAGTTCGTCGGCGGTAACTACGACAAGGCTTACGAATACTTCTCGAAGGTGTCGCCGGTAGGGCAGTATGCCGACCACGCGACGTACTACAAGTCGTATATCCACTATCATCGCGGCGAATTCGACAAGGCGTATAACGGATTCGTTTCACTCAAAAAGAGCGACGCCTACGCGCCGGTGATTCCGTATTATCTGCTACAACTCGAATTCTCGCGCGGCAACTACGATTATGTCGTCCGCCACGGCGACGACTTGCTTGCCGGAGCGGTCGAGTCGCAGCGTCTGGAACTGATGCGCATACTTGCTGAGTCGTGGTATCGGCTCGAAGGATACAACAAGGCGTTGCTCTATATGTCGATGTATGCCAAGAACGGAGGCGAGATGAACCGCGAGGAGAATTATCTGCTCGGATATTCAGCCTATCGGACGACGGACTATGCCGCGGCTGTCGATGCTTTGAAGAAGGTCTGCACCGGCGATGATTCGCTCGCCCAGAACGCTTCATACCACCTCGCCGACTGCTACATAAAGCGCGGCAACAAGCGTCTGGCAATCTATTCGTTCGCCATGGCGGCAGACGACAAGTTCGATAACGAAATTGCCGAGGATGCGTTGTTCAACTACGGAAAACTGCTTTTCGAGACCGGCGGCGGCACGTTCAACGAATCGATAAACGTGCTTACCCGCTATGTGAACAAGTATCCCGATTCGCCGCGTGCCAAGGAGGCGAGGGAACTGCTTATCGCCGCCTACTACAATTCGCACGACTACGACATGGCGTACTCCGCCATCAAGTCGTTCGACAAGCCCGACGGCAACATCAAGACGGCATTGCAGAAGATAACCTGCTTCAAGGGTATGGAGGCTTTCTCCGCAGGCGATTTCGATAAGGCGCAGGCGGCGTTCGAGGAGTCGATGGCTGTCGGCGTCAGCCCGAAATACAATGCGCTATGTTCGTTCTGGCTCGGCGAAATCGCATACAACCGCAGCGATTATCCGAAAGCGATAGAACATTACAATTTCTATCTGAAACGCGCACCGAAATCGGCTTACGAATATAAAATGGCTCTCTATAACATAGGCTATTCGCAGTTCGCTCTCGGCGAGATGGAGAAGTCGCGCAAGGCTTTCGAAGGTTTCCTGTGGCTGTACAAGAATCCCGACTCTTATCGGGCGGATGCCTGCAACCGTCTCGGCGATGCCCAATATTCGTTGCGCGATTTCGCTGCGGCAGTGAAGAGTTACGAAGGTGCGGTCGCAATCGGTTCGCCGGAACAGTACTACGCCCAGTACCAGCGTGCCGTCTCGCTCGGACTGCTCGGCAAGACTCCGGCTAAAATCGGTATCTTGAAACAGATTGTGGCTGACGACCTCGGCGACTATGCCGACGATGCCTCATACGAATTGGGGCGTACATACGTTTCGCTCGAACAGTACGGTAACGGTGCGGCTGTCCTCGAAAATTTCATCGGCAAATATCCGTCGTCGCCATATTATACGCCGGCTTTGCTCGACCTCGGTCTGATATATTTCAATCTAGGCGACAGCGACAAGTCGCTGAAATACTACGATAGGGTAATCGCCTCGGCTCCGCAGTCGGAGGCGGCGAAGGATGCGATGCAGAGCGTCCGCGAGATTTATGTGGGCAAGGGCGACGTCGATTCCTATTTCGCATACGCCGAACGTACCGGAGTGGAGTGCGATTTGAGTTCGATGACGCGTGATTCGCTGTCGTTCCGTGCGGCGCAGAAGATATATCTGTCCGGCAGGGTCGCCGAATCCATACCGCAACTCGAACACTATATCGCCAACTATCCGAAGGGCTATTATCTCAACGATGCACTGTTCTGTCTGAGCGACAGTTATCTGAAATGCGACAGCCTCGATTCGGCGGTCGCCAGTCTGAAACTGCTGGCGGAGAAGCCGACGAACCAGTATACGGTGGCTGTACTCGAAAAACTTTCGCAGGTAACGTTCGACAACCGCATGTATGAGGACGCCGCGCCGGCATACCGACGGCTGTACGATGCGGCTGCCAATGCGTCCAAGCGTTCGGATGCGGCGGCGGGGTATGTCAAATCGGTACTGGCGCACGGCAGCGGCGATTCGATAATAGCGATGGCGGACGATGTAGATTCGCTGTCGGATGTAAGTGCCGAATCGCGCCGTGCAGCCCGTTTCGCCAAGGCTGGCGTACTCTCTTCGCGCGGCGAAAAGGCGGCTGCGCTCGAAATCTACAAGACATTGAGTGCCGAGACGGCGAGCCGCGAAGGTGCGGAGTCGGCATATATCGTTATAAGGTCGATATACGACAGCGGCGACTTGGACGAGTGCGAAAAACGTATATATGCGTTCGCCGACAGCAAAACTTCCCAGTCGTACTGGCTCGGAAAGGCATTCGTTTTGCTCGGGGACATATATCTCGACCGTAACGACCAGTTCCAGGCTCGCGCGACGTACCAAAGCATTATCGACGGTTATTCGCCTGCCGACGACGGAATAGTGGACGAAGCGAAGGACAGAATCAAAAAACTCAATTAGGCTATGAAACGTGTAATAAGCATATCTTTGTTTGCGCTGCTCGCATGTGCGGGCGTCAGTGCGCAGGTTGCCAAGCAGGTCGAGGTAACGAAAAATTATGCGCCGAGCGTTTCGCAGGCGACCAAACTCGCGATTGCGCCGAATATGGCGGATACGGTTATGTTGCGTCCCGAGATAGACTACACGATAACTCCGCGTTCGTTCTCCTCGACGCTCGGCACGCATCGCTTCAAGCCGGCTTCGGTTACCTACTGGGAGTACATGAAGGAGTATTCGTTCTATATGAAACTGGGCGTAGGCTATCCGCTCAATTCAGTCGCCGATGTCTATGCCTCGACGCATCGGGCTGACGTAGGCTACATCATGGGATATGTCAATCACCGCGGACAGTACTCGAAAATCAGGATGACCGATTTGTTCGACGGTTCGTCGTACCGCAACAACTCCCAACAGATGGTGAACCGCGTAGGCGTGAATGCGGGGAAATATTTCGGACGCTACACTCTGTCTGGCGACATATATTATCAGTCGGATATCTATCACCGCTATCCTCTGCGCAGCGACTACGACCGCCGCGAGATAAATTTCGAGGACGTGAACCTGAAACTTCGTTTCGGCGATTCGTTCGTCGATTTGAAGCGTCTGAACTTCGACGTTTACGGTTCGGTCGATTTCTATAACGACAAGTCGAAGACTTTCGTCGAGGATTCCAAATACCAGCAAATCGACGCGACTGCCGGCGTGAAGTTCGCCCGCCGTCTTGCGACGCGCAGCATGTTCTCGGCAAGCATCGACTATCGGGGCTACTACGGTCTGAAAGACCTGTCCTCATACAGCAACAATATTCTGTCGGCGACGCTGCTTTACGGATATAATTCCGGACGTCTGCTCGACCTGAAAGCGGGTCTGACTTACAGTTTCGACCATACGACATCGGCGTCGAAGACTAACCGGAACTACGTGATGCCGTATCTGTACGTCGGCTTGAATGTCCGCAACAAGGGAACATTCGTCCCTTACATAGAGTTGGACGGAGAGGTGATAAACAACAGTTATTATTCGCTTCTGAAACGTAACCCTTATGTCGAGATTCTCGGCTCTGACGGCGCGGGTATGCCCGATTTCATGCACTCGCTGCCCAATACGGCGAAATACAATGTCCGTTTCGGAGTGTCGGGACACACCCGAAACAGCAAGTTCGCCTATCGTTTCTATGCCAACATGTCGTTCTTGGAGAACTCCATATACTGGTACAACGTGAACCAGTTGTTCTTCAATGCCGAGGTCGCGCGGGAGAATATCTGGTCGGTCAATGCCGAACTCGATTACAAGCCTGTTTCGCAACTCCTCCTTTCGATGCAGGTGCGCGGGCTGATATATACCAACTTTTCGACTGTGAACAGCGCGCATCCGCCGGTAGAGGCTAAATTGAGGTTGAGGTACACGCATAAGAAGTTCGCCATAGGTGCGAGTGCCGAGTTGCAGGGCGTTTCCAAATGGACTTGTATCAACAATCCGGTGTTCGTCGGTCGTTCCGACGATGAAAACGCCGCTCTCGAACGCGACACCGTTACCGTCCCTGCATCGGTCGATGTCGGACTGACTTTCGACTGGTACGTTTCCGACAAATGTACGGTGTTCGTCGAGGGTAACAACCTTGCCAACATGAATATCTATCGCTGGGTATATTATCGCGAGTACGGAGCCAATTTCACTGCGGGCGTAAAAGTCCAGTTCTGACGATGGTGCGGAGTGCCTATACCGTAATTTTCAAGTGGAACGCTGCGGTGTGGACGGTTACGTCGGCATTGATGCTGTTTTTTGCGGTGTCGGCGGGAGTCATGCTGTTTTATGCGTTTCGGGACCAAGATGCGGCGGCACTCGTAGGATTTTTCGTAATTTCGATAGCCGGTATTGCGGCGATTTTCGTAAGCGAGGGCTATTCCCCGCAATGTCTTGAAATTGGCGACGACAGCATCGTGGTTCTGCGCCGATATGCCGATGTCGTGATACGCCGCAGCGAGATTTTGGGCATCGAACCCGTTCCCGCCCGCAAAATCCGCTCGGCAGTCTGTATCGGCGGCAGTTGCGGTCTTTTCGGATTCTTCGGTCGCTATTACGCAAAGGGCATCGGCGGATTCGATATGTATGCGACGCAGTTCGACAATCTTTTTCTGGTAACGACCGTGCGCCGCAGGTATGTCGTGGGCTGCGCCGAGCCGGAACGGCTGGCGCATTACCTCGATGCCCGCTCCTGATATATCATCTTCCTTATTTTATATATGTATATTACCTCTCAATCGCGAAAAAAGATTGGGAATAGTTGCTATTTGAGAAAATAATCGTTACCTTTGCGCACCCGCAAAGTGCGGAGTTGGATTACAATTAGTTTATTAACAAGTATTAAACGTAAAACAAAGTGGATTCATTAAGTTACAAAACCATCTCGGCTAATGCAGCGACGGTCGACAAGCAATGGGTCGTCATCGATGCAACGAACGAGGTGTTGGGTCGTTTAGCCTCGCAGGTAGCGAAAATCCTGTGCGGCAAAAACAAGCCGAGTTACACTCCACACGTTGATTGCGGCGACTATGTCATCGTCATCAACGCAGAGAAGGTGAAACTCACCGGAAAGAAAATGACCGACAAGGTCTATGTTCGTCACACCGGCTATCCGGGCGGTCAGCGTTTCGCTACGCCGGCGGAGTATCTCACGAAGAAGCCGGAGTTCGTTATCGAGGAAGCGGTTCGCGGCATGTTGCCTAAAACCCGTCTCGGCAGCGCAATCATCAAAAATTTGAAGGTTTACGCCGGCGCGGAGCATCCGCACGTGGCTCAGAACCCGAAGTCAATTAAATTAAACGAGATTAAGTAAGCATTATGGAAGTTGTAAACACCGTTGGTCGCCGTAAGGCAGCAGTGGCTCGCGTATTCGTGAAGCCGGGCAAAGGCAACATTACAATCAACCAGAAGGAACTCGGAGTCTATTTCCCTTTGAACATTCTGCAATACGAGGTTAAGCAGCCGTTGCTCGTAACCGAGACCGCAGAATCCTTCGACGTGGTCATCAACCTCGTCGGCGGCGGTATCAAGGGTCAGGCGGAGGCTGCTCGCATGGGTATCGCACGTGCATTGTGCGAAATCAATGCCGAGTATCGTCCGGTTTTGAAGAAGAACGGATTCCTCACTCGTGATTCCCGCGAGGTTGAGCGTAAGAAGCCGGGTCAGCCGGGCGCACGTCGTAAGTTCCAGTTCAGTAAGCGTTAAACCTTACCGCAACCAACTATTCGGCAAAGCACGACAAGGGTTTTCAAATCGACCAGACTGCGACGAAACATTCGCATTACCCGTCCGATTGCCCTGTCGCGGAAAACTCTCGGGACCGACGAGGTCGCTACCGCGGGAGTTGAAGAAAAGAGGATTAAAATTAGATTAAAAAAACGTAAACAAAAATGTCACGTACAGATTTTAATACATTATTGGAAGCCGGTGTTCATTTTGGTCACTTGAAGCGCAAGTGGAATCCTAAAATGGCTCCGTACATCTTTATGGAGAAGAACGGCATCCATATCATCGACCTTTACAAGACGGCAGTGAAACTGGATGAGGCCGCAGCGGCTCTCAAACAAATCGCCAAGAGCGGTCGTCGCGTATTGTTCGTTGCAACCAAGAAACAAGCGAAGGAAATTGTTGCCGAAAAGGTGTCGGCAGTCGGAATGCCTTACGTTACCGAACGTTGGGCAGGCGGTATGCTGACAAACTTCCCAACCATACGAAAAGCCGTTAAGAAGATGGCTACCATCGACAAGATGACCACCGACGGCGTTTTCGATAACTTCTCGAAGCGCGAGAAGTTGCAGATTGCACGCCAGCGTGCAAAACTCGAAAAGAACCTCGGTTCCATCGCCGACCTTACCCGTCTGCCTGCCGCACTGTTCGTTATCGACGTGCAGAAGGAGCAGAACGCTGTCAAGGAGGCAAAGCGATTGAGCATCCCTGTATTTGCAATGGTAGATACTTGTTGTGATCCAACCGACATTGATTACGTTATACCAGCAAATGACGATGCTACGAAATCGATTGCCGTTATCCTCGACACCGTTTGCGCCGCTATCGCAGAGGGTACCGAAGAGCGTAAACTCGAAAAGGAGAAGGAGGCTGTCGAAGCCGAGGCGAACACCGAGGCTGCTCCGGTAAAGAAAGACGCCAAACCGCGCATCAAGAAGAGCGTTAAGGCTTCTGTCGATGCAGAGGAGGCTGCCGTAGCAGAGGTTGTCGCTGCAACCGAAGAGGTTGAAGCAAAAACAGAAGAGTAATTAACCGAAAACAAGGAAAACAACTATGGCAATAGAGATTAAAGCCGCAGACGTGATGAAACTCCGCAAGATGACCGGTGCCGGCATGATGGATTGCAAGAAGGCGCTCATCGAAGCAGAGGGTGATTACGACCGCGCACAGGATATTATTCGCGAGAAGGGTAAACTCGTCGTTGCAAAGCGTGCCGACCGTTCCGCAAGCGAAGGTGTTGTCGTTACCAAGATTGCAGGCGAGAAGGGTTATATCCTTTGCCTTGCATGCGAAACCGACTTCGTCGCTCAGAACTCGGAGTTCGCCGCATCGGCGAATGCCATTCTGGAAATCGCCGCTGCCGCCGACGCTGCCGATACCGCAGCACTTCTGGCAGTCAAGAACGCCGAGGGTCATACCGTCGAGGAGATGGTAACCGAGAAATCGGGTCAGACCGGCGAAAAGGTGGAACTCGCATACTACGCTCGCGTAGAGGCTCCGTTCATCAACGCTTACGTTCACTTCAACAAGAAACTCGGTACGATGCTCGGTTTCAGCAAGCCGGTATCGGAGGAGGTCGCTCACACAATCGCAATGCAGGCTACCGCAATGGCTCCTATCTCGATTGATGTAGACGACTGCCCTGCCGACGTAGTCGCTCACGAGAAGACTATCGCGTTGGAGCAGATGAAGCAGGACCCGAAGAACGCCAACAAGCCGGAGGCTATTCTCGAAAAGATTGCCGAGGGTAAGATGCGCAAGTTCTTCGAGGAGAACACTCTTCTCAACCAGACTCTTGTCGGTGAGAAGGAGACCATCCGCGAATATCTCGCCAAGGCAGATAAGGACGTTAAGATTGTTGCTTACAAGCGTTTTGCTTTGGAGGCATAATCGGACATCGTCCGATAAAAAACGCTGTACGAAAGTACAGCGTTTTTTTGTTTCCTTAAAGTCTTTAAAGTCCTTAATGACTTTAAGGTCATTAAGGTCGCATTGGGTTAAGGGCTTTATCTCGGAGTTACACGTCGGATAATCGCGAGCGGAAAGCGGCGGACGGGACGAAGCCACAGCCATATTTGGGCGAAGAAGATATGCGTCCGCGAGCAGTCTATGATTCCGTAGACCTTGTCGCGCGTCATCGATTCCGTGCCGTAGATATTTCCGTCACCGAGCAGGGTAACCATGTCGCCGTCGAGTGCTATGATGCGGTGAATCACGAAGTTGCGCCCCGTGTCGGCGAGAACGACATTGTATTTGCGGAAATCCTCCTCTCTAATTGGGCGCAGCGAAACCGTCGAGCCGCTGCGGAAAAACGGCAGCATGCTTTGTCCCTTGACGGATACCCGTACCGGCGACCCTTCGAGTAGCAGGTCGCGGACGACGGAGAACATCTCCCGATTGTTCATTTCGTGGACTTTCATTGCCTGCCGAATATCGTGTTATACGAAAGTCTTGCGGCGTCGCCGTCCGGAAGACACTCCAAATGATAGACCGGAACATTGGCAATCATCTGCGAAAGCGTGTTGCAGATGCAGTCCTGTAATTCGTCGTTGTAGGCGAATGCTGGAGGACACGACGGCAGCAGCGCGCCTATGGCGTTCAATGTGCCGAGCCGTTTTATAAGGTTGTGCGGAGCCTGACTGAGCCTGACGAATCCGCGTATCGGGAAACTCATGTTGCGGTAGCATGGCGTTTTGCCGCTCCACGGCGAGCCGAATGCGGTCGGGATGCCCTCCACGAGACGAATTATCGGGCTGTCGTCGTTCAGCAGTTTCGCGCCCTCGATATTTTCGCGCCACAATCGCGTATGAGTGCTTTTGCCGGTTCCCGATTCGCCGAGGAACAGTACCGCACCGCCGTCCTTTACGATTACGGACGAATGGATGGCGATTGCGCCGAGCGGGGCGATTGCGATGCCGAACATTATCCACAGTCCGAACCGCAGCAACGTCGCATCGACATCCGCGCCGTTGCCCATGTTGCATGAAACCGTGTTCGAGCCGTCGGGTTTGACGAATATCATCTTCTGTCCGGATTTCGTCATGGCGAACAGGTATCCGCCGTCGTACCGCCCGAAACTGCACGTTGCGTATTCGTCTTCGAATTCGAAATCGTATGTCGACCTGAATGTCGCGTAATCGTCTGGCGACAGACTTTCGCCGAATCTTACGGTGAGGTCGGCGGCGACCGAAAGGTCGGTTTCGACCTCGAACGGGCGGAATCCCGCGAGTCCGCATTCGACGAGGTCGCAGTTCGTACCTTCGGTCCTGATGCGGTATTGTGCTACAATGTAATCCATTACTTTATCTCTATTATGCGGTCGCAACAGTCGAGCGAACTTTCGCGATGCGCTATTATTATTATCGTAAGTTGGTCGTCGTTGCGCGACAGCGTTTCTATCGATTCGTTGATGCCGCGTTCCGTATCGCTGTCGAGCGACGATGTCGCCTCGTCGAAGAACAGTATGTCGGCGCGTTTGTACAGTGCGCGCGCAATGCCGATTCTCTGCCGTTGTCCGCCCGAAAGCAACGCTCCGCATTCGCCGATGCGGCTTTGTAGACCGTTCGGAAGCGAATCCACGAATTCGCGTAGGTTCGCCATGTCTACGGCTTTGTTCACGCGGTCGAGGTCTACCGATGCCTCGTCGCATCCGAGAGCGATGTTGGCGAGGATTGTGTTGTCGGTCAGGAATACGCTTTGCGATACATAACCGATTGTGTTCTGCCATTTGCGGCGGTTGGACTCGGAGAGCAATTCGCCGTCGATGCGTATTCCGCCGCCCGTCGGACGGTAGAATCCGAGTAGCAGATTGAACAGAGTGGTCTTGCCTGCGCCCGAACGACCCTTGATGCCGATTTTCTCGCCCTTGCGTATCTCGAACGACAGCCCGTGCAGCGTGTCCTTGTCGCTGTCGGCGAACCGGAACGACAAATTGTCGATTTCGATGCTGTCGCGGAACTCGAACCGGTCGTCCGCAGTGTCCTCGACGGTCGAGGTCTTGTTTATGTCGGCGTCGCGTATTATATCTATGGTGTAGCGGTTGTAGCGCAATGCTGTCCATGCAGCCATTATGCTGCGTATCGATGGTAGAAGCCGCAGTGCCGCCACGGCGAAGATTCCGAACAGAATCTTCATGTCGCCGCTGCCCGAGCCGACACTCATCGTAACAAGCAGCGACATTCCCGCCGCAAGCCCTATCTCGGTGAATATCTGCGGTAGCGTGGATACGGTCGCATTTTTCGCACCGACGTCGATTATAGTGTCTATCGAACGGTCGAACGAGGAGAGCATCTTCGGAAAGGCGTTGTTGATTTCGATGTCGGCGTATCCGCGGTAGGTCTCGACGACGTTGCGGTATTTGGTGCGCTGCGCCTCGTTCTCGATGTCGCCGTAACGGTTCACGCGCTTTCTGACGAGTGCGAAATAGAGCCATACCGACGGTACGAATATCGCGACGGTCAGCAGTGCGGCTGTCGGATTGTAAATCAGTATGGCGGCGAAGAGCATCGCGAACAGCATCGCTTCGCTGAATATCGATGCGAGCGGTCGCAGTACTCCGGCGACGAAGGTGTAGCATACGACATTCACGTTGCGCGACAGAACCGCCGAGTTGGAACTTTTGATGAACGACAGCCCGCGGTTGAAATAGTCGATGTAAAGATTCCGCGACAGATAGCGGTAGAGCGCGTAGATGTAGTCTCGCTCGAACCGGTAAAGAGCCAGATTGACAAGGCATTTTACGGTGATGAACAGCAGCATCGCCGCAGTTACCGATGCGACGAACGAGGTGTCGCTGCCGAATCCGAAAGTGTCGTATATTTCCGACAGATAGCGGTTGGAGTGGATGTTTTCGCTGTCGAGAATCAGGTAGAGTACCGGCAGCAGGGCGGCAAGCCCGACGAAATTGAGCAACGCCCGCAACAGGATTGTGAACGTTACCAAATATCCGCGCACCCGGAACTGCCGCGGTATTATGCCGAGTACCGATTGTTTCATCGCGCTAAATTACAAAAAAAAACGTAACCGCCGACCTAATGCCGTCTCTTATTGCGCGACTTCCACGATTTTGCCCGATTTGACGTACCATATATATCCGCGGACGTCGTCGTAGCCCATACTGCGCAGCATGGCGGCATATTCGGCGACCTGCTCGGCGTGTGAAGATTCGGCTTTGCCGAACTTGTAATCGACGACGACCGCCTGTCGCCCTTTTATCATTACGCGGTCGGGACGCAGCATGCCGCGAGCCGGAACGATTATGTTGTTTTCGCGCCGGACGAGCGTCCAGTCTCCGTCGAACCACTCTCCCGCCACGGTATTGGCGAGGGTTTGTTCGATGCGTGCCGTCAGTGCCGCCGCCTCGTTGTCCGACAGTACGCCGTCGATTACCATTTGGCGTATGGCGGCGGCGATGTCGTCGCGCGAAGCGGCATTCTCGAATACCCGATGCAGCGAAATTCCCATGTTGCGCGGAGTGATGCGCACCTGCTCGCCCTCCTCGAAATATCGGGCGGACGGCAGCCGCAGACGCAGGTTCACCGGCGATGACGTGTATTCGTCCAGCCGCACATGCATCGATTCGTCCGGTTTTTCGTCGAACGGCTCCGGCGGCGTGTTTTCGCCGAACTCGCAGACGCGTGTGCCGTCTTCATGTTCGACGAAACTGTCGGCAGGCAGCGCGTCGCAGATGAATCTGCCGGCGGTTTTCAGTTTCGCCGCCCGTTCGGGGATGAACACGTGCAACTGCTCGGCTGCGCGGGTAAGTGCCACGTAAAGCAGGTTTATCGCATCGACGTGCGAATATACGGTTTCGGAGTAGAACCCCTCGGCGAATGCCGAATCGGCGACCGCCTTGTTGAACGAAACGGGGAATGTCCCGAGCCCGTCGATTCCGCTGCTTGCGGATGGTTCTGCCCAAATCGTGTTCTTTTTCCAGCCGGAATTTGCCGACGGGTTCAAATCCCATTTGCAGTAGGGTATGATTACAACCTTGTTTTCAAGACCTTTCGCCTTGTGTACGGTCATTATCTCTATCGCCGATTCGCTGCGCTCGACGTTTACCGACTTGCCGTCACCGCTCTCGTCCCACCATTTCAGGAACAGGGCTATGTCGGCGACGCGGCTGGCGCAGAATTTTACGACCGTTTCGTGCAATGCCTGAACGTATGCCGTCTGCCCCTCTTTTTCGGGCGAATATTTCATTACGATGTTTTCGAAAGCCTCCTCGGGCGACATTACGCGCAGCGAATCGAGAAAGGCGTTCTCCTCGTCGGTCAGTTGTGCCGTGAAATCGCAGTTTTTGCGATAACGGTCGTATATGGCAAGGCTCAACTTGTCGCGCCGGTTTACGGCGAGCCGCAGTATGGCGATGATGAACGCTACCGCCGGCGAATTGCCGAGTTTCAGAGCCTCCTGCGTCATGACGTCGAACCGGTAGCGCGGGTCGCCTTCGTCCTTGACGGAGAGCAGCCGCCGCGCGATTTCGTAGCCGTCGTTCTTGCTGCGGACGAGCACTGTTATGTCGCACGGTCGGTAGCCTTTGTCGATTATGCTTTTTACCCGCCCGACGATGTCGGGTTCGTTGCTGCATACGGTGATGTTCACGTAGCCGCCGTTGGTGCATTTGCGCTGCGGCTTCTGACGGTGTCCCGCATACGCCCGCAGGAGTGTGTCGTGCAGATGTGCATACGTTTCGCCGGAGATTTTCGATTGCGACCGCGCGGTTTCGAGCATCGTGTTGAGTTCGGCATTGTCGAGTGCCACGGCGCGGTCGAAAATCATGTTGTTGAATTCGACGATTGTCGGCAGACTGCGGTAGTTGCTGCCGAGCGTCTCGATTTCGGTGTCGCCGCGTCCGAGTTCGTCGGGTGCTATCGAACCGAGAATGTTCCAGTCGCTGCCGCGCCAGCGGTAAATCGACTGCTTGATGTCGCCCACGAGTAGCACAGAAATGTCTTCGCACTGCGACATGGCGTTCCGCAGCAGTGGCAGGAAATTGCGCCACTCTCCGAGCGACGTGTCCTGGAACTCGTCTATCATGTAGCGGTCGAAACGGTTGCCGACCTTCTCGTAGATGAACGGCGTGTCGTTTTCGGTGATGAACTGCGAAATGATGTGTTTCGTTTCGGAGAGAAGCATCGTGTTCTCCTCGCGGCAGATTTCGAGCGACTTGCGGTACAGGTCGTTGAGCAGCGCGAAACTTCGGTAGTTCTGCAAAAGTATAGTTCTGCTGTTGGCGAGTTCAGCCACGGCAGGAATGTCGGCGCAAACCTTGTCGAACAGCGGCTGAATGGCTTGTGCGACAGCCAGCATGTCAGGCGTCGCCTTGCGCGTTTTGGCGAACCATGCGTCGGGAGTGCCGCCTGCGAGTGCCGCAACGGTCTTCGTCGGGAGGTCGAGCGAACCTGCCGCGACTTTCGCCAGATAACCGATTGTGCCGCGCTTGAAATCGGATTCCGACAGTCCCGCCTCGGCAACCGTGTCGATTGCCTTTTGCGCCGTCGCACGCAGTTCGTCCGCCGCCTTGTCAGCCTTCGCCGCAAATCCGAAAACGATGCGTTTCAACTCCTTTTTGTCGGTCGCATGCGCTATCGCCTCCTTGGTGTACTCCTTGAACAACTCGTTGTGCAGGAGCAGTATCCCGTCGCGGATATTCCACTTTTCGCCCGCTTCGATACGGTCTTTCGCCATCTCCATTACCCAGTCGTAGAGTTCGCGGTCGGACGATATGTCGCCGATTACGGCATCCGCGCTTTTCGACAGTATCGGTGCGGTGTCGAGTTCGAGCGAATAATTCAGTTCGATGCCCAACTCCTTGATGAATGCCCGCAATATGCGCTGGAAAAAAGTGTCGTTGGTGAGTATCGTGAATCTCGAATAGTCGTGCAGTATGGCTGTCCGCACCCTTTTGGCGCGCCGCCGCAACTCCTGCTCGCTCTTTCCCGTATCGCGCATGAGCATAGCCAGATAGTCGCTTTCCTCTCCCGCTGCGAGCGTATGTATCTGCCGCAGTATTCGCGATTTCATCTCCTCGGTCGCCTTGTGGGTGAACGTTACCGCGATTATGCGCCGATATGCGGTCGCATCGAAATCCCCGCGTTCGTTTTCGCTGCCGAGGACATCCGAAACGTACTTGTAGGCAAGTTGATATGTCTTGCCCGAGCCTGCGCTTGCATTGAGTATCTTCGCTCTCATCCGATTGACCGTGTCGATGCGTAAAGATACCCATTTTAATTTAATTCGTGCCGCTTGCACGCAAAAATTTAGCGGCAGGACTGCAACGCTTCGTAATATGCGTAGTTGGAGATGAACTCGCGCAACTCCCCGCGGGTCGTCAGACGGCAATATTTGTACTCCGCCGGCAGAGGCTTCCAAAGCGTGAAGGTGCGGAGGTTGGTGCTGCATGATTCGATGCGCAAAGCCTCTTCGTCCGATTCGGAAATCAATGCCCATAGCGAACTGTCGTTCGGGCAGTCGGGGTTGTCGGTGTGGAGCATGTAGACTTCGCCTTTTCTGAATTTGAACCCTTCGATTGTGTTATGCTTTTTCATAAGTCGGTTTGTTTCTTGTTCTTGTAAAAAGCGCGATTCGCAACGTTCGTCTTCTGGAATCCGCATCTCCCGATTTCATCCCGTCGGGAATCGCGCATAATCTCCCCATAACTGCCTGTCGGTTAATTGTATCGTATTGATATTCAACCGACAGACAGAGCAACGGTATGCTGTAAGTCAGGCTTTACAACGTAAATTCTCCGTAATAGGTGGTTTCGTTTTCGGTCTGTATCGTCAGCAGATAATTGCCTTTCGATGCCGAAATCTCCATTTCGAAGTGTCCGTCTGCCGAATCGCAGCAGTCGAAGTACATTTCGCCGGTCGATTGGTTAGCCACGGTGATGTTGAGAGTGCCTATCTCTGCGATGAAGTCGAGGACTACCCGCCCGTCGTCGTACATGCCCGTAATAGGAATAAATGCCGGAGTACGCGGACGGGTGATTTGACTTTCGTTACCACTACCTTTATGAATTGTAATAGGAGTTGTTTTTACATCGTCTTTTGAGGTTGCTGCCGATATAGTAGCGGTTGCCGAAAATACGAGCATAAGCGAACAGATGGATGCAATAAGTTTTTTCATAATTTTTTGGGTTTTTGGTTAATAAAAAATGTTATTGCAAAGTTATGCCCCGAATCGTGAATGTCAATAGATACGGGCTTTTTTAATCTGACATCGCGATTTGTAAACCGCTGACACATACAATAATATATTGTATCATCGCAGCAAAATCTGACACGGCAGTTTGTGTTATCGATAAACAATGCGAGATGGGAAAAATATCGGTTGTAAATTAGTAATTTGTTGCTAAACCGACGTATTGCCGAACGCACCTCTGCTCGGGGTATTCGACGCCGCTATCTTGGCTTTCAGTCTGGATTTGCGCTTGTAGATATTTTCGATACTATCGCCCATGAATATGCAGATGATTCGGTTGGAGAATCCTGCGAACAGATAACATGCCAGTCTGAAATCTTTCTCCGTCAGTTCGGGCATGTCTTTTCTCAACCGAGCCATTTTGTTGTCCCTGCACTTGTTTACTATATCTTCCAGTTCGTCGAGAGTCGTCTTGTTGTTGCTCAAATCGTCTATTACGCTTTTGACCTTGCAGTATATGTGTTCCTGCTGTTTTCTCGTGTTCGGCTGTTCGTAATACATGTTGCCGAGTTCGTCGATAAGTTGCAGTCTGTCTTTCAACAGACGTTCGAGCAGAGGTGCCATGTCGTCGTGCTGCCTGATTGTGTTTTGCAGTTCATTGACCGTAGCCATGTATCTGTTGATTTCCTCGTTCTTCAATCTTATTCTGTACCGCATGTACTTGACTATCGCCAGCGATATTGCGATTCCGAATGCTGCAATGGTGGATGCGACGATTTTGCTGATTGTGTATCGCTGATGGTTTCGTTCCGATTTCTGCCGGAAATAATCTTTCTGCGCCGATATTATCGGTTGACGTAATGATTCTTGTAATAACTTAAATTGCAACTTTGTACATTTATTATAATCAATGTATGCTTGTTTGTAATTGTGAAATTGAATGTTTACTCTTGCCGATTGAAAATACATTGCGGTTGAATCTGCTTTATCATAGGATTTGCTCCATCCATATTCTAAATATTTTATAGATTCATCTTTCTTATTATTTGCTGCAAGTATATGTGCGATGGTTCCGATAATATATGTTGTATGTGATGAAATGCTGTAATTATCTGATAATTGTTTGAATATTTCATACGCATCAATATATTCTTCAGAAGCGTCATATTGTATCATCAATTCACTTAAACATAATCTTATTAAAGTAGAATCGTTGCTATCAATTGCTGCGTGTAACGAATTTCTCAAATAGTCTATTCCATAATTCGTAGTATTTGTATGTAAGCACACTTTTCCCATTTCCAGTAACGCATAATTGCGATGTTGGATAAGACCCGCTTTCTCGTAGTGGTCGCGCGATTTGGAATATGCCTCGAAACTTTTGGTGTAGTCGCAGTAGTGCTTGTAAATATCACCCATCTGCGTATATATCAAACCGGCGATATAATTATCGCCGGTTGTTTCGATGTCCTGCTCGGCATCGAGGAATGCAAGCATCGCTTTTATGTATTCGCCGCTGTTGCGCAGAACGCGACCGTGATAGAATTTCGCGGTAATCCGTTCGCGGGTCGGACCGTATCTGTCGTAATAGTTCACCGCAATGCGTGTCAGAGAATCGTTCGCCACGTCGATATAGTTCTTGTCCAACGCCTGCGAATATATCAGCGCATGACGCGCACGGTCTTTCGGCGTCCGCAGTTGCCGGCGGTCTACCGACATTATCGTCGTAAGTGCCGAGTCGGGATAGGTTTGCATTTGGGATTCGGCGAGAGCCATCCGATTGTGAACCCTGCCGAAGTCGGTACAACCGAAGAAAAACACTGAACCGATAATAGTTATAAACATTCTATTCATCGCCGTTTCGGTCGTTTTTGTTTGAAAGATAGGAAAAATATTTCTAACGGAGAGTGATTATCTGCGGAAAAAGTCGTACCTTGGTCTTTCGAAAATTATAACACTACGGGTATGAACAGGTTGATTTCGGTTTTGGCATTGCTTTCGTTCGCAATGCCGGTTTTCGCTCAATCCGCATCGTCAGAGCCTGCCGCTCCGCAGAAATCGGAGCGCGTAACATCGATTCCGAAAACGGATTTGTTGTCGCCATTCTCCAAATTGGACATCGACGGTCCGATGAACGTGCATCTGAAACGAATCGGCGACGGGGAGGATACGAAAATCGTCTACGATACCAAAGGATACATATCGTCCAAATTCAAGGCATCGGTCAATAAGGAGGGCGTTTTGAGGGTCGAAGAACGGCTGGACCAGAAACGCGACGACGTTACGGACGTTACGATATACTATAATTCGCTGTCCGAAATAAAGGTCGCCCG
Organism: uncultured Alistipes sp.; assembly: GCA_905213895.1. Lineage (GTDB taxonomy): Bacteria > Bacteroidota > Bacteroidia > Bacteroidales > Rikenellaceae > Alistipes. Next base: position 108,561 of record CAJMKE010000001.1, read on the forward strand.
TGCGACGGCGACTTTCGACGATGCGCTCGAATGCCGCATCCTCGACATGTCGGTTACGGGCGGAGCGATAGTTACGATAGACGTGCAGGCACTCGACACATTCATCGAGTGTACGGGCAAGAGTTCGCTCGTCATAGGCGGGTCGTCGCGATACTTCAAACTCAATGTTTCGACCGCCAAGGTCGAGGCGTGGAAACTCGATACCGTATCGTCCATCGTCGATGCGTCGCACGGCGCGGATGTCCGCGTCAGGGCGTCCGAGCGTTTGGAGGCGGTAACCTCGACATCGGCGAAGGTGTTCTATCGCGGCAATCCCGAAATCGTGCGCGGCAAAACGTCGCTCTTCGGCGGCGAAATAATATTGGTGGACTAATCGCCGGCGGAAATCGATGCGCACTTTTCTGTCAGAGGTCGCCGGCAGGCTCTATGCCAAATACGGCAACGACGTTTCGTCGCTGTCGATAATGTTCTCGTCGCGGCGTGCGCGGCTTTTCTTCGCCGATGCGCTCGCGTCGATTGCCGACCGCCCGATTTGGGAACCCGAATATCTGTCGGTGGACGACGTGATGACGGAGTTGGCGGAACTGCGCCCTGCCGATAAAATCCGACTGATTGCCGAACTTTACGGCGTATATTCCAAGTATCACGACGAGAGTTTCGACAAATTCTATTTCTGGGGCGAAATGTTGCTCGCCGATTTCGACATGATAGACAAATACATGGTCGATGCGTCGCAACTTTTCCGCAACATATCCGACATAAAGGAGTTGGAAGCCGATGTCGGCTATCTCAACGAAAAACAACTGCGCATAATAGCCGATTTCTGGCGGACGATAGGCGAGGAGACGTCGCTTTCGGAGCAGAAACGGCGGTTTCTGGCAATCTGGCGGACGCTCGGCACAATTTACGACGAGTATCGCGAACGCTTGCGCTCGCTCGGCATCGCCTATACCGGCATGATGTACCGCGAGGCGGTCGGGCGAATCGACAGCGGCAATGCGAATCCGCTGCCGCCGCGCCGTTACGTCGTGGCGGGATTCAACGCGCTTTCGACCTGCGAAAGACGGCTGTTCGCCTATCTCGCGAACAATTACGATGTCGATTTCTTCTGGGATTACGACGACTATTATGTTGCTGACCAGACGCAGGAGGCGGGACTGTTCGTGCGGAAGAGCATCCGCGAACTGCCGCCCGAACGCGGCGTGAGCCACGATAATTTCCGCAATATCCGCTCTTTGCATACGGTCGCCGCAGGGTCGAACGTCATACAGTGCAAATATGCGGTTTCGGTGCTTCGCGACCTTGCCCGCGACGGAAAACTGGACAAGGAGACCGCCGTGGTGCTGACGGACGAGAATCTGCTGATGCCGCTGCTTTACGCTCTGCCCGAAGACCTCGGCGCGGTGAACGTAACTATGGGTTATCCGCTGCGCAACACTCTGGCTTACTCGTTCTTGGAGCGGCTGCTTGAATTGCAGCACCATGCCCGCTCGGGGGCGTCGGGCGATACGTTCTACTATGTCGATGCCGACGGAATACTGACACATCCGTATATCGCCGATTCCGACCGAAAGACGATTGCCGCGATTCGCGACGAAATGGTCAAGAACCGTCTTATCTCCGTGCCGTCGGAGGTCGTCGCACGCACGCCGCTGCTGTCGAGGATATTTCGGGTGGCGGGCGGCTGGCGCGATTTGATGTCATACCTGCGCGATGCAATCGCTGCGGCGGCAGAAACGCCATACAGCGGCGACGAGGTGCGGTTCCGCGTGGAGTATCTGTCCGTGCTGTCGGAGAGCATCGGCAAACTTTACAATATGTTGCAGTCGTGCGGAATGGATGTTTCGGACGATGTCTGCCGGTCGCTCGTGCGGCGGCATTTGCAGAACGAACGCATCCCGTTCGAGGGCGAGCCGCTCGAAGGATTGCAGGTGATGGGAATACTCGAAACGCGAAATCTTGATTTCCGTAACGTCGTGATTCTGTCGATGACCGACGACAATTTCCCCGGCAGCCGTACCGCCGATTCGTCGTTCATCCCTTACGGACTGCGTCTCGCATACGGATTGCCGACGCCGGAGCATCACGAGGGAGTGTATGCCTACTATTTTTACCGGCTTATCCAGCGCGCCGAGAATGTATACATGTTCTATTGCTCGCATGCCGACGAGAAAAGCACCGGCGAACCGAGCCGGTATATCAGGCAGTTGGAGTATGAAACCGATTTCAAAATCTCGAAAACCGATGTCGGTGCGGATGTCAATCTTGCCGACAGCAAGCCGATAGAGATTCCGAAGACAGCCGAGGTGATGGATGTCCTCGACGGATTTACCGACGGTCGGTCGTTTTTGTCGCCGACGGCATTTTCGCGGTACGTGCAGTGTCCGCTGAAATTCTATTTCTCGTCGGTCGCCAAAATCCGTACCGACGACGAACTGACCGAGGAGGTCGATAATCAGACGTTCGGCAACATTTTCCATAAGGCGGCGGAACTGTTTTACGGCGAAGTTCTCGACGAGCAGCATCCCGCATCGCATCTGCAACGTCTTATCGAAGCAGGTGCGGTGGAGCGTGCGGTTAATTCGGCAATCAGCGAGGTTTATTTCGGACGCGAGGACGGCGAGTTGCCCGAATTGAGTGGAGATTTGCTGATTATAAGGGATATAGTTACCCGTTATCTGCGCGATAACGTGGCTCGTTACGATGCCGCGAACGATTCGTTCGCCGTTATCTCGACCGAACGCACCGTCGAATACGATTTCCCGTTCGCGGTCGGCGGCAGAGAACGGAAAATGCGGTTCAAAGGCTATGCCGACCGTGTGGACAGCCTCGATGACGGCAAGATACGTGTCGTCGATTACAAGACGGGTGCGGAGCATTTGGAGTTTGCCGGACTGACGCAACTTTTCTGCGGCGAGGCGAAACAGCGGTTGTCTAACTTCATAAATACTCTGTTGTATGCCATGATGTTGCGATACGAGTACGGGCGCGATGCCGTGCCTGCGCTGTATTATGTCCGCAAAATGGCGGACAGCGGATATTCGCCGTTGATTATCGATAAGTCGCGCAATCTTTTGGGCGTCCCTTATTCCGAATATGCAGCCGAGTTCGAGGAGTATGTCGGCGCGACGCTTCGCGAGATGTTCGACCCGACAGTCCCGTTCTGCCAGAGCGAGGATGCTGATGCCTGCAACAGTTGCGATTTCGCCGCTGTTTGCGCACGCAACAAACGATAGCAGGGGAATTGACATTCAGCGCATCTGAAAATATTATGAATTGTAAATATTTGATTGCTACTATCATGCGTAAAAATATGCCGAATAATTAGGAATTACCGAAATAACACATTATTTTTAACAACGATATATTAAACATAGGCAAGAGTTGTAGTAAGGTTCTGTGTACTTGCCGATGCTTTGAAATAGAACAGAACTTACCTTAAAACCTTATAATTATGAAGCGAATAGTTATTTTAGGATTTTTGTCTTTGGTTGCAAGTTTTGCAATCGCACAGAATCAGTCCGGCGATGTCGGTGCGCAGGTCGCGGAATTGCAGACCAAAATAGATGCTCTTAATGCCGAAATCGACAGCAAGGAGTTGCTGATGAATAAGATGATATGGGAATATATCATCGAAACGAGCGAGAGAACATCGAAGCCTATAAAATATGGCGACTGCGATGAGATAAACGAAAAGATGCTTTGCGATAATGTCGAGTCGCTCGGTGCGTTGCGAGACGATATGAATGCCAAGTACGACAAGGTTAAGAAAATCAGAGCGGCTCAACGCGGATATGCCAAACTCAATGACCGTTGGCTGGCATCGCGGGCTTATCCTAAAAACAATCCGGAAAGATTGAAAGTGGAGGGAGAATTCAAAATCTTCTTTGACAAATTGCGGAAAGATAAGAAATCCGGATACAAAGAGGCGTACGACGAGTGGAAAGCCGCAGAAGCCGCTTTGTCTGTCGCGGTCTGCAAATATGCTTTGGAGCAGGCGGTTGCGGCTAATCGTATATTGCCTTTGGATGGTATAAAAAGATGGTCGTTGTATGCAATTAAAAATAACTATGCGCCGATAAGAAATTTGTCGGATGAGATAACGACATTGAAATCGTTGAAAAACGAATGCTACAAATATCAGCAGAAAATACGTTTCGCCATTGACGACAAAAAAATTGTCGATGACGTGGTAATCGTTGAAGAATCCGTAGAGTAAGGTTATACCTATATATATTATATAGAGATTGCCGCGACCTTATGGGTTTCGCGGCAATATTTTGTCCGGCGACCGGCTAATACGGCAGACTGACTTTGACGAACGACGCTCCGCTCGCTTCTGCCGCACGCAGTCCGATTCCCGAATCCTCGAATATCAGTGTTTCCGACGGTTCGACGCCGACCATGCGCATCGCTTTCAGAAAACAGTCGGGTGCGGGCTTCGACCTCTCGACATCGTCCGACGAAAGTATTCCGTCGAATCCGTCCCTGATTCCGAGATATGCCATGGCGTTGCGGAGGTTGGATATGTGCCCCGTAGACACTATCCAAGCCTGCCCGCCCTGACGGCGGAAATCCTGAACGAAGTTCCACAACGGTTCGTTCAGCGAAACGAGGTCGAAATGGGTGGGGTATATCTCCACCTTGCGTCGGCGTATGCGGGCGATTCTTTTAGGGTCGGTGATTCCGAGGTCGCGCAGGAACTCGGGACACCGCAGTCCGAAATATTTGCGCCGGTATACCTCCTCGGTAAGTTCTATGCCCTCCTCGCGCAGGGCTTCGATGTATGAAACGGTATTGGCTCGCGCCGTGTTTGCGAGCGTGCCGTCGAAATCGAGCAGTAGCAGTTTTATTCGCATGTTGTCAGTCGAACGATTGCATTCCCGAACGTGAGATTCTTATGATTCGCTGGTACTCGTCGGGAGTCAGTTCCATGAAAAAGTAGTGTATCGGGTCTACGCGCATGTCGTTGTAGCGCACTTCGTAGTGCAGATGCGGCGAAAGCGACAGTCCGGAGTTGCCCGACAGAGCGATTATGTCGCCGCGGTTCACGCGCGTGCCTTTCTTGACTTTGGTGCTTTGCAGATGGCTGTACGAGGTCGTGTAGCCGTTGCGATGGTCGATGACGACCGTCAGTCCCGATGTCGAATTCTTGCCTGATACCTCCTTTACCACTCCGTCGGCGGTTGCGAAAATGCGCGAACCTTCCGGTATGGTGTAATCGACGCCCTGATGCGACTGCAAGGTGCGGTAGAACGGATGCATCAGCGTGCCGTAAGCCGCTGTCAACAGCGTAAGTTGATGATTGGTTACGGGTTGTATCGACGGGATATTGTTGCGCCCGTCGCCGAGCGAGGAGAGTTTGTCCTGCAACTCTTCGTATGATTTTTCGAGTTCCGCAAGCCTGCTTTCGAGATTGCACGTCGCATCGCCCATCTCGCGCATCATTTTGCGGTTCGACTTTTCGAGGAGCCGTTCATGGAGTTCGAGCCTTTGCTGCTCGTACTCCGAGTTGAAATCGTAAGGTTCGGACTCGAACAGTATGCGGAAGATGTTGCGGTCGCGCTCGATGACATTGTCGAGAACCATGCTCAACGTGTCGTAACGGGCTTCGAGTTCGTCGTACTCCTGCCGCAACTTGTCCGTCGAGTGGCGCAGAGCGTATTCGGCAGGCGTGTCGAACAGCATCGAGAAGACGATATAGTACAGTATCGCGACGCCAAGCCACGTCAGCAGTTTAGTGAGCAGACGCGAAATGTTGTGTCCTATCGAGCCGTTGCCGGACGTCTTTATGTTATTGCGCTCCTTTGCCATTCGTCTATTCGATTTCGAGGTCGGCGTTGTACCTTATGTTCTCCATGAGCGTGCGATATTCCTCGCTCGACATGTTGCGGTTGAAATAGTTTACCGGATTCACGTTGCGACCCAGATATATTACCTCGTAGTGCAGGTGCGGTCCCGTCGAACCGCCCGTCGAACCCACTTCGCCAATCAGTTGCCCGCGCGTTACCATATCGCCCGGTTTGACGTAAATCTTGCTCAAATGGGCGTATCGGGTCTTGTATCCGAATTCGTGGTTCAGCAGAATCTGCTTTCCATATCCGCGGCGGCGCATTCCGATGTCCGTCTTCTCGACTATCGCATCGCCCGTCGCATAGACCGGTGTGCCGAGATTGCACGACATGTCCACTCCCTTGTGCATCTTGCGGATTTTCAGAATAGGGTGTATCTGCCTTATTCCGAATGCATAGAATGCTTGCAGCGCGGTGCGGTCGATAGGCCATACGGCTGGTATGGCGAGCGACATCCGCTCCTTGTTTTTGGCGAGAATCTGCAATTCGTCGAGCGACAGCGATTCGGCGTAGGTCTCCCTCGCCAGCGCATCGAGTTTTATCCATGTCGATGTCATCAGCGCGGAGTACTCGTCGTTCTGCAAGTCGGCGTATTTGGAATCTGGGTAAGATTCGTAGATTCCGTTCACGGTCATCGTATCTGCCGAGAACAGAGCGCGGTAGACGTATCGGTCGCGATGCTTTATTTCGTCGAGTTTGCTTTGCAGGGTGCGTATGCGGTCCTGCATTATGTTGTATTTGATTTTCAGTTCTCGGTTCTCGCTGCTGATAACCGACATTTTCGGTGTGAATGCGAAATACGAGAATGCTGCGTTGAGCAGCGATACGGCTATGAATCCGAGCAGAAGTTTGCGCAGCAGGCTGTAACGGACGGAGCGTCTGCCTCGACCCGAATCCGATGCGATTCCGCTGTTGTTCCGCTTTTTATTCACAGTCGTAAAACTTTATTATATATATAGGTGCAAAATTAGTGTAAATTTTATACTTTTGCAACCGGTATAATAACGCACGGAATAACAATAAACGTATATATGGAATCTAATAAAATCAGACAAGCGTTTCTCGATTTCTTCGCGAGCAAGGGGCATACTATCGTTCCGTCCGCTCCGATGGTTGTCAAGAACGACCCGACGCTGATGTTCACCAACGCCGGAATGAACCAGTTCAAGGACATTTTCCTCGGCAATGCGCCGCGCAAATATCCGAGAGCGGCGGATACCCAGAAATGCCTTCGCGTATCCGGCAAGCACAACGACCTCGAAGAGGTCGGACACGATACCTATCACCATACGATGTTCGAGATGCTCGGCAACTGGTCGTACGGCGATTACTTCAAGAAAGAGGCTATCGCGTGGGCATGGGAACTGCTTACCGAGGTGTATAAACTGCCGAAGGAGCGTATGTACGCCACCGTGTTCGAGGGCGCGGAGGAGGACGGAGTGCCGTTCGACGAGGAGGCTTACGGATACTGGAAACAGTATCTGCCGGAAGACCATATCATTCGCGGCAACAAACACGATAACTTTTGGGAGATGGGCGAAACGGGTCCTTGCGGTCCGTGCAGTGAAATCCATTTCGACTTGCGCGACGAGGCGGAAATTGCCGTCAAGTCGGGACGCGAGATGGTCAATGCTGGTCATCCGCAGGTTATCGAGATTTGGAACCTCGTGTTCATGCAGTTCAACCGCAAGGCTAACGGCTCTCTCGAACCGCTCCCTGCGAAGCATGTCGATACGGGTATGGGATTCGAGCGTCTGTGCATGATAATGCAGGGCAAGAAATCCAACTACGATACGGACGTGTTCCAGCCGACGATAAAGGTTATCTCCGAGATGTCGGGCAAGCGTTACGGCGAGGATGAGAACGTGGACGTTGCGATGCGCGTCATCGCCGACCACCTTCGCGCCATATCGTTCTCGATTGCCGACGGTCAGTTGCCGTCCAATGTAAAGGCTGGATACGTCATCCGCCGGATATTGCGCCGTGCGGTGCGTTACGGATACACCTATCTCGGCTTCAACGAGCCGTTCATCTGCCGTCTGGTCGCTACTCTCGTGGCGCAGATGGGCGGACAGTTCCCCGAACTCAAAGCGCAGCAGACGCTTATCGAGAAGGTTATCGAGGAGGAGGAGGCTTCGTTCCTACGTACGCTGGCTACCGGAATCGGTATGCTCGAAAGCGTTATCGCAAAGGTCGGCGACGGCAAGATTTCGGGTAAGGACGCTTTCCTGCTCTACGATACCTACGGATTCCCTATCGACCTTACCGAACTTATCGCCCGCGAACATGGCGGGGATGTCGATTTGGCGGAATTCGAGAAGGAGTTGCAGGCTCAGAAGGAGCGTTCGCGCAACGCTGCCGCACAGGATGTGGACGACTGGAAAGAGATATTCCCAGTCAAACAGAGCGAGTTCGTCGGTTACGACATGCTCGAATGCGATGTCCGCATCGCGCGTGTCCGCCGTGTGCAGACCAAGAACAAGACTACATACCAGTTGGTGTTCGACCGGACGCCGTTCTACGGCAATTCCGGCGGTCAGGTCGGCGATACCGGCTACATCGAGAGTGCGAACGAGCGGGTGGAGATTGTCGCTACCGAGAAGGAGAACGGATTGATAATCCATATCGCACAGTCGCTGCCGGAGAATCTCGATGCCGTATTCCATGCGGTGGTGAACTCCGCGAAGCGTCAGGTTACGACCAATAACCACTCGGCTACCCACCTGCTTCATGCCGCGCTGCGCAAGGTGCTCGGTACGCATGTCGAGCAGAAAGGCTCGATGGTGTCGCCCGACGGACTTCGATTCGATTTCTCGCATTTCCAGAAGGTTTCTCCGGAGGAGTTGCGCGAGGTGGAGCGAATCGTAAACCGCACTATCCGCGCCAATTATCCTCTCGTCGAGAATCGTGAGGCGACGCAGGAGGAGGCGAAAGCCGCAGGCGCGATGATGCTGTTCGGCGAAAAGTACGGCGATAAGGTGCGTATGGTGCGTTTCGGCGAATCGGTCGAGTTGTGCGGCGGTACGCATACGTCGGCAACCGGAAATATCGGCTATTTCAAGATTGTCAGCGAATCCGCCATTTCAGCTGGTGTGCGCCGCATCGAAGCGGTTACGGGCGAACGTGCAGAGAATCTGGTATACGTTGCCGAGGATACGATGAAGAGCGTCGGCGAGATTGTCAATAATCCTCAAATCGTGCAGGCCATCAAGAAACTCGTCGAGAGCAACGACTCCTTGCACAAGGAGATAGAGGCTGTACACAAGGAGCAGTTGGACAATATGGTCGAAACGATTCTTTCCAATACGCAGGAGACCGACGGCGTGCTGAAAATCGCAAGACAGTTGCCGAAAACGGGCGAATTTGTTAAGAATCTGGCTTATAATTTGCGCTCTCGCAGCAAGAACCTCGTATTCATCGCCGGCTCGAATGTGGACGGCAAGGTTACGCTTCTCGTTGCGCTCGGCGACGACATCGTGGCGAAAGGCATCGATGCCGGTGCGGTGATTCGCGAGGCTGCGAAGGCTATCGACGGCGGCGGCGGCGGTCAGAAATTCCTTGCCACTGCCGGCGGAAAACGTCCGGAAGGGTTGCAGCAGGCGATAGATTGCGCGGAAAAACTGATTATGGACAAGTTAAAATAATGACATACTATGGCAAATAAAGTATTGTTGATGATTCTCGACGGTTGGGGAATCGGAAACCACACCAAATCGGATGCGATTTTCTCTACGCATCCGGAATACATTACCAAACTGACCGAAACGTACCCTCACGCTCAGTTGCGTACCGACGGCGAGAATGTCGGACTGCCTGACGGACAGATGGGTAACTCCGAGGTGGGACACCTCAATATCGGTGCGGGTCGCGTGGTATATCAGGACCTCGTGAAGATAAACCGTGCCTGCAAGGACGGTTCGATTCTCGCAAATCCGGAGATAGTCGCAGCGTTCGAGTATGCGAAGTCGAAAGGCGCGAACGTCCACTTCATGGGACTGGTGTCGGACGGCGGCGTTCACTCGTCGATAGAGCATCTGTTCAAGTTGTGCGACATTTCGAAGCACTACGGAATCGAAAATACGTTTGTCCACTGCTTTATGGACGGTCGCGATACCGACCCGAAGAGCGGCAAGGGCTTTATCGAGGAGTTGGAGAAGCACATGGCTGCATCGACAGGTCGTATCGCCTCCATCATAGGTCGTTACTATGCTATGGACCGCGACAAGCGTTGGGAGCGTGTGAAAGTCGCTTACGACTGTCTCGTGAACGGCGTCGGCGAGAAAGCCGAGGATATGGTCGCTGCGATGCAGAAGTCTTACGACGAGGGCGTTACCGACGAGTTCGTGAAGCCTATCGTCCATGTGGACGGCAACGGCGAGGCTATCGGTACAATCAAGCCGGATGACATGGTGATTTTCTTCAATTACCGCAACGACCGCGCCCGCGAACTTACCGTCGTGCTTACCCAGCAGGATATGCCGGAGCAGGGCATGCACACGATGCCGCTCTACTATTGCTGCATGACTCCTTATGATGCGTCGTTCAAGGGTCTGCACATCCTGTTCGACAAGGAGAATGTTAAGAATACGATAGGCGAGTGGGTTTCGTCGCTCGGACTTGCGCAGTTGCGTATCGCCGAGACCGAGAAATATGCGCACGTTACGTTCTTCCTGAACGGCGGTCGCGAGGACAAGTTCGGCAACGAGGAGCGTATTTTGGTCGCTTCGCCGAAGGTCGCCACTTACGACCTCCAACCGGAGATGAGCGCGTATGAAGTCGCCGACAGACTCGTTGCGGCACTCGATATGCAGAAATACGATTTCATCTGCCTGAATTTCGCCAACGGCGATATGGTCGGACATACGGGTGTTTACGATGCAATCGTGAAGGCTGTCAAGGCTGTCGATGCCTGCGTATCGAAAGTGGTCGAGTCTGCGAAAGCCAACGGATACGAGGTGGTTATGATTGCCGACCACGGCAATGCCGACCACGCCATCAATGCCGACGGTACTCCGAATACCGCGCACTCGCTCAATCCGGTGCCGATTGTGGTGGTTTCGGAACGCGTAAAGAGCGTAGAGAACGGTATCCTCGCCGATGTCGCTCCTACGGTACTGAAACTCATGGGAGTGGAGCAGCCGGCAGACATGACGGGACATGCGCTCGTCGAACTGAAATAGGTCAGTCGCGATAAAAACAGTCGGGGCGGTTTCTCATAAAACCGCCCCGAATGTTTTAAGGACCTTAAAGTCCTTAACGACTCTAATGCTTTTCTCCCGCTATGTACTCTTCGATATTCCGTGCAATGCAGCCTATCAGACGGGCGATAGCCTCGTCGGTCGCCCAAGCATTGTGGGGCGATGCGAGCAGTCGGTACGGGTCTTTCAGGTCGTACAGCGGCGATTCGCAAAGCGGCTCCTGCGAAAAGACGTCGAGTGCCGCACCTGCTATTGTACCGTCGTTCAGAGCCTTCGCCAATGCGTTCTCGTCGATTATACCTCCGCGTGCGACGTTGATTATTATGGCGTTGCGCTTCATCTGCGAGAATTGCTCATTGCCTATAAGATTGCGTGTCGCGTCCGTCAGCGGCGAGTGTATGGACACTATGTCCGCCCATCCGAGCAATTTTCCGAGCGTCATCCGTTCGTATTTTTCCGGTCTGTCCTTTCCGCTCGTCGAGCAGTACGCCGCTTTGCAGCCGAACGCTTCGGCGAGCCGTGCGACCTCGCGACCGATGTTGCCGAGACCTATGATGCCCCAGTTCTTGCCGCGCAACTGGCGTATCGGTCTGTCGTATCGGAATATGGTTCCCGATTCGGCATATTCTCGGCTTTTGAAGTAGCGGTCGTAGTAGACCGTCTCGCGAACCAGCGACAGTGCGGCGGAGAGAGTGGCTTCCGCGACGGCGTATGTCGAATAGCCGGCGGCGTTGCGTACCCCGATTCCGAGTTCGCGGGCTGCTTCGAGGTCTACGTTGTTCATTCCCGTGGCGGCAATCGCTATGAAACGGAGATTCGGCAACTGCCGCATCGTCTCCGCGGAAAGTACTACCTTGTTGGTGATTACGATTTCGGCATCGGCGCAGTTGCGCAATACCTCTTCCGGCGACGTGCGGTCGAACCCTTTGTAATCCACCAGTCTGCGTATCGGCGTCAGGTCGTGTCCGCCGAGCGAATATTCATCGAGAAAAACTGTTTTGTGTGCCATATCGTCAGTCGTTTTGTTCCTCTGTTCCAATGTTTCCGTCGGCTATGTCGCGGATGACGACGGATGCGCATCCGATGCCGAACAGTGCCGGCAAATAGGAAATCGTGCCTACGTTCGATTTCTTGTTGCGCTCTTCGCATATAATCATCGAGCCTTCCCGCGGAGGTTCGGGCGAGAATACTGCCTTGAACCCGCGACGGATGCCGATTTTGTGCAGACGCTTGCGCAGCATGTGCGCCAGCGGACAGTGATGCGTTTTGGATATGTCGGCAATCTCCATCTGCGTCGGGTCGAGTTTCGCTCCCGCGCCCATCGAACTTACTACCGGATATCCTCTGTCCAGACAACCCTTTATCAGCGCGAGTTTCGGCGAGAGGGTGTCTATCGCATCGACCACGTAATCGAACCTTTCGGAATCCAGCAGCAGGTCGGTCTGCTCGTCCTTTATATACTCGTTCACGACACGCAGTCCGAGTTCCGGATTGATGTCTTTCAGCCGTTCGGCAAGTACATCGGCTTTGTTGCGCCCTACGGTGGAGTGTAATGCTATCAACTGGCGGTTGATGTTGCTCTCTGCGACCGTATCCGAGTCGGCTATCGTCATTCTGCCCACTCCCGCACGTGCGACCATCTCTGCCGCGTATGCCCCTACGCCGCCCAGACCGACCACGAGTACATGGGCATCTCGCAGCCGTCGCAGCGGCTCTTTGCCGAGCAGCAGTTCGCTGCGTTCAAGCCATTTGTTCATCGGTTTTTCCAAATATTCCGTTATAGTTTTCCGTAATAGTTCGTTCCAGCGTTCCGATGTCGGTGCCGACCGCCTCTGCGGCGCGGCGATATATCTCGGCGATGCCGGTGGGGGAGTCGTCGGTTTCGAGGAACATGCGTTCTTTCGGAATCTCGCGCATCGCTCCGAGCGTTTTCGGCGATGCGAAAGTCCGCTCTCCGAACGAGACATAATAGCCTGCGGCGACAGCCTGCCGCATCTGTTCGCGTGAGCCGATGAATCCGTGGAAGATAACCGCTTTCAGCCGATATTCAGCCAACGTTTTCATTACCGGTTCGAACGCTTTGACGCAGTGCAGCACGACCGGCAGCCCGCTGCGTTCCGCCAACTCCAACTGTGCCTCGAAAATACGCTGTTGCGACGCTCTGTCCGCTTCGCACGCATAATCCAACCCGATTTCGCCGATTGCGTCGATTCGTCCGACCGCCGCTTCCACCGCGGCGATGTCGCCATGCTCGGCATCCCACGGATGTACCCCAGCCGTTGCGATTTCCGTATCGCAGCCGGTCGGTCTGTGGGTATGGATATTTACGAACATCGTATTTCCGTTTGACATAAATTCTATGCAAATATACTACAAATCCGCAATAATGGGTGGCGGTGTGCATCGTCGGGCTTCGGTTTTTTGCATGACTTTCGTTCAACTCCTTTATTTCGGCGCGGTAGTTTCGTATTTTATATATTTATGCGCTGTTTCGCTGCATTTGTATTTCGTTTCGTTGCTTATGATGACGGTCGGTCGGCTATATCGAAATACGTTGGACGTTATATGTTCCGAATAATCGCGCGGATTGTCGAAAAAAGCGGAAATGCCGTCGTAAATATGAGAAAAAAGTAGTATATTCGCGGGCGATTAAAGGCGCGTTGTGCAGCCTTTGAAAGAGTAAAACTTAAATCGTTTAACACATAATTCACTTTAACAAAAAACATTTAACAATGTCGAAAATCATTAAACTGAGCAAGGGTTTGGACATCAAACTCCAAGGTGAGGCTCAACGAACGCTGACGGAGATTCCGCTGGCTTCGGAGTATGCCGTTTCGCCTCTGGATTTCGAGAATGTTACCCCGAAGATGCTGGTTAAGGTTGGCGATAAGGTTAAGGCGGGTACGCCGTTGTTCTTCGACAAGAACAATCCGGCAGTCATGTTCGTTTCGCCTGTAAGCGGAACGGTCGCCGCCGTCAATCGCGGTGAGAAGCGCAAGATTCTCTCCGTTGCCGTAACAGCCGACTCCGCCGTGTCTTACGAGGAGTTCGATGTACCGAAGGTTTCGTCAGCCGCTCGCGGCGAGATTCGCGACCTGTTGCTTAAATCGGGTTTGTGGGCGATGTTGATTCAACGCCCGTATGGCATTATTGCCTCTCCTGCGGACACTCCGAAGTCGATATTCGTATCGGCATTCGACAGCGCGCCGCTCGCACCGGATTACGACTTCGTCCTGTCGGGCGAGGGCGAAGCACTCCAAAAGGGATTCGATGTTCTTGCCACTCTGACCGACGGCAAGGTACATCTCTCCTACAACGCGGACTGCGCCGAGCCTAAAATCAAGGGTGTGGAACTCCACGCTTTCAAGGGCAAGCATCCGGCAGGCAACGTGGGCGTCCAGATTCACCATATCGACCCGATTAACAAGGGCGAGAAGGTTTGGACGCTGAATATTCAGGATGTTGCGATTATCGGTCGTCTGTTCCTTACCGGCAAGGTCGATATGACGCGCACCATCGCAGTATGCGGTTCGGAGGTAGTCGCTCCGCGCTATTGCCGCGTGATTGCAGGCGCATCGGTCGCTTCGATTGTGAAAGACAACGTCCGCGAGGGTCATGTCCGCTATATATCGGGCAACGTACTGACGGGACGTAATGTGGGTGCCGACGGATTCCTCGGATTCTACGCCAACTCGCTCACTCTGATTCCGGAGGGAGACAAATTCGAGTTCATGGGATGGGCTATGCCGCGATTCGACAAGTTCTCGGTTTCGCGTGCATATTTCTCGTGGCTCTGCCCTAACCGCAAGTACGACATCGACACCAACCTTCACGGCGGCGAGCGTCCGTTCGTCGTAACGGGTCTTTACGAGAAGTACCTGCCTATGGACATCTATCCTATGCACCTGCTCAAAGCCATCATGGCGGGCGACATCGACAAGATGGAGAATCTCGGCATCTATGAGGTCGTCGAGGAGGATTTCGCTCTGTGCGAGTTCGTAGACCCGTCGAAAATCGAGATGCAGCAGGTTATTCGCGACGGTATTAACTTAATGATTAAGGAGGGAGAATAAATGGGACTTCGCAAAATCGTTGACAATCTGAAACCGACTTTCTCCAAAGGCGGAAAGTTGAGTTTCCTCGCATCGACATTCGATGCTTTCGAAACATTCCTGTTCGTTCCCGACACGACTACCACCCGCGGTTCGCATATCCGCGACTGCAACGATATGAAACGTACGATGATTGTCGTTGTCCTCGCGCTCCTGCCGGCATTCCTTTTCGGATGCTACAATACCGGCTCGCAGGTCGGTCTTGCAGGCTGGACGGCGTTCTTCTACGGACTGGTGCGTATCCTCCCTATGGTGGCTACCTCTTATATAGTAGGTCTGGCTATCGAGTTCTATTTCGCACAGATTCGCGGTCATGAGGTGAACGAAGGTTTCCTCGTTTCCGGTCTCCTTATCCCGATGATTATGCCGGTAAGCACTCCGCTTTGGATGGTCGCTCTCGGTACGGCTTTCGCAGTCGTATTCGGCAAGGAGGTATTCGGCGGAACGGGTATGAACGTATTCAATCCTGCCATTCTGGCTCGTGCGTTCGTATTCTTCGCCTACACTCCGCAGATGTCGGGAGAAACCGTCTGGTACTCGACGTGGAAGATGATGGGCGCTGCCGACGCCGCTACCGGTGCTACCGCTTTGGAGCAACTCGCTACCAAGGGCGGAATGCAGTGGAGCGCGCTCGATGCGTTCCTCGGATTCATCCCGGGTTCGTTCGGCGAGACCTCGACGCTGTGCATCCTTATCGGTGCCGCCATTCTGCTGTTCACGGGCATCGCTTCGTGGAAAACGATGCTGTCGGTATTCGTCGGCGGTACGGCTATGGCTTATCTGCTCGGCGCATGCGGCGTGTTCGACTATCCGGCATACTATCATCTGATTACCGGCGGTTTCGCATTCGGTGCGGTCTTCATGGCTACCGACCCCGTAACGTCGGCTCAGACCTCGACCGGCAAGTATATCGTAGGTTTCATGACGGGTGCCATCGCAATCATGATTCGTCTGGTGAACCCTGCGTATCCGGAAGGCATGATGCTTTCGATTCTGTTCATGAACGCATTCGCTCCGCTGGTGGACTACTTCGTTGTGGAGGCTAACATCCGCCGCAGAAAGAACCGTGTTAAAATCGCTAAATAACAGGGAGTATGGCAACAAAGAAATTTATATGTAAAGTTTGCGGGTACATTCACGAGGGCGATGCCGCTCCGGAGTTTTGCCCGCTTTGTAAGGCTCCTGCCTCGGAATTCGAGGAGATTAAAAAGAAGGGATTGTTTCAGGATAAGAACAGCAATGCCTATATAATCCTTTATTCGGTCGTTATGGTGGTTCTGGTGGCAACGCTACTTTCGGTGGCGTCGCTGTCGTTGCAGAAACGCCAGTACGATAATATGCTCAACGAAAAGAAACAGCAAATCGTTACGGCTCTCGGTGCCGACCCGGCGACTACCGCATATTCCGATGTCGTTGTGGAGGCTGCACTGCTCGATGCCGAAGGCAATGCGATTGCCGGCAAGAGCGAGAAAGACGTGTTCGAGGCGATGCAGGATTTGAAAGGTTCTATCGCCGCAGGCGAATATCCAATTTTCCGTACCGCCGACGGCAGTGTCGTGGTTCCGGTTTACGGTGCAGGTCTGTGGGATGCGATTTGGGGCTATGTGGCTCTCGCTCCGGACATGAATACCGTTAAGGGTGTCGTCCTCGACCATAAGGGCGAAACCCCTGGTCTGGGTGCCGAGATTGCTACTCCGAAGCATCAGGCGAAGTATGTCGGCAAGACCATTTACAATGATGCCGAACTCGTCGGAATCACCTTGAAGAAGGGTGGTGCGAAGGAGAGCGACGCCGATTATGTCCACGAAGTGGACGCCATTACGGGCGGTACCAAGACTTCGGACGGCGTAACCGCAATGCTCAAAACATGCCTGAACAACTATAAGCCTTATTTCGACGGTGTCCGCAATGCGGCTGCTTCGGAGGAGGCGTCGTCTAACGAATTAAACAACGAAAACAATGAGCAGTAAGAGTCTGAAATATCTGACCGGTCCGTTGAACAATTCCAATCCGGTCATCGTGCAGATACTCGGTATCTGTTCGGCACTCGCCGTTACCGTTCAACTCAAACCTGCAATCGTGATGGGTTTGTCGGTTATGGTCGTTACGGCGTTCGCCAATCTCGTGATGTCGCTCCTGCGCAACGGCGTGCCGTCGCGCATACGTATCATTGTGCAGTTGGTTGTAATCGCTGCGCTTGTGATTCTCGTAGACCAGGTGCTGAAAGCGTTCGTCTATGACGTGTCGAAGCAACTTTCGGTGTACGTGGGACTTATCATCACCAACTGTATCGTCATGGGTCGTGTCGAGGCGTTCGCGCTCGGCAACCGTCCGTGGGCATCGTTCCTCGACGGTATCGGCAACGGTGCGGGTTACGCACTCATCCTGATTATCGTGGCATTCTTCCGCGAATTGCTGGGTTCGGGTACGCTGCTCGGATTCCGTGTCATTCCGGAGAGTTGGTATATCGACAACGGCGGCGTTTACGCGAACTGCGGACTTATGCTGTTCCCTCCGATGGCACTGATTATCGTGGGCTGCATCATCTGGGCGCATCGTTCGTATAACAAGGATTTACAGGAAAAATAATAGGAGAAACAGAGTATGGAAACATTGAATTTATTCATAAGGTCGATTTTTATCGATAACATGGTCTTCGCATTCTTCTTCGGAATGTGCTCCTATATCGCCGTGTCGAAGAGTGTCAAGACCGCACTCGGTCTTGGTGCTGCCGTTACGTTCGTGATGGTCATGACCGTGCCTCTCAACTATCTGCTCAACGAATATGTCCTCAAAGCGAATGCGCTGGTCGAGGGTGTCGATTTGAGTTTCCTTTCGTTCATCGTCTTCATCGCCGTAATCGCTGCGTTCGTGCAGTTGGTCGAAATGGTGGTCGAGAAATTCTCGCCGACGCTCTATAACCAGTTGGGTATTTTCCTTCCGCTTATCGCTGTGAACTGCGCCATCATGGGTGGTTCGCTCTTCATGCAGCAGAAGGTCGCAGCCGGTACTATCGAGAACGTTTGGCAGTCGATTGTATACGGACTCGGTTCAGGTCTGGGCTGGTGGCTGGCTATCGTGATGATGGCGGCGATTCGCGAACGAATCACCTATTCGCACGTTCCGGCGGCTCTCAAAGGTCCCGGCATCGCGTTTATCATTACCGGTCTGATGGGTATCGCGTTCATGATATTCTCGGGTATAAAGTTGTAACCTTTATAAAGAGTAAAAAAGATGATAAAAGTAATTTTATTTGCAATACTTGCCTTTCTTGCAGTTACACTCGTTCTGGTGGCGCTGCTGCTCTTTGCAAAGGCAAAACTTACGACTTCGGGCAAGGTTACCATCGACATCAATGGCGGTAAGAAGGTACTCGAAGTGGACGGCGGCGGCACGCTGCTCGGCACGCTCGCTGCGGAGAACATATTCCTTCCGTCGGCTTGCGGCGGCAAGGGTGCCTGCGGTCAGTGCAAATGTCAGGTTCTCGAAGGCGGCGGCGAGATTCTGCCTACCGAAACCGGATTCTTCAATCGCAAGCAGATTCGCGATAACTGGCGTCTGGGTTGTCAGGTGAAGGTCAAGGAGAACATGAAGATTGCCGTACCGGATTCGGTACTCAGCATCAAGAAGTGGGAATGCGAGGTCGTATCCAACCACAATGTGGCTACATTCATCAAGGAATTCGTCGTCAAGTTGCCTGAGGGCGAGCATCTGAACTTCCGTTCGGGAGGTTATATCCAGATTGACGTACCGGCAATCACGGTCGATTTCAAGGATATCGACGTAGACCCTGAATATCGCGCCGATTGGGAGAAATTCGGATTCTTCAACCTCAAAATGGTCAATCCGGAACCGCAGATGCGTGCTTACTCGTGCGCGACATATCCTGCCGAGGGTGATATTATCAAACTGAACGTGCGTATCGCCACTCCTCCGTTCGGTCCCGACCGCAAACTGCTGCCGGTGAATCCGGGTGTATGCTCGTCGTACATCTACTCGCTCAAACCGGGCGACAAGGTGATGATTTCCGGTCCTTACGGAGAGTTCTTCCTGCCGGATAATCTGCCTGCCGACCAGGAACTCATCTTCATCGGCGGCGGTGCGGGTATGGCTCCTATGCGCAGCCACATCATGCACTTGTTCAAGACCGAGAAGACGTCGCGTCCGGTTACTTTCTGGTACGGTGCGCGTTCGCTTAAAGAGGCGTTCTATTTGGAAGACTACGCGGAGATTCAGCGCGAATTCCCGAACTTCAAGTTCCATCTGGCACTCGACCGTCCGGACCCGGAGGCAGATGCCGCAGGTGTGGACTACAAGGTCGGATTCGTTCACAATGTCCTCTACGAGAACTATCTGAAAAACCACGAGGACCCGGAGGGATGTATCTACCTCATGTGCGGACCTCCGATGATGGTGTCGTCGGTCGAGAAGTTGCTCGATTCGCTCGGCGTTCCACGCGAAAATATCCTCTACGACAACTTCGGTGCATAACCGCAGTTATCGGAAATGGCAATCGCCGCATCCATACGGGTGCGGCGATTGTTGTTGTCAGGCAGATGCTCCGTTGATGACATTAAGGTCCTTAAAGTCCTTAATGACCTTAAAGTCTTTAAGGTCCATTAGGGTTGTTGAAAACAAGACAGGCGGTTCGTTCGATGAACCGCCTGTCTCGTTTTCAAACTCTTCTCCCGATTTCCTTTTATTTCTGCCCGAGTGCGCGTTTCAGTGCCGTGGCGAATTTCTGCGGGTCGATATTGTGCTTTATCGAACCGTTCTTTACTATCGATATGCCGCCGGTTTCCTCCGATACGACGACGACGACGGCATCCGTAATTTCGCTCAAACCTATCGCCGCACGATGACGTGTGCCGTATGATTTCGGAACGTTGCTCTGCGTTACCGGCAGAATGCACTTTGCCGCCACGATGCGGTTGTCGTCGATTACGACCGCTCCGTCATGCAGCGGGGCATTCTTGAAGAAGATGTTGTTTATCAGCGAAACCGAAACATTGGCGTCCACGGCTATGCCGCCTTCGATTATGAACTGCAAATCGTCTTTCTGCATCAGTACTATCAGTGCGCCGGTCTTGGTCTCGCTCATGTTCAGACAAGCCGAAACAATCGGCGACGTGTTGATGTCGTCGCCCTTGCGACCTGCCGAGAATATGCGCGAAATGAAGTCCAGTTCCTTCTGACGCATGCCTATCATTTGCAGGAATCGTCTTATTTCGGGCTGGAAAACGATTATCAGCGCGATTACGCCTACGCTTATTATCTGACCGAGAATCGTGGAGAGCAACTCCATGTTCATCGCTCTGACGATAACCCAGAATATGTAGATGATGATGATGCCGGCGAGAATATACGGCGCGTTCGTACCGCGTGTGGCGCGGTAGAGCCAGAAAACCAGACCGGCTACCAGAAAAATATCGATGAAATCGATGAATGTGAAAGGAATGAATCCCATGTGTATATTACATCCTGCTTACAGTCAATAATTCGGAACACCGCGATGCGATGTTCCGAACCATAATCCGAACGAAACGCCGTCCGCTATTTTTTCTCCTTGTCAGCCTTGTAGAGTTCGTTCACCTTGGCGAGTACCGTGTCGGTGATGTCGAGCGACTGGTCTGCGTCGAGCAACGCCGAAGCGTTGATTATCATCTTGTATTTCTTGTCGGCGTTGATTTCCTGAATCGCGCGCGAAAGCAAATCGCTCATCTTGTTGTTGAATACGACATTCTCCTCTTCGAGATTCTTCGCTTCGTTCTGAGCGGCGGTTTGATAGTTGGCGATTTTCTTCTGCAATTCCTGCTCTTTCTGCTGTGCGTCGCGAGTGGTTATCAATCCTTTCTGATATTTCTCCTGCAACTGCGCCATTTCGGATTGGAGATTGCGTTCTTTCGTCGCCCAACCGGTCTGTGCCTTCTCGGTCTTGTCGCGCAATGCCACACCCTCGCTGAGGAACATTTCGCTCTGTGCCATCACCGCTTCTACCTGAACGTATGCGATGTCGGAGGTGTTGATTTCGGTTTTCTGCTCTTCGGCAGCGACCTCGGTCGAATCGGTTTTCGCTTCTTTGCAGCCTGCGAGCATTGCCAACGCCATCGCTGCGAAAAGTAATTTTTTCATTTTTTATGTAAAACTTTTTGGTTAAATCCGTCAGTTTGCAACTGCGTTCCGACTCGCTGCCGGAACTTACATTGCACAAAGATAACAAAATTTTGTAATATCGTGCATCTTCTGCTCCAAATTGAGTGCATAAACTGCCGGATAATGCGATTTCCGAAAGTTTCTTCCTGTTTCCGACGTTAAAGTCATTAACGACCTTAATGACTTTAAGGACTTTTTTCGTATATTTGGCTTCGCCTTAGATACTCACGCTCGGCATAATCAAATTAAAATTTGCTTCTGCTCTCGACTTTTCGTATATTTGTGATTCGTAATAAATATCGTTGAATCATGTACGAATACATTACAGGCACTCTTGCTGAGGCGGCACCGGCATACGCGATAGTGGAAACCGGCGGAATAGGGTATTTCATAAACATATCGTTGCAGACCTACTCCGAAATCGAGAACCGGTCGGAGGTAAAACTTTTCCTGCACCATATCGTGCGGGAGGATGCGCAGATTCTCTACGGTTTCGCGACGAAAATCGAACGCGACCTGTTCCGCATGCTTATCGGCGTGTCGGGCGTCGGCGGAAACACTGCCCGCATGATTCAGTCTACCTACTCTCCGTCGGAATTGCAGAACATAATCGCGACCGGCAATGCGACGCTGCTTAAAAACGTGAAGGGACTCGGAATCAAGACCGCGCAGAAGATAATAGTCGATTTGAGCGGCAAGGTTCTCGACCTCACCGAGGGTGCGGCGACCGCAGCCGCCGTTGCCGGCGGAACGACCAATGAGGCGTTCGACGAGGCTCTGTCGGCACTGGTAATGCTCGGATTCCAAAAGAGCGCGTCCGACAAGGTTCTGCGTAAATTGCTGAAAGATAATCAGTCGGCGACGGTCGAGGATTTGGTGCGGCTGGCACTGAAACAATTATAGACCTGACGTACCGTTTTAATTCGATATTAAGTAATATTTTAGTATCTTTGCACGTTATACGACCATGAAACGACTCCTCGGCATAGCGATTCTTGCGCTCGCGTTCCTTTGCGGATGCGGCGATGACGAGGATGTGTTCACGAAACAGCAGACCGATATAGTGCGTTATCTGACATCGACCCGCCGTCTGATTCCGGAATCGGAGGTGGAGAACGTCATCGAGAACAATCCGGCGTTCTATACGGAGTTCGGTCGTTCGACATACCGTTACATAACTACCTATTATAATACGGACCGCGAGGAGTGGAGCGAGGTGGAGCAGGGCAGTACGGTGGATTTGCTGTTCGACGCCTATGTTTTCGGCAGTTCCGAACCGTCGTTGAGAGAGGTGTACTGGTCGAATGTCGGTTCGACCATATCCGCACTCGAATCGCAGAGCGTCAATCCGATTGCGCACCTCGACTGGTCTACCGAGCCGCTGACGGTTACCGTCGGTTCGACGAAGATGATAAAGGGGCTCGAACAGGCTCTGGTCGGCTGCCGCGACCAGGATTCGGTACAGATTTATATGACTTATAACATGGCATACGGTAAAAGTCTCGTCGGAACGGTTCCGAAGAATTCGTCGGTGGCGTGGTATATAAAGATATTGAGAGTTACAAAATGATGAAATTTGGATATATGACCCGTATTTTCGTGTCGGCACTGCTGTGTGCCGCCGTATTCGCATCCTGCGTGAAGGAGAATGAGCCTACCGGAGCGGAGATGGAGAGCAGAGCGTTGCGTGCATGGATGAAGAAGAATCATCCCGCCCTTCTCGAAAACCATCAGACCAAAGGCGATTATTATGTTGATGTCTTGGCTTGGGGCGAGGAGACCGATATGGGCGGCAAGAACGATTTCGGCGACAAACCGACGATGGAGCAGGATTCCGTATGGATGTTCTATAATCTGACGGGATATGACCTCGACGGCAACGTCTGCCTCAACCGTAACGAAGCAGTGGCTCGTATGCAGGGTACGTTCGAACTCACGACGCACTATATTCCGTATCTGAATTTCGGCGGACAGGTGAATGCCGTCGGATTGTTGGAGAGTACCTATCTGCTGGCGCGCAATGAGATAACGCTCGGCGACAAGTATGTTGCCGACCATTCCGACATTTGCAAGGGCAACGTCTTCAAGTTGCGCCGCGGCTCGAAAATCCGACTTTATGCACCGTCGTCGATAACCTACGCTTCATCGGGAGTGGATATGAGCGGCGGTTTCGGCGGTCAGTATGCACTCGACGGAAATGTCCCGATGATTCTCGATGTCGAGGTGCTGCGTACGGTAAAGAACCCTTCGGACCTCGAAGTCGATATGATAACCTCTCTCGTCGGTGCGCCGGACAACGAATCCGACGGTCAGAACGGCTGGACGCTGGCTCTTACGACCGGTACGTCGGCTGAGGACAATGCATCCGCCGATGAGAGCGAAGACGACAAGAAACTGAAAGGTCTGTATTATAATTTGCAGTTCGAACCGGGGGTGAATAACGTCGGTTTGCGATACCTGCAACCGCAGATAAGCGATACGAGCATATCGAGCCCGTATAAGGATAGCGGCAAATATGCCGATATGGAGGCTCTGGACAAGGAAATCGACCGTATTCTTGCGGAAAAGTTCGAGGGCAAGGTGCTCGCGAAAGACGATATGTCGGAAGACAATCTCGTAACTAAAAACGGAGCGACCCAGATATGGTATGTTGTGCGGTTCCTCGACGGTTTTGTTCTCGACTCGAATATAAGCGAGATAAAGGAACTGGTGTTCGATGACGGCGGCTCTTCGTCAGCCACAAGTTATACGCCCGACGGCTCTACGGAAAATATGATAAATGCCTGGCTTTACTGCATTCCGAAGATGCACTACGGTCAGTGGGCTGCGATTCTGACTACATCCGCTTTCGCTTACGGTTCCAACGGAACGTCTACCACGACTACATCTACGACCGCCACGACAGCGATGCCTTATTACGATTACTATAACATGTTTAATTCGATGTATTACGGCAATAGTTATGCTTACGGATATTACGGCTATAATCCTTATATCATGCCTACAACCACAGTAGATACGTCGAGTATTAAAACCGAGGTTCTGGGCTATACTCCGCTGCTGTTCTACATCTATATAGAGCCGAAAGCCGAGTAATAACGGTTTAGTTCGACCGATATAGTATTCCGTCATCCGTTATCTCGAATGACGGAATATTTATGAATATCGGAATGTGCCACAGTCGAAAAACTCGTTTCTGCCTCATACATATTAACGAAAACTTGAAATGATGAATGTAAAAATTCGTCAGGAGCATAATGACGACCTACCTATAATTATTGATTTGATAGAGTCCGCTTTTCGGAATGTACGGGAAAGCGACCATAAGGAGCAACTGCTGGTCGAGCGGCTTCACGTGTCGGAGAAATTCATTCCGCAACTGTCATTGGTGGCGGAAACCGATGGTGGGAGAATCGTAGGGTATATATTGCTTACAGAGGTGGAAATCATTTCGTCGAATAGAGTTGCAATATCGTTGGCTGTTGCCCCTCTTGCAGTCCTGCCGGAGTTTCAGAATCAAGGAATAGGCGGAATGCTTATTGTGGAGGCTCATAGAAAAGCGGCTGCCCTCGGATACGGAACTGCCGTTCTGCTCGGTCATAAGGATTATTATCCCCGATTCGGCTATCGCAAAGCCATCGACTTCGATATCGAATTTCCGTTCGATGTACCTCATGAATTTTGCATGGTTGCCGAATTGTTTCCCGATGCTTTCGTGGGTGTATGCGGAACCGTACATTATCCCGCTGCCTTTTTTTGAATAATGCTTATAGTCCCTAAGGTCTTTAACGACCCTAACGACTTCAAAGTCCTTAAAGTGGTAATGATGCCCTGCTGTCGTCAGAAGTCGTAACCTGTGATTCTGTCGGCGTATTCGCTCCAATTTTCCGCAGCCTTGTAGGCTTCTACCGACGCCCGCGGTACATATATTACGGCAGATGTATCATGCAATACATAAGTACCTATTGTCGGGGGATTCAGCGGTTTGCAATAAAAACTTTTCAGACCTCTACAACTGGAAAATGCTCCGTATTCTATTGATGCAACGTTGTCCGGTATAGTGATGCTTGCAAGACCTTCGCAATATTCGAATGCCTTTTCTCCTATCGATGTAACGCTGTCCGGAATAGTGATGCTCCCTAAACATTTGCATGCTCTGAACGTGCATACTTCTATTGTCGTAATACCGTCTGGTATGGTTATGCTTCCTGTCAGACTTCGGCAATTACTGAACGCGCTGCTGCCTATTGATGCGACGCTGGCGGGAATATTGATACTTGTCATATTTGAACAAAAGGAAAATGCACCTCCTTCTATTGTTGTAACACCGGTCGGTATAGTTATACTTTTCAGTCTGCAATTCCAAAATGCCTGCTCTCCGATTGACTTGACATTGTTGGGGATATTGATGCTTGTCAGATTTGTACAATCACCAAATGCAAGTTCTTCTATTGTCATAATGCTGTTAGGGAGAGTCATGCTTGTCAAACTATGGCAGCACCAGAATGCATGGTCTCCTATGCTTGTTACCATTCTGTCGAATATTATTGTGCCGGTCCCGTTTTCGTAAGTATGTTCGGCTATATTGGCATCGAAAGCACTGGCTTTAACGGGTGTGGGTTGGTTATCATCTGTGGTATAGATAATCATCCTGTATTTCTGCGGTTGGGTCGATGCAGCCTGATTTACCGTGATTTTGCCCGATATGCCTGATTTGTCGTCGGAGATTGTTACGGTCGCTTGGCGGGATTCGGTTGTCATGTTGGCGGCAGCCGCGACGGTTACGGTATTCGTACCCGCTTCGATATGTTTGGGCGAAAATGTTACCCAATATTCGTCGCACGAGAGTGTGCAGCCGTGCGTCGTGTTCACTATAATGCTCTTTTCGCCGCCGTCATCCGGGAAATCGACTGTCTTGTCCGAAATGCCGAACGGGTCGGTTTCGGGCTTCTCGGTGCAGCCGCACAGTACGACCGTATACGAGAGAATTGCAAGTAGCGAGAGGATTCGTCTGCTTTTCATGGTAATATGGTTTAAGTGTGTTGGGGATGGAGTTGCATCATATCGTTACAAATATAGTTGTTTTTTATGAAAATCAGTAAAAATAATGGCAAATTCGGTGGATTAGGGTCATCAAGGACTTTAAGGACATTAACGATAACACCCTGAAAACACAACAGGCTGCCGAGATTCGGCAGCCTGTTGCAATACGGTAATACGTTAATTGATTACTCGATGCCTTTGAGTTTCTTGTAGATGGCGTTGTACTTGTTGTATTTGTCCGTCATTCCCTCCTCGTCGCGCAGACGGAAGCACAACTCTTTGAGATACTGTGCGCAGTCGACATTGTCCGGACGCAGTTCGAGAGCCTTCTCCAAATAAGGGACTGCCTTCATGTAAGCGGCGGTAACCTCGTTTCTCGCGGCTTTGTACTCCTCGGTGCTGTAAGAGTCGAGTTTGGAGTTGAACTCCTTGTTCATGTCGTCGCCTTTGGCGATGTTGAAATAGCCGAGGTAGAAGTTGGTGTCGTAGTCGTTCGGCTTGATTTCGTTGATTTTCTGGAACGAAACGATGCACTCGTCATAGTTTTTGAGTTTGAAGAATACTCGTCCGCGACCGAACCACAAATCAGGATTGTCCGGAGTCTCCGCCAGAGCCTTGTCGATAAGCGATACGAGGTCGGCTGGGTCGCCTACGCCCTCCTCCGAGGTGTAGAGTTGCATCAGACCGTCGAGGATACGTTCGTTTTTAGGGAACTTGCCGATTCCTTCGAGAAGAGTGTTTTTAGCCTTTATCACATTCTCCTTGTCGGCGTCTTTCTGTCCGTAGTAGCAGTGGAACAGGAAGTAGTAGAGGTTTCCGTTCTCGTCCATATAGCCGAGTTCCTGCGCCTTGTTGAGATACTGCTCACCGAGCGCGAAATACTTGACGTCTTCCGCACCGAGGAACGCAGCCAACTGACCTGCATAGAAGTAGTATTGCGGGTCTACCTTGCTGTAAACCGGATTCTCCTGCAACGTGGCAGCCTTGATGTAGGCATCTACGGAAGCCTTGTAGTTCGGAATGTCGATGCTTGCCGAACCCAACTGCGAATAATAGTTGATAAGCGCGTCGAGTGCCGCTTTGATTTTAGGAGCGGTTTTAGGGTCGAGTTCGTAAGCCTTCAAATACGCATTCTTGACAGTCTCGAACGCATTCGGGTCAATCTCCTTCGTCTGCTCCCAAGCACTCACCTTGTTGCCTTTGATGTATACCTTTACCCAAGGATAAACCCAGATGCTTGCATCCTTCGTCTCCTGTACATCCTCCGGTTCGCCCATTGCGATGCGGAGCATGGTAGCGTCCAGACCGCCGAAAAGACTCTTCGTAGGCTCGGTTATCGCATCGCTGTAAATCTTGGCGCGATTGAGCCACGTTGCGGCTTTAACAGCCTTTTTAGCGTCATTGATTTCCGCCTCGGATTTCTCCATCTTGGCACGGACAGCCGATTCGTTAATCTTCTGAGCCATGGCGGCAGGTGCTGCCAGCACCATTGCAATCGCCATAATTGAAATTACCTTTTTCATATCAGTAAAACGTTTTGTTAGTTTGTTTTATTGCACTGTTTATTCGTTACCGTCGGTATTCGGCGTCTCTCCCGAATTGCCGCCTGCGGTTTCGCCGGCATTGATTTCGGCATCCGCGGTCTCCACTTCGTTGTCTTCGCTCTTAGGTACAGCCATTACCGATGCGATTGCGTCGCCTTCGCGCAGGTTGATAATTTTCACACCCTGCGTTGCGCGTCCGGCGACACGAATCTGCTCGACAGACGTGCGAATCGTGATTCCCGAACGGTTGATAATCATCAGGTCGTTCTGGTCGGTTACCGCCTGTATCGAGATGAGTTGTCCCGTCTTTTCGGTAATGTTGATGGTCTTTACACCCTTGCCGCCGCGGTTGGTGATTCGGTATTCGTCCAAATCGGTGCGCTTTCCGAATCCGTTCTCCGAAAGCACCAGCACATCCTGCTTGCTGTCTGGCTCGACACATATCATGCCGACTGCATCGTTGCCCTCTTCGAGCGCGATTCCGCGAACACCCATACTCGTGCGACCTACCGGACGGACAGTGTCTTCGTTGAAGCGGATAGCCTTTCCTTCGCGGGATGCTATCATGATTTCAGCCTTTCCGCTTGTGAGTTTTGCCTCGATGAGTTGGTCGTCCTCGCGGATTACGATTGCATTAACACCGTTCGCGCGCGGACGCGAATACGCTTCGAGTTTGGTCTTTTTGATGGTACCGTTCTTGGTACACATTATTATATAGTTGTTCTCGACGTATTCGGGGTCGTTCAGACGCTTGCAGTTGATGTATGCGCGAACCTTGTCGTTCGGCTCTATCTGTATGACGTTCTGGATTGCGCGTCCTTTCGACGAGCGCGTTCCCTCCGGAATCTCGTAGACCTTCAACCAGTAGCAGCGACCCTTCTCGGTGAAGAACATCATCGTGTTGTGCATCGATGCGACGTAGATATGCTCGATGAAATCCTCGTCGCGCGTCGCGCTTCCCTTGACGCCGACACCGCCACGGTTCTGGGTGCGGTATTCTGCGAGCGAGGTGCGCTTGATGTAGCCGAGATGGGAGATGGTGATTACCATTTCGTCGTCGGCGTAGAAATCTTCCGGATTGAACTCCTCCGAAGCATAGACAATCTCCGAACGGCGTTCGTCCGCATAGTTCTCGCGAATCTCGATGAGTTCGTCCTTGACGATTTGCAACTGCAAAGGCTCGCTGGCGAGAACGTCCTTGAAATAGTCGATGTTCTTCTGCAACTCGTCGCGCTCGGCTGTGAGTTTGCCGTGTTCGAGACCCGTCAGGGCGCGCAGACGCATTTCGACGATAGCCGCAGTCTGCAAATCGCTCAATCCGAATTTCTCTGTCAGGCGGCTTTTAGCCTCGTCCACGCTCTTCGACGAGCGGATTATGTGGATTACTTCGTCGATATTGTCTTGGGCGATAAGCAGTCCGAGTACGATGTGCAGACGCTCCTCCGCCTTGCGCAGGTCGTAGCGCGTGCGGCGGACGACCACGTCGTGGCGGTGGTCTACGAAATGCTTTATCAGGTCTTTCAGATTGAGCAGCACCGGACGACCGTTCACGAGTGCGATGTTGTTCACCGCGAACGACGACTGCAACGGCGTAAGTTTGAACAGCGTGTTGAGTACCACGCTCGCTACGGCATCCTGCTTCAAGTGAACCACCACGCGGATTCCCTCGCGGTCGGATTCGTCGTTCACGTTGGATATGCCGTCGATTTTCTTCTCGGTAACGAGTTCGGCGATGCGCTTTATCATCTCCGCCT
The DNA here is from genome assembly GCA_905213895.1 of uncultured Alistipes sp. Classification (GTDB taxonomy): domain Bacteria; phylum Bacteroidota; class Bacteroidia; order Bacteroidales; family Rikenellaceae; genus Alistipes. Next base: position 138,217 of record CAJMKE010000001.1, read on the forward strand.
TGTTCACCATGTAAGGAATCTCAGTGATGACTATCAGTTCGCGTCCGGTAGGGGTGGTCTCGATTTCGGTCTTGGCGCGCATGATTACGCGACCGCGACCCGTGAGGAGAGCCTCTCTGACGCCTTCGTAGCCGTAGATTATACCTCCCGTCGGGAAGTCCGGACCTTTGACGAAATGGAGCAGGTCTTCACACTCGCACTGCGGATTGTCGATGTATGCGCAGCATGCGTCGATAACCTCGCCGAGGTTGTGTGGAGCCATGTTGGTCGCCATGCCGACGGCGATACCGCTCGCTCCGTTCACGAGAAGCAGCGGAATCTTGGTTGGCAGTACGGTCGGTTCGGGAATCGTGTCGTCGAAGTTGAGCGTCCAGTCGATGGTCTCCTTGTCGATGTCCGCCATCACTTCGTCGGTTATTTTCTGCATTCTCGCCTCGGTGTAACGCATTGCAGCCGGTGAGTCGCCGTCCATTGAACCGAAGTTGCCCTGACCTTCGACCAGCGGATAACGCATCGACCAGTCCTGAGCCAGACGGCACATCGCGTCGTAAACCGAAACGTCGCCGTGCGGGTGGAATTTACCGAGAACATCACCGACGATACGTGCCGATTTACGTGTCGGCTTGTCGGAGTAGAGGTTGAGTTCCGCACTCATATCGTAAAGTATTCGGCGATGCACCGGTTTCAGACCGTCTCTTACGTCCGGCAATGCACGCGAAACGATTACCGACATCGAGTAGTCGATGTAGGCGGTTTTCATCTGCTCTTCGATATTGACCTGTTCGATACGACCGGACAAACCTGCATTTTTTTCTTCTTCCGTAAGCATAAATTATTTACCTATAAGTTTAAGTCTATGTTTTGTTTGTTATTGTTTGCTTGTCAATATTCCCATTTAAGCCCCCAGCGTTCGAGATATTCGCTCATCGGCGGCAGCCCGACCCTCTTGCGCAGGTCGTTCACCTTCTGCGGACTGGCGCACTCCGCAACGTAGGGTTTCCCCTCGTCGTCGTAGAGAATCTGTGTGCCGTATGTCTGCTTTTTCTTCGACAGTATCGCTATGCGGTCTTCGAACTCGGCATACTCCGACGGCTGAATGTCCCCGCATTTGACACCTTTCTGCACTTTCGATTTGTACTTTATCTGCATCTTCACGGGCGCGTGCTGTAATATGTAGAACTGCACCGGTGCGGCATCGCCGACCTTTTCGCTGCCCAGCCAGCCGTACTTGTCGAATATTCCGGCAATCTTGGCTTGGTTGATGCTGTCGATTCTCGTCATCTTCGCCGACAACTCGTTCATCTTCTCCTCCGACGCGCGCATGATTTGCGCCGAAACGTATTCGAGACGTACATCCTGGTCGTCGCTCATTATCTTTTTGAGCGTGCCTCGCAACTCCCTGTCGAACCGGCTCTCGTATTTTTCGTTGCGGACTTTCATCGAGTCCAGCAGGACGCTCCACTGCTTGTCGTAATGCAGCATCGCCAAATCGTTGTCCGTCGCGAGATTCTCCGAGTGCCACTCCTTGTCGATTTCCAACCGGCGGAACAGCAACTGGTATGCCTGCTTGACATGATAGGACTTGGCGGCGGCACAAGCGGCATTGTAGAGGTGATACGCCGGCTGCTCCGAAATGCGGAACGCCTTTATATAATCCCTCAACGCGGCTTCGTTGCGGTTGCTGCGCAGATGTTCCTGCGCGCTATTTATCAGGGCGTCGTACTCCGAACGCTCCTGCGCCTGAACGCCGAATGCCGTTGCGACAACCATCAATGCCGATATGAAAATCTTCCTGCGCATGCGAATTTCCCTATTCATACACGCGCAAATTTAACGATTATTTTCCGAATAAGCAATTTTGCCCCCGATTTTCGTGCTGTCTTTTGGACGCTGACGATGAATTTTGCGATTTTTGCCGCTTTTCAGGCGATTCTGCGGCTTCCGAGTGGCGGCATCGACAGGGTGTCGGACAAAACACGTTTTTTATCGGCGGAAGAGACGTCCTTCGTCGTCCATTGCGATTCTGCCGTCGCCCAGCATCCGTTTGATGACGGTGATGATAATTTCGGATTCGCATCTGAATTCGTCTACCAACTCCTTTACCGTCGCGGTGCCGGCATCGATTGCCGAAAGTATGTCCGCTTCGCCGATTTCCGCCGCCGGTTTCTTGCGTCTGTTTTTCAGACAGACGTCGCATACACCGCACGGCGACGAATTTTCGTCGCCGAAATACCGTTCGATTATCATGCTGCGGCATTCGCTTTCGTTGTTGGCGTAATGCAGCATGTTCTCGAAACGCTCGGTCATCAACTCCTTGCGGCGCGAGTACGTTTCTGGGGCTATGTAGACGTTTTCGAGCGGCAGACGCTCTTCGTCGAAGAATATCATCGGCGATGTGTTCGCCGGTATGTAGCGTATCACGTGCATCCGCCACAGCGATTTCAACAGACAGTGAACCTCTTCCTGCGGTCGTTCGCTCGCAGTGGCGATTTGAAACTCGTCGATTGCGCGGAATTCGGTGAATATGCCGTCGTAAAGACGCAGTATGGTGCGCAGTATCGCGTCGAAACTGTTGCGTTCGAGACGCAATTTGTAGAGGTCGTCGCGGCTTACGCGGAACATCAGCCGTGCGGGATTCTCGCTCTCTTCGGTAAGCGTCAGATAGCCGTTCTGCTGCAAGAGTTTGAGCGCGCTCACGACCGTTCCGCCGTAAAGATGCTCGCGGGCGCAGAAATCGTGGATGTTGAATACGAACGACGCCTGATAGCCGTCGCCTATTGCGACTTGCAGATAGGAGCATACCCGTTCGTATATGGATTTGACGATTTCCAGTTTCGGAAACTCCTGCTCGAACCGCTTGCGCACCCGCGAATCGTCGTCGGGGGCGACCAGAAGCACCGCATAACTGCGCTTGCCGTCGCGTCCTGCACGCCCCGCCTCCTGATAGTAACTTTCGAGCGAATCGCACATCGAATAGTGTATTACGAACCGCACGTCCGCCTTGTCGATACCCATTCCGAATGCGTTGGTAGCCACCATTATCCGTGTCTTGCCCGATACCCATTCGTCCTGTCTTATCGAGCGTTCGGCGTGGGGCAGTCCGCCGTGGTAATAACTCGCCGAAACGCCGTTCTCCTGCAAGTATGCCGCGACTTTCTCGGCGGCTTCGCGCAGTCGCACGTATATTATTCCCGAGCCGTCCACGTTGTTTATTATCCGCATCAGTTGCCCGTTCTTGTCGTCCACGTGCCGCACGGCATACGACAGGTTCGGTCGCGAAAACGAACTGCGCATGATATTCGGTTCGGCGAATCGGAGATGACGCATTATGTCTTCGGCGACCGTCGGCGTGGCTGATGCCGTCAGCGCGAGTATAGGAGTGTCGGGTATAAGCCGCCGCAGTTCGGCGATTCGCAGATACGACGGGCGGAAATCGTAGCCCCACTGCGAGATGCAGTGCGCCTCGTCTACCGCCAGCAGAGAGACGTTCATGCGCTGTACGCGCAGCCGGAACGTCTCGGACGCCAGTCGTTCGGGAGCGAGATAGAGGAATTTCACGTCGCCGTATACGCAGTTGTCGAGCGCGATGTCTATCTGCCGTGCGGCGACTCCCGAATGTATCGCCACTGCCTGTATCCCGCGGCGTCGCAGACGGTCTACCTGGTCTTTCATCAGCGCGATAAGCGGGGTTACGACGATGCACAATCCTTCGTTCGCAAGCGTCGGCAACTGGTAGATTATCGATTTTCCGCCGCCCGTAGGCATAAGGGCGAGCGTGTCGCGACCCGACATCACGGATTCGATGATTTCGCGCTGCATCGGTCGGAAATCGTCGTACCCCCAATATTTTTTAAGTATGTCGCGCAGTCTGCTCTCCATAACTGCGAAGATAATTCAAAATTCGGACAGTCGCAAAAATAAATCGGCATGGCGGTGTTTATGCGTCGGTGCGGGAAAGAAAAAGGCTGCCCGAAAGCAGCCTTTTCGTCGTTTAGAATATAACCCTTACGCCTACCTGCATGTGCCAGCGCGAAAGCAGGTCGTTTTTGGAAACCGTCGCACCGCGGTATCGGTATTGCGGCGTCTTGTTGCCTGCGCCGTCGTCGTCGAGCGCGTAAACCTCTACCGGCGACGCTTTCCATGCCGACTGGTAATAGGATGCGCCCCAGTCCTTGCAGAGCAGATTGCCGAAATTCAGAATGTCGAGCGTCAGTTGGAGTTTGCGACCCGTCGTCGCTCCGAAGTAGAAGTCCTGCGCGAAATGCAGGTCGAGGTGATGCTCGAACGGAGTCTGCATGGCGTTGCGGGCAGAGTATTGTCCGCGATGGCTTCGCAGATAGCGGTCGCTTTCGATGAATTTGTCGAAATTTTCGCGCTGCTCGTCGTTCTCGAACCGCATCGCTCCGAGTTCCGATTTGGTAGGTATGTACATCGGTGTGTTGCCGCGATAGGAGTCGCCGTTAACGTCGAGGCTGTTCTGATAATAAGTCAGCGAGTAGCGCATGCCCGAGTAGGCTTGGTAGACGAGCGAAACGGTAGAGCCGAAATAGCGGGCGTAACGCTTGGTGTACGAAACCGAAGCCGTAACCTTGTGCGGCACGTCGAACAGCGAATAACTCAATCCCGCGTTGTTGGATTCGGCGGCATAGCAGCGTCCCCAGTTGCTCGGAGCCTGAGCAGAGATGCCGTCCATCACCGTATACGAATGTCCGAACGTGTAGGCGGCGGATATGTCCATTCCGAAACCGAAGTGCTTGAATACCGAAGCCGAAACGGAGTATGAATAGCCTTTGTTCGTATTTTTCAGATAGTATATCGACGAGAACTGCGCATTGGCTGACGAGTCGTAGAACACCGTCGTGTTGTCGGCGTTCGCCATATCGGCAGATACGGCGTAGAGTTTATTGCCCTTGTCCTGCGCCACGAGATTTTCGACAAGCATGTTGTTGAACGTTTTCGAGAATATGCCCTCGACCGTGAACCGCCAGCCGCTGCGCAGCCGCTGTTCCAGTGCCAGATTCGCTCTGAAAACCTGCGGATACTTGAAGTCGGGGCTTACCGTATGGATTGCAGGATTGGATACTGTCTCGCCGCTCGGCTCTTCGCCGAATGCCGGAGTGGCGGCATTGTAGAGCGCGTATCCCCGCTGGGTCGTTCCGGTGTTCGAGAAGCAGTTCTTAATCCATACGAACGGGACTTTGCCCGTGAAGATTCCTGCTCCGCCGCGCAGTGTAGCCGTATATCCGTCGATGACGACCGCCTTCCAGCGGAATCCGATGCGCGGAGAGAGCATGATGCGGGCTTTCGGCTTGCTGTCGGTGCGGATGCCGTATTTCACGGCGATTTCGCACGCGTTGAACACGGGATTTTCGTTCGGCGTGTCGAAGATTACCGGAATGTCGGCGCGGATGCCGTATGTCAGCGTGAAGTTGCGGGCTGCCGACCATTCGTCCTGAATATAAAGCCCGAATTGTGCTGACGACGTGTATATGGCAGGATTGCCGATAGGATAGTTGCGGACGTATGCCGACGAGTTGTCTTTGAGGAAGTCGTCGAGAGTGTTGTAGGTGTACGAGCCGAAGGCGTTGGCTACATACGTTACCTCGTTGGTGAAGATTTCGTTGTGGGTGCCGGCGGTTATGGCGTGATTGCCCGCGTATATCGATACGTTGTCGGTTACGGATATCGAGTTCTGTTCGAGGTGGTTCATGCCGTTGTACGGATTGGTGCCTATCATCACTCTGATATTGTTGTTCTTGTCGCCGCTGTTGTCGTCCGAGAGTTTGTTTATCTGCACGTAAGGCAGCAGACGGTCAGACTCTCCGCCGTCGATGATGCGGTTGTAGCCGACTCTCAATTCGTTGAAAACGGACTTGGATATGCGGGAGTTGAGTTCGGCAACCAGCGAATGCGTCTGATTCGAGAGCGCGTATGCCGAACCGTTGAAACTGAACGCCGCCGCACTGTTGGAGTAGTTGTCCATCGAGGCGTTCAGATAGTTGTACCGCAGCGTCAGATTATGACGGGCGTTGATGTTCCAGTCCAGACGGGCTACGAGTGCGCCCGATTTCTTCACTACATTGCGATGCCCGTATCCGCCGCCGTCGTAACCGGTAAGTTCTTCGTAGCGGTCTGCGATTTTCTGTGCATCCTCCGCCGTTATCGAAAGCGGCGAGTAGCCGGCATAGAACGACGACGGCGACGAATTGTAGTCGAACTCTCCGTTCACGAAGAAGAAAAGTTTGTTCTTCACGATAGGTCCTCCGAGCGATACTCCGTAAATCTGCGTCGATTGCTTCGGCAGTTTGATTCCGCTGTCGGCGTTTTTGCCGTAGAAATCCTGATTGTTGTAATATGTGTATGCCGTGCCGCGGAACGAGTTGGTTCCCGATTTGGTTACGGCATTTATGCCTCCGCCCGTAAATCCGCTCTGACGCACGTCGAACGGAGCGATGACTATTTGGATTTTATCTATTGCGTCAAGCGGAATAGGGTTGGCGTCCGCGAGTCCGCCGTTCGTGCCGGACGATGTCAGACCGTAGATGTCGTTGCTGACGATGCCGTCTATCTGGAACGTATTGTAGCGGCTGTTCGCGCCCGCAATCGAGATTCCTCCGTCTTTCGACACCATCGCTTCCGGCGTCAGCCGTGCTATGTCGTATATCGAACGTGAAATGGTCGGCATCTTTTCGATAACCGAGTTGTTGAAATTGTTAGTATTCATGTTGTGTACAGGGTAGTAGCACATTACGGCTACGGCTTCGATAGAATTTGCACTCTCTTTCAGTGAGACGTTTATCTCTTTCGTCTCGCCGAGTTCGAGACGGATGTTTTCATATTTCGCATCTTTGTATCCGACGAACGATATTTCGATGGTGTACGGTCCACCGACCCTAATTCCGTTCAACCGATACAAACCGTTTGTATCCGCAGTCGTACCGTACTGCGTTGCGGTCGGCATGTGGATAGCCATGATTGATGCTCCTGCGAGCGGCGTGCCGTCGGCAGCCGTGATTCTGCCCGAAATTGCGGATGTGGTCGTCTGGGCGAAAATGAATGCCGGCAGTGCGACCGATGCGAGAAGGGTTAAAAGATATTTCTTCATATAGCGTATAAAAATATAAAGTCCCGATGTCAGACATCAGGACCCATATACCCATCTGCACGCACGACGATACCCGAATATGAACAGGTACGCACCGACGATGCGAATATACGATTTCTTTCATCCGGACTTTAACCGTCGGTATCGGAATTCCACCGATTCAGTCCCTTTCGGGAGTCGCGGACTATCACCGCCGGTAGGGAATTACACCCTGCCCTGAAATCTTATTTCGGGTGCAAATATAGCGATAGTTTTTGAAATTGTACTCTCCGAGTGTAAATTTTATTCGGCGACCCGTTTCTCGTTGCGTGTCGCGATACCGATGCTCAATTCATAGAGCAGGTACATCGGTATGACTACCAGAATCATGCTGATGATGTCGGGAGGCGTGATTATCGCCGCGCCGACTGCAAGAATTATTATTGCGTGGCGGCGGTATTTGCGCATGAATGCTGCCGTAAGTATGCCGAGCCGCGAAAGGAAATAGACGAGTACGGGCAGTTCGAACACGAGCGCGCATACGAGCGACATGTTCATGACGAGCGAAATGTACGACCCGACGTCGATTAGGTTGCGTATCTCGTCGCTGACCGTGTATCCGCCGAGAAAGTTCACCGAGAGCGGTGCGAGTACGAAGTAGCCGAACAGTACGCCGACAATCATGCACAGTGTTACGTTAAAGAAGAATATCCGTCCGTTTTTCAGTTCGTTGTCGTTGAGGGCGGGTTTGACGAAACCCCATAGTTCGAACAAAACGTAGGGTAGCGAGAGTATCAGCGCGGCATAGAACGCAATCATGATGTGCATGTTCAGTTGCCCCGCCATCGACGTGTTGATGAGCGTCAGGTCGCCGCTGTTTATGCGCAGTGCGTCCGACCCGGTGGCATCCGCGAGCATGCCCATTGCCGCGTTGGTCGGGAAGTCGGGCGATTTCGGTCCCATGACTATCGCCATTATTGCATCCTTGGCTAAAAACGCCGCGACCATCAGCACCGCAACGGCGATTACCGACCGCACGATGCGCGGTCGCAATTCGTCGAGATGCTCGAAGAAACTCATGTCGTTAGCGTCTTTTTTCTCCTTTGCCGCCATTTCTCAATCCGTATTCGAGTACAAATATACTAAATAAAATGATTTGTAACCATCTCCGCTTATGCAGACTTTCCCGCTCGTGGCTTGATTGTTGGATTGCATACGGCGATAAACCAAAAACAAAACGATCGTGAAACGAATTATTTTTACACTCGGGATTGCGCTGCTGTTTACGTTGCAGGCTGCGGCGCAGTGCGGCAAGACCGCTCCGAAACAATGCGGGTGCGATACCGTGTTGTTGTCGCAGACGCGCAACGGCGATTACATCGTAAGCAAGTACCTCGTGAAGGACAAGACGGGGAAAGACGCTTCATTCTCGGTCTACTATGCCATCAATCTGTCGAATATCGCGAAGACTTTCTCCGACAACTCGGTGCAACTCTCCGATATGGGCTGTTTTATCGGCAGTTCGTCCGATTCGCTGATGCATATTTCGTCCGCTTCTGTCGCGGGCTATTCGTCGCCGGACGGTAATCCGAAGTTCAATGCGGCTCTGGCAGCGAAGCGTGCGGCTGCGTTGAAACAGTATGTCGAAACCAATTATCGTCCTGCATACGGCGTAACCGTTACATCCAAGGCTCTGACATGGAAAGATTGCGTGCCTGCCGTGGAAAATTCGTCGATAAGCGACCGCGGCGAAGTGCTTCGCATATTGAGCAGCGGATATTCCGAAGCGGAAAAGGAGCGTCATTTGCGACAGATGCCGGAGGCGTGGGAATATCTGAAAACCGAGGTGCTGCCCAAAATGCGTTATGCAACCGCGACGTTCGACTATAAAAAGGATGTGGTCATCGACCGTACGGTTGCCGTACAGCCCCCTAAACCTGCCGAACCTGTTGTTACGGAACAGCCGCAGCCGAAACCTCAGCCGGTAATGATTATCGAGGAGGAGGAAACGGGAATCGTCATCGACGTGCGCCCCGAGGACGATTGCTACGACCGTCGCAGCAGACGCCGTTAGCGGTTAATTTATCGATGCAAATCGATAAATTAAATAAAATTTCCGTTCGGGTTTGTTTAATCGCGAGTTATTCTTATCTTTGCATTACATTATACGGATTGGATGCGGACATGTGCGGATTGTGCCGCGCGCGTATTCGGGTTCGACTTTGAGAGTGTAACGATTAAATTATAAATGTTATGGCAAATTTAAGAAATCTGAAAAAGGAGATTGACTATCGTTTGGAAGAGTTGGTTTTCGATTGCGACATGGCAATCTATTTCCAGCCGACCAAGGAGCAGGAGATATTCGCGGTTATGCAGGAGGGCGTGGAACTCCGCAACGAATTGTATCACAAGGCAAGCAATCCGACCGAGCCTAAAAACAAGTCGCTCGTCCGCAAGTACTATGCGGCTTTGCGTGCCGAAATGGTCGAGTCGTTCGGCAAACTCTTCGAGAAACTCAGCGCAATCAACGCCTAACGAGTGTCAGCAGAAAATATCCGTTGCATAGAAAATCCTATGCAACGGATACTTTTTCTTTAAGGTCCTTAAAGACTTTAAAGACCTTAAAGAATTTAGTGCCGCCAACTATGGCGGCACTAAATTTACAAAGTAGTTGCAATCTCCTCCATGAACTCCTCTGCTTCATCTTCGGTCAGCGGTATCGGATGCTTCATATGCGCCAGTACCATGCAGTTCAGACCGACAACGACCCATGGCGGCAATACGTACATGTCCGGCACCTCCGTCCTCAAATATCTGCAAAATGTGTTGTAATCTACCGAACAAAGATATTTTCCGAAAAGGTCGTGCGCTCTCCTTTTGCACCGTGCGGAATTCGTCTTTTCGCAATAGATTTCGTGAATTTTCTGAGCAATCAGAATACGCCATACAATGTCTTTGACTTGTGTCATAGTTTTGATAATTTTAATGTTACGGCAATATTGCCGACATTAAATTATCGCGCTACGAACTATCTGCAAACCCGCATTTGTTGCTTTTTACCGGAAAATATCCATGATGAATATTATTTCTTCATTCTGCTTACGGAATGTAAGGCATTTCGGACCATTTTCAGGTGATACAATAAAATATTGTATATATCTTTGCAAGATACTTCATCGTTATTGTAAATCAGTATAAAACAATTGCAGTCGCACCAATTTAGGTGCGACTGCAATAGAAAAGAGGGCGATTTGTGATGTTTAACGCTTGCTGATTCCCTGTAATATCAATATATTGCAAGGAAATATTTTTATTTGATTAAAAATTGACACCTACATTAAAATAAAACGATGTATTACGGTATCTTGTTTCATCTCTATCGACATCATACTCACCTTTTTCTTCATATATATAATTTAGTCTTTGATGCTGTAAACCCAAACTGAAATTAAACTTTTTTACTCGTAGACCTACACCGAATTCACAGTGAAAACCTCCGTTTAATTTGGATGTAATGGTTTCGTCATAATAAGTAATCTTACTGGAAAGTTCGCTATTTGTCGGAACTGCTACACTGTATCCGAGACTTAATGTAACGAATGGTGTCAATTTCTCGTTAATCGGATACATGCCTTTTAGATTAAGATATATAGGAATCAATAAGGTTTTCCAGCGATCTGATTCATCAATATCTTTAAGCATTCGACCATACATATATTGTAAACCTACTCCTGCGCCTACAAATGCATACTTATAAATCTGTACACCATGAGTAGTTGAGAAAATCGGACGAGAAAAATTTGACTTAATCGTTGATTTTTCCGGTTCTTCGTCCATTATATCATAATAAGCGATGTCGGTTTTAGAACCCGTTGCAAATCCGATATTTACATCACCCGAATATTTGACGAAGAACGGGTCTCTGATTTTCGGCTCTTTCGGTTGTTTTTGCGGCTTTGGACTTTGTGCATAATACACAACAGGTTTGCGTTGTTGCTGGTATTGGTTAATGGTCGGTTTAGAAACTTCTTTCGTCATTTTCTGTACATCATCAATTTTATAGACGAATATATTACCGTCTTTCGTTTGAATCTTGATTTCTTGATTCGGAACCTGCTCGATAATAACACCGTGAATTACAGAGCCGTTTTTCAAATAAACCACGTCGTCGTACTGATTTTGCGCCGATGCATTGAATGCTATTGCAATTGATATTACGATTGCGAATATAATCTTTTTCATTGTTTGAGTTGTTTAATAAATTGTTAATAGTACACAATAAATATTTATTCTCTTTTTAGAATCCAGGTCTCATTCCAATCTTCTTCTTCACCTGTATTCCAATCTATGTTTTTGCCTATATAATAAAGATTTAATTCGGACTCATTCAGTTTTGTAATGTTGAACTGTTTTTTATGTGATGAATAAGTCATTGTTAAAGTGTTTTCAACTCTTTCATAGCGGAAATTATCTTTGGAGTCATATCCGTCAATAACTTGATAATATCCGGAACCATCCTCACCGAAATAAAATATCTCGTCAACGCCTTCATCTCCGGTTTCTGTCCCGTTCGGTGTTATAACAGAAATTAATTTCCAGGTGCCGATGATTGTGGCATTTTCATCAATTGGGTTTGAATCTTTTTTATCGCATGAACAAAAAAGTACAATTACAAAGAATGTAAATATGGAATAAAATAAATTTTTCATGATTTTTTGGTTTTAATAAATTTGATATATAAGTTTCGTGTTTGGGTGTCGCATTCTGTAAACGCTAATCTTTACTATGGAGGTGAACGCATAAAATTTATTTTTTTGCCGCACCGACCCCATATTTGGCGGGTTATGTATAAAAAGAAAGTGTGGAGTCGTTCGCTTATCTGACAAGAGGCTCTGGAATGCCCGAACAAAAATAAGCAACACACCACACTTGGGCAGATATATATCGGAATAGATACAATCTACGCAAGCAAATGAGTGTTTGTAGTGCCTATCCCTTTGTCCGTGAAATTTTCCAGATTTCTTGCCAAGGATTCAGCGAAACACTTTCGCAATAATATGTAGTCATCGCTGCCGATGACGGTACAAAATTAGAAAATGTTTCCGAAAAACAAACAACTCACTCGGTGTATTGCTTAAATTTTTCGTTGCAAAGTTCAGAAAAACAAAGTTTCCGTGCAATAGCGGATGGCGCGGAAACATAATTTTGTTTGTTGCAGATTGGGAAATTGTATTTTTAACCGGTGTTAAAACGTCGTTAAAGCCCCTAAGGACCTTAAAGTCTTTAATAAATAATAATCTTTTTCGGATAGTGCTTCCGTCAGTGTTCGTGCATGCCGAGTACCGTGTGGGCGACGCGACCGTGCGATACAATCTGTATCGGACACTGGTAGTTGTCGAGTTGCTCCTGCGTGATGATGTTGGAGTCGTGGCGGTGTACCGAACGGTTTACGCAGACGATGTTTTTCACGACGCTCGTGATGGTGCCGACGTCGTGCGAAACCATCACGATTGCCATTTTTTCGTTCAGCCGCCGCAGTAGGGTATACAGTTCGTTCTCGAAACGGTTGTCCACGAAATTCGCCGGCTCGTCGAGAATAAGCAGTTTGGGTGACAGTATTATCGCGCGGCAGAGCAGTGTGCGCTGTAACTGACCACCCGAAATCTCGCCGATTTGCCGGTCGGCGATTTCGGCAATGCCCGCCATTTCGAGAAGTTCGAGCGCACGGGTTTTGTCCGTGCGATTGTAACGATGTAGAAATCCCTTTTCGGATTGCAGCCCCGACATGACGACCTCTTTTACCGATATTGGAAAGTTGCGGTCGAAATCCGATTGCTGCGGCATGTAGCCTATATGACGTTTGCCGCCGATATTGAGTTCCGGCGAGAAAGTTATTGTTCCCGAATGCGGCACAGTTCCGAGAATGCTCTTTATCAGCGTGGTTTTTCCGCCGCCGTTCGGACCTATTATGCCGAGAAAATCGTCGTCGAATATATCGAGCGAAACGTGTTCCAACGCCGCGTAGTCATCGTAGCGTACGCCTACATCGCGCAGAGATATTATTGCCGACATAACTACTCGGTTATTAGCGATGTTATGCGTTTTATCTCATGTATGACATCTTCTGCCAGCGGGTCTATTTCGACGGCATCCGCGCCTATGTCGTCGCAGATGATTTCGACGCTCGAACGAGGGAATTGCGACTGGTAGAATACGTGCCGGATTCCGTCGCGCCGTGCAGTCGCGATAATTTCGCCCAGCCGTTTCGCGCTCGCCTCCTTGCCTTCGTTCTCGACCGATACCTGCTCGATGCCGTAATTGCGGGCGAAGTAGGTGAGTGCCGGATGATAGATGATGAAATAGGAGTTGGACGAACAGCGGCACATTTCGGCAACCTCTTCGTCGAGTTCCAGCAGTTTCTGACAGAGCGCGTCATAACGCGGTGCATATTTTCCGACCGAGTCGGGCAGTGCGACGGATATCGCCTCGAAGGCATTCTCCGCCATTATCATCAACTCTTTCGGCGAACACCATATATGCGGGTCGATGCCGTGCGAACAATGCTTGCCGTGGTGGTGATGCGAACAGCAGCCCGCTATCGGTTCTATGCCTTTGCTCAAATCTATGATTTTGCTTTTGTCCTGCAATTTGCCCAGCAGGTTATTCTCGAAATCGAGTAAACCGGTACTGAAAATAAGTCGCGCATCGTTCAGTGCGATAAACTGTTTTGGCGTCGGCTCGAATGTCTCGGGCGATGCTCCGGCAGGTACGAGAATCTCCACGTCGAAATCGTCGCCGACAATCTCGGTTACGATTTGCTTTATCGGTGCAATCGATACGAACATCGTGTTGTCGTATTTGCGCTCGGTGCGGCACGACGATGCGGCGAGCGCGGCGATTGTCAATATATATATAAGTATGCGTTTCATGATAATATTGTTTTCACATGCAAAGGTAATCTATTTTTGTAAATCTTGTAACAGTCTGCCGCCGTCGTTCCATTCGCCGTACATGACTCCGCGGCGGGTGCAGTCGATGAATTTTTCAAGTCTTCGGCGATATGTATTATGGTCTTTGCCGAATTTTAACAGGATGTTCCCGATTCTGACGCGTTTGTATAAATCCGGCAGCCGTGCGAAATTATCTGCGAACGCTTTATCGCTTTGCAGCAGTGCGAGGATATTCTCGTCCATGCACGGTTCTCCGTTATCCATATTGTCTGGCAGGACTGCGCGTCCGGCATCGGTCATCAGCCCCGAGCGTTCGAGATGCCGGCATCTCTCCTTGTTGAGTTCCGTCCAGTTGCTGCCGCTTTTTCTCGGTGTTATCCTCTGCAACGTTCTGTTTTCATGGGTCTTGACTGTTGAATCTATCCATCCGAAACACAAGGCTTCGTATACGATGTCGAGATAGGGTAGTCCCTCGCGGTCGGACTTGCCCGACCGGTTGCATACCACCCACGCTTCCCGATGCGAATCGTGATTGCCTGCCAGCCAATCTCTCAATTCGTTGCGGGAGGAGAATTCGAGAACCAGTTTCGCTTCCATGATATGCGAAGGTATAAAAAATATCGATTGTTGAAAATATCTTGAAAGATAAAAGTCGGCAGTATTGGGTGCATCGCCATTTTTAATTAGATTTGCACAAAACATTTTCGCTATGAGCCTGAACACCCCTTCACGAGTAATCGAAATCGCCGAGAGTGCCGCAGAAAACAAATTGGGAATGCCTTCGGGCAAACTTATTGTCGCCGGAATACTTGCGGGCATCTATATCGCTATGGGCGGAACACTGTCATTGATAATAGGATACGGCTTTCCGGAGATTACTGCTGCCAATCCGGCGATGCAGCGGCTGCTGTCCGGAATGATGTTCCCTCTCGGACTTATTCTCGTAGTTTTCGCGGGCGCGGAACTGTTCACCGGAAACAATGCCGTATTGATACCCGGTTTGATGAACCGCCGGTACGGAATCGGAGCGGTATTGAGAAACTGGACTGTCGTCTATCTCTGCAATTTTATAGGCGCGCTGTTCTTTGCCTATGTGATGGTGTATCAGGCAGGTCTGCTGTCCGATGTATGGCGCGGCGCGATAGTCTCGATGGCGGAATTCAAAGTGTCGATACCTTGGATAAATGTATTTTTGAAAGGGGTAGGGGCGAACTGGTTCGTCTGCCTTGCCGTATGGCTCGGATTCGCATCTCAAAGTGCCGCCGGCAAGATAATCGGACTGTGGTTTCCTGTAATGTGCTTTGTCGCACTCGGTTATGAACACAGTATTGCCAACATGTTTTTCATTCCATTGGGAATGATGTGCGGCGCGGAAGTTTCCATCGCGGATTTCGTAATCGACAACTTGATTCCTGCGACATTGGGCAATGTCGTCGGCGGCGCATTGTTCGTCGGCGGCGCGTACTGGTATTTGTCGGCGAACAGCCGCAAATAATGATTGCTAAAAAAGAAAGAAGGTGATTACATACAATTTCACACTAACGGTATCCCAAAGCCATATGTCTTTGCGGGTTCCGACACAAAAGTCCCCTGCACAGGCGGGGGATTTAGGGGGTGGGTAACATCTGTGTACGCGGCTTTGCCGCGAGAGCCACAACCGTCGGCTATCTGAATACTTGTAATAACTCGATTCGGTGTAAAGTCGTATATAGTTGCCAAAAAGAATAAATATATGTTTGTCGTAATTCTTACATACATAAAACCGCTGGACGAGGTCGATAAATACCTTGTCGCGCATCGTGAATATCTCTCCCGACATTATGCTGCCGGAGATTTTATCGCTTCCGGTCCGCAGACGCCTCGCGTCGGCGGTGTGATAATGATGAAGGCTGACAGCCGTCAAACCGTAAACGCCATTATCTCGGAAGACCCGTTCCATGCCAACGGCATTGCCGATTATCGGATAGTTGAGTTCACTCCGACAATGTTCGTAAACGATGATTTAGAACGGATTATGAGATGATAGAGACGGAAAGACTTATCCTCAGACCATGGCAGGATTCGGATGCAGCCGCACTGTTCAGATATGCCTGCGACCCGGACGTCGGACCTGTTGCGGGTTGGGCTCCTCATACATCGGTAGAAAACAGTTTGGAGATTATCAGGACTGTATTTGCGACACCTGAGACCTATGCCGTTGAGTTGAAAGAGACCTGCGAGGCTGTCGGCTGCTGCGGAATAATGTTCTCCGACAGTCTCCACACTGCGGAAATGGGACAACACGAAGCGGAGATAGGCTATTGGATTGGCAAACCGTATTGGGGACGAGGCTTGATTCCGGAAGCGGTCATGGCGTTGTTGTCAAGATGTTTCAACGACTTGACTCTTGATACCGTATGGTGCGGATATTATGACGGGAACACCAAGTCGAAACGGGTTATTGAAAAATGCGGCTTCAAGTTCCATCATACGAATAAGGATATCGTATCTCCGCTTGGGGACAGACGGACAGAGCATTTCTATGTAATGACAAGAGCGGATTATTGTGCCATGCATCCGTGAACGATTTGATTGTAATGACATTTGCCGAACGGGAACACGATTGTATAATGGTTAAACGGTTGCCATAATTATAACGCGGATGTATGACAAGACTGAAAATATCGGTAATGATGCCCAAAAATGATTATAAATGATAAGTATAGTTGTCATTACGTCGATAAATAAATGGCTTAATCGCATTGACAAACCTCGGGGTATATATCTACCCTTATATGTATTTTTGGTGCAATATGTATATTATGTTAAATTTTTAATTCGGGGTAGTTCGGAATATGGAGATATGTAGTGATTTACGCATGATGCTGTCTGAACGGATACACGCGAACAATATTCGGCAAATACTCAATTATGTACGTGCGAATAACTGTTTGTGTGAGTTTGCCGAATTTATTTTTGACAGCGACGCCGATGTCGCATACCGCGCATTGTGGACTTGCAATCATCTGACGGACGCAGAGATAAATTCCTTGCCGGAAATCCTGATTGTCGAGTTGATAGACGCCGCGACGGATTGTAAAAACAGCGGTCGGCGTCGGCTGATGCTGAATCTGATATATCGCCGACCGGTCTGTCTGCTGCGGCATGTCGAACTGCTGGATTTTTGCTTGGAGCGGTCGCTGTCGCGGGACGAACCATCCGGAGTCCGTTCAGTTTGCCTGAAACTGGCATATAAACTTACTTTCGGAATCCCCGAATTGCAAAATGAACTGCGTCAGATACTTGATATTATGGACGAGCCTGATTTGCCGCCCTCGTTACGCAGTGCGCGTAAAAATATTTTACGTTCTATGAAATGTATTCGGTAAGCCGACGAATCGATAAGTTCTTGGACGGTTGTCATCATACAGAATATAATAATTTTACCTTTCAATCGTACATCCAGTTAAAGAGATATGTATTTTATCTTTTAAGATAATATTTTTTAGGTCATTGAAGTATTCCGGATTGCCTGACGTCTTTTGCTGTAACGAATCTATTTCCGAGACTGCTGCATCTTTGCCGTTTACCAATGCCTTATAATAAAACATTTCCGACAGAATATAATCAGTTTGCGAATTTTGAATATCTTCGATATTATCCATTCCAAGAGCAGCCCTAATCTGCAAATTATTCTGTTTAATAATACTTTCGAAGGTTTCAATTATGGCATTATAATAACGATTGCGTTCATTGATGTCATTCTCTACACTTTTAGCCAATATTTTATTCTTGAAATTTTTTTTCATCTCCACATAATGCTCGAACATTTCTAGGTCCATTCTATCTACTGCGTCTATGGCTTTGTCCCACTCTTTAAGTTCATAATAAATGAACATCTCCCGACTTGCAATATGAGTTTTGTATTCTTTGCTTTTGTTTCCGAGTTGTTTCAAGACAATCAAAGCCGAATCCAGATAACATGCAGTGTGGGTGAAATAATAGTTATTTATGTGGACGTTCGCCTGTGTCAGCAAGTTTTCGCACTCGATTTTGCGAGCATTGCTGCAACTTATTATCAAAATAGATGCACTTACCAGAATGCTTAATGTCGAAAAGATCTTGTTCATATCGTTAATATTCTAACAATTAACCATTGCATATTTTTATATGTCCTACTTTTTCGGAACCAGCGATTCGAAAGTCCCGTTCTTGTAGGCAATAATGATGCGGTCTATTTCCGGAGCATCCGTTCTGCTGCGTGATGACGGATGCTGCTCGGGCTGGTCGAATATATCCGCAGATTCGGATGCGTGGTATTTCACGTCGAATGGTTCTTCTTCGTCATTCTTTCCGGTCGATATCGGGAACAATTCGGTTTGTCCGTTTTGTGCCGGAGTTTCGTTCGCAGATTGAGCCGTCGATGAATTGTACATGTCGTCCGAATCGCCGAGCAACCAATACGGATTGATTTTCGGAAAGCGCGTAACGATTCGGCGAATCAATTCGTAACTCGGCTGGTTGCGTCCTTTCAAGATATGAGAGATTACCGGAGGATTGACATCCAGTCTGCGGGCAAGTCCGCTCGGCGTCAAATTCTCCGTTTGTATCAGAATCTGTAATTTTTCTTTCATAATCTTGATTTTTTACAAAAATAAATACAATTTACAATATATACAAGTATTTTGTAACATTTGTGAAGTGTTAATAAGTATTAATAATCTTTACAAATGTTAACATCTCTAATATGGTTAAGTATACCTGTTTGTATTTGTTCGCCTATCAAATTAAGTGATAATTGTAATTTACTGATAATATTGATAATATTATGTGATTATTCAGCGCAGAATAAACACCTTGTCGTATTGTCCGAAAAACGGCTATGTATATTGCTCTTTAATTTATATAGTATTTATAAAATACTGATATTTATGACGTTTGTATTTGAATATTCAATATATGAACGCTGTGAAAATGGTGGATTTTTGCGAAGGTTCCACCCTATTACAGATGTTAATTGGATATAATTGTTATTAGGATATTAACAAATGTACTGTATTATAAATGTTACAAATGTAATTAAGCGAAACAAATACTTTGTTTACATTTGTAAATAATCACTCGTTTTTTCAGTAAAAAAGCCATGTTTTCGTATATTTATCTGCCGCTATCTGCGGATTTCGACACGGATTATTCGTTCGGTAAACATTATGTTAAATATTGATAGATATGCACAAAATATATCGTCCCTATATTTGTGAATATAAGGACGATATAAAGTTGTTAACAACTACCCTGCTATTGCAGCGATTTTGCGATTTCGCCGAACTCTTCCGGAGTTAATTTCAGTTTTTCTTTATGGAAATCGACGTCATTTTCGCTATTCATAGGTATCAAATGTATGTGCGCGTGCGGAACTTCCAGCCCCAGAACCACCATTGCTACCTTTTTGCAGCCTGTTTTAGTCTTGATTTTGGCGGCTATGCCCTTTGCGAACGTTACGAGACCCTGCAATGTCTCGTCGTCGAGGTCGAAAATGTAGTCCACCTCCTTCTTTGGGATTACAAGCGTATGTCCTGCCGCAAGCGGATTGATGTCGAGAAACGCGAAATAATTGTCGTCCTCGGCGACTTTGTAGCACGGAATCTCCCCCGCTACTATTCGTGAAAAAATCGATGCCATATACTTTCTGTTTTATCGTTGCTCTTCTTTGAATTTCGGCGTCATAATCTCCGAGTATATTATTGCCTTTCGCAAATCAAAATCGTCGATTGAGACCGCAGGTTTTGCCTTCTCGGTGTCGACCGCCTTGTTGTGTGTGCGCTGTTTCTCCTCGGCGGCATTATGTTCCGTCCGGTTCGGCTTGTTCGCCGGCATTCCTTTTTTCTTCTGCTTTTTGGTCTCCATCGGTGTCGTCAGTATGTATGTCGGTTCGATTTCCGAAAATGTCGTATCCCTTTCCTTTCTGGCGGCTTCTTCAAATACTGGTTCCTCCGTCTCTGCGGATGGCGTATTTCTGGCTTTGGACGCCTTTTTTACTGCCTTTGCTATCTGTGCAGCCACGCTTATCACTATCAGCAGTACGATGCCTAAATTTTCAAGAATATCCTCCATGTCCGTGGCGTTTAGTTGTCCTTGTTGTCCATCCCCCGTTTCGCGGTTTCGATTCCTTTTACGTGCCGGAATTTGTCCATCAGCGCATTGAGCGAATCGGCATCCTGTACGTATACGCTTATGTTGCCCTCGAAAATGCCGTCATGACTGCGTATGCAGACCTCGCGGATGTTGATGCTGAAATCCTCCGATACGATGTGCGAAATGTCGAGCAGCAGCCCCATGCGGTCGATTCCCCGCAACTCAATCGTCGAAAGGTACGAAACCGCCTTGTGCTGCGACCATTTTATCTGGTCTTTTATGATGTTCTTGCCGAACTGCGACGCAAGCCGGTTCAACTCGTCGCACGTCGACTTGTGAACGATTATCTTGCCCGTCGCATTGTCCCTGAATCCGACCACATTATCTCCCGGCAGCGGATTGCAGCAACTTGCGATGACAAACTCGTCGTCATCCGCGCCCGCTTTCGCGTCGTTTTCCGCCGAATCGGTGTCGTCCGCCGGATAATCGTCGTCGTTGGTGTCGCGCCATAGTTTCCAGAATTTGAGAATCTTGCTTTTGGAGTTCGATTTGAGGACTTTTTCGAGATTGTCCAGATTGATTATGCCTGCACCGATTTTGCTGTAAAATTCATCTTTGTTGGCACATTCGTATGCCGGCAGCACTTTGCGCAATACCCTGCCGCTCTGCGTTACGCCGAACTTGTCGAGTTGCTCCTCGAAAATCGCGATTCCGCGCTCGATGTTGTTCTGCCGTTCGCGTTTCAGAAAATTCGTAATCGCCTGTTTCGCTTTGGTCGTCGTAACGATGTCGAGCCACTCCGCTTTCGGCTTGGAGTTGTCGGCGGTTATGATTTCTATCTGGTCGCCGGACTGAATCTGCTTGGTTACCGGCTCGATTTTGTGATTGATTTTCGCCCCAATCGCTTTGTTGCCTATTTTGGTGTGGATGTCGTATGCGAAATCGAGCGCAGTTGCTCCGAAAGGCAGTCTCCGTTGCTCTCCTTTCGGCGTAAATACCGTTATTTCGGATGTATACAGCGATAACTTAAAGTTGTCGAGGAACTCGACTGCATTTTCGTTCGGACCGTTCAGTGCGTCGCGTATCTTCTTCAACCAACTGTCGAATGCGTCGTCGTTCTGCGACAGCGTCGCATGCTTGTATTTCCAGTGTGCAGCGAATCCGCGTTCGGCGATGTCCTCCATCCGCTGCGTGCGTATCTGCACCTCGACCCATACGCCGTCGGGACCCATCACCGTCGAATGCAATGCCTCATACCCGTTGGCTTTCGGCATGCTTATCCAGTCGCGAAGTCTGTCCGGCTTCGGCGCATATAAATCAGTGATTGAGGAGTATATCTGCCAACACTGCGTCTTCTCGGACGGGAACGGCAGTGCCTGAAAGACGATGCGTATGGCGAACAGGTCGTATATCTCCTCGAACGGAATCTGCTTGCGCTGCATCTTGGTCCATATCGAGTAGATGCTCTTTATGCGTCCTGATATTTCGTATTTGATGTTGTTCTTGTCGAGAACCTGCTTAATCGGCGCGCAGAACTTGTCGATATACTCCTGGCGTTCGGATTCGGTGTCCTGCAATTTGCGCGAAATCTCTTCGTACTCCTCCGGAAACCGGTATTTCATGCAGAGGTCTTCCAGTTCGCTCTTTATCGGGAACAATCCGAGCCTGTATGCCAGCGGCGCGAACAGATATATCGTTTCGCCAGTGATTTTTATCTGCTTGTCCTTGGGCATGTAGCCCAGTGTACGCATGTTGTGCAGGCGGTCGGCGATTTTTATCAGTATTACTCTGACATCGTCCGACAGCGTGAGCAGTACCTTACGGAAATACTCCGCCTGCTCCGAGGTGTCGGCATTGAAGACGCCCGACATTTTGGTCAGTCCGTCGACCATCGAAGCGATTTTGGGACCGAATATGCGCTCGATGTCCTCGACCGTATATTCGGTATCCTCCACCACGTCGTGAAGAAGCGATGCAACCACGGATTTGACGCCGAGTCCTATCTCCTCTATCACTATTTTCGCTACGGCAATGGGATGCAGAAGGTAAGGCTCGCCCGAACGCCGCCTTACCCCTTGGTGCGCCTCCTTTGCAAGAAAGAATGCGCGCTTGATGAAATTCCAATCCTCCTCGTTCTTGCAGATTTTGGTGCAGGAGCGCAGAAGATCTTCATAGGCTTCATCTATAAGCCTTTCATCTTCCGAACTGTAACCCATGCCACATAAAGTTATTTGTTAGCCTTCATCGCCTCTCTGACTTTCGCCTCTATTTCGGCGCACAACTCCTTGTCGTTTGTCAGTAGGTCTTTGACCGCATCGCGTCCCTGACCGATTTTGCGGTCTCCGTAAGAGAACCACGAACCCGCCTTGCGGATGATTTCGTAATCGACGCCGAGGTCGATAATCTCGCCGATTTTGGATATTCCCTCACCGAACATGATGTCGAATTCCGCCTTCTTGAACGGAGGTGCGACCTTGTTCTTCACGACCTTTACCTTGGTCCGCGTGCCGAGTTGCTCGTCGCCGTCCTTGATTACCGAGGTGCGGCGGATGTCGATTCGCACGCTGGCGTAGAATTTCAGGGCGTTACCGCCGGTGGTCGTCTCCGGATTGCCGTATACGACGCCGATTTTGTCGCGCAACTGGTTGATGAATATGCAGACCGTCTTGGTCTTGGAGATGCTCGACGTGAGTTTGCGCAGTGCCTGCGACATCAGTCGCGCCTGCAATCCCATCTTCGAGTCGCCCATTTCGCCCTCGATTTCGGCTTTCGGCGTCAGTGCCGCCACGGAGTCGATGACGATGATGTCGATTGCGCTCGAACGAATCAGCGAGTCGGCGATTTCCAACGCCTGCTCTCCGTTGTCGGGCTGCGAAATTAACAGATTGTCCACATCCACACCGAGTTTCTGCGCATAATAACTGTCGAACGCATGCTCCGCGTCGATGAACGCTGCGATGCCGCCCGCTTTCTGCGCTTCGGCGATTGCGTGTATCGCCAAAGTGGTCTTACCCGACGATTCCGGACCGTAAATCTCGACTACGCGACCTTTCGGATAGCCTCCGACGCCCAATGCCATATCGAGCGTTATCGAACCGGTCGGAATCACCGGAATGTCGTTTACCGTTTCGCTGCTCATGCGCATAATGGAGCCTTTGCCGAAATCCTTTTCGATTTTGTCCATTACGGCTTTGAGGACCTTCAATTTTTCAGGGTTTGCCTGCTGTGTGTTTTCTGCCATGATATTTTGTTTTTTATTTTTCGTATGAATCCGCTATCTGTCGGTAATGGTTCTTGGTATCGACTTTCTCGAAAATCTTTTCGATGCGTCCTTCGGCGTCGATGACGAAGGTTGTGCGCAATACGCCCATATACTTGCGTCCGTACATCGATTTCTCCGCCCAGACGCCGAACGCTTCGCATACGCTGTGGTCGGTGTCGGCGAGCAGCGTGAATCCGAGCGAGTGCTTGTCGCAGAAGTTGCGGTGCGACTTTTCGCTGTCGGGACTTACGCCGACGATGCGAAACCCCATGTCGGATAGTTGCTTGCGTCCGTCGCGAAGACTTTGCGCTTCGAGCGTGCAGCCCGACGTGTTGTCTTTCGGGTAGAAATAGAGTATCGTGCGCCCGCCTTTGAGGTTGGCATCGGTGAACGGTGTGCCGTCCTGCGTTGTCGATTCGAATTTCGGGACAATGTCCCCTACCGATAATTTTGCCATAAACCGAACGTGTTTTCTGTTATGAAAATCTCCTCCAAAGTTAATGTTTTTATTTGAAATTTCGTCGGAAATCTCCAAAAAACGGTCTAATCCCAAATCATGACCGTTTCGACCTGCCGGTTGAACTCCTCCTCGGTCGTGTTGATTCGCTTCATGCAAGCCGGACAGCGTATCGCCGTTTCGGTCTCGACGTGGCACTCGCAGCCTACGCATGCACTTATCGTTCCGTAGTCATTGCCCTGATTGTGCATGAACTGCGTCCCGCAGTGTCTGCATCTGATTCTGTAAATCGTTCCCATAATCATGTTGTTTTAGTTTGTTCATGATGCAAAGGAACGACACATTTGTGTCAACTTATGACACAAAGTATTTTTGTATGATTTTTTATTACATCAGCCTCCTTTTGTGGCGGTTGATGTAGTCGAGCAGATAGGTTTTCAGCCCGTGCGGTTCGATTATCCGTATGTCGTCCAGCAGTCCGGCGATGAATCTGCCTACGCCGTGCAGATTGGCGACGTCGGTTTCGAGCAGCCAGCGTTCGGGAGCGATTTGCGAAATGTACTCCTCCGCCAGCGGATACTCTTCCAAAAGGAGGTTGCGCGACAGCAGCCCCAGTTCCAGTCTGACATGTATTCGCGCCGACCCTATCATGCGGAAAATGTCGATGAAGCCCTCCTCGTGTTCGGATTCGTGCTGCCATCCGTCGTCGAGAATTTCGACGCCGTCGATGCGGGCGGTCTTGAAAATCTTGCATTTGCCGTCCTCGGTGTCGTAACACCACACGTTGACGTAGTTGGTCGTGAACCCGAACGGCTCCACCTTCCGGTCGCGAATCGAGTGCGCCGAATGGTAATTTCGCAGAACGACCTGCCTCCGGTTCTCGATTGCTTCGATAAGCGAATGGATATTGCCCGCATTATGCCCCTTTACGACCGTATCGGCGAGCGTTTTGCTGTCGTAGACCGAATATAGTTTGCGTTTCAGGTTCAGTTTCAGCGTATTCGTATCGTCGATACTTTCGATTGCACGACGCAGAATCACAGCCTCCTCCTCGGTGAAGTGGACGAGTTGCGAAATGTCCTTGAAATGCGGCGACTCCTTGTCGAGACGGATGCACTGCCCGCTCTTCTTGATTACGAATCCCGCATCGCGGAACGTGTCGATATAGCGGTATATGGTGCGCCGCGACATGTCCAGACGCGCGGCGATGTCGTCCACCGAGTATTCGACGTTCGCTGTCAGCATCTTCATCAGACGCAACATCCTATCTATTTTCGGCTGGTCCATAATGTTATTTTAGAGTCTTTAAGGTCCTTAAAGACTTTAAGGACTGTTGAAAATCCCTATGCGGAAACGAGTTTCTCTATCTCCTCCACCTGCGTGCGGAACGTCTTGTCGGTGTCGATAAGATTGGAGATGGTCTTGCACGAGTGCAGCACCGTCGCATGGTTGCGACCGCCTATTGCCATTCCGATAGCAGTCAACGGCGATTTGGTGTACTGCTTCGCCAGATACATCGCCAACTGACGGGCGATTGCGACCTCTCTGGTGCGCTCCGACGAATTCAGACGCTCCTTGTCTATCGACATGTAGTCGCAGACGACCTCTATGATATGCTCTATCGTTACCTCTTTCTGATACAGGGAGACGTATGCTTTAAGTATCTCTTTCGCGAGAGTAATCGTTATGCGCTTGCCCATGAACGAGGTGTTGGCGATGAGCGACGATATTGCGCCCTCGATTTCACGAATATTGGCACAGATGTTCTCTGCCAGATATGTTACCACCTCCTCGGGAATCTCCGCATTCAGCCGAGCCGCCTTCGATTTGATAATCTTTATCTTCGTGTGGTAGTCGGGAGTCAGAATCTGCGCCGACAATCCCCATTTGAAGCGGGTGAGCAGACGCTCCTCGATATCCTTCAATTCGACCGGCGGCTTATCGGAAATCAGCACCAACTGTTTTCCCGACATCTGCAAGTGGTTGAATATGTTGAAGAATGCGTTCTGGGTACCGGGTTTGCCCGAAAGTTCCTGAATATCATCGAGAATCAGTACATCCACTGCCTGATAGAAATGGATGAAATCTGGAATCTCCTTGTTTATCGTCGCCGACTGGTATTGGGCTTGAAATTTGCTCATCGCAACGTACAATACCTGCAATTCGGGATAACGCTGGCGGATTTCGTTGCCGATAGCCTGCGCGATATGGGTCTTGCCCAGTCCCGAGTCGCCGTAGATGTAGAGCGGGTTGAACGGCGTGTTGCTGCCGGGGTTCACCGCCACCGACATGCCGGCAGACCTCACAAGACGGTTGCACTCGCCCTCGATGAAGTTGGCGAACGTATAGTTCTTGTTGAGTTGTGGGTCGATGAAGATTTTTTTCAGTCCCGGTATTACGAAAGGATTGCGTATATTTGCAGTGTCGGTCTGCGTGCTGAACGGACGCGTCGTGATGGTCGCATCCGCCGACGAATCGATGGACATCTGTATGTCGCTCTTCGGCACGGCATAGCACAAACGGGTCTGCTGCCCGAACGATTCGGCGATGAGCGGTTTGAGAACGCGGAGATAGTTGTTCTCTATCTGCTCGACGAAATTCTTGTTCGGCACGCGGAGACGCAGGGTCGTTCCGTTGAACTCTATCGGAATGATTGGCAGGAACCATTTGGCGAACTCCTCTGCGGAGGTTTGCGCCTTAATCTGGCTCAGACAGTTTTGCCAAGCGTCGTTGTATGTAACCGAATTAGTAAGCATTTCGTTTGTTTATCAGTAAGTTGCCGGATGGTACGTTGGCAGATAACGCCGCATTGACTTTTCTGTGTTCCTTTCGACATTGCAAAGTTGTGAATAAATTTATATTAAAAAAATAGGCGGGTCTATTGTTTATTATCTTTTTTATGTTATGGAAATATACCCCTTCGTGGAGAGGTATTTTTAACTCGTTGATATTGAATATTTGAAATTATTATCGTATATTTGCATTAGAGAAAATAAGGATGATATTAAAATAAACATAAGTAAAACCAATAACTGACACGGATATGGAAAACTTGGAACAGACAGTATTGAGCAAGGCTCGCAAATGGCTCGAAGGAGATTACGACGAAGCCACCAAAAAGCAGGTGAAATATTTGATGGACAACGATATGAACGAACTCACCGAGAGTTTCTACAAGGACTTGGAGTTCGGTACGGGCGGTCTGCGCGGAATTATGGGCGCGGGTACGAACCGTATGAACATCTATACGGTCGGATTCGCTACCCAGGGTCTGTCGAACTATCTCAAAAAGAATTTTCCTGACGAGGAGATTCGCGTAGCCATTTCGCACGATTCGCGCAACAACTCGCGCATGTTCGCCGAGCGGGTTGCCGACATCTTCGCATCGAACGGCTTCAAGGTGTTCCTTTTCGATGCCCTGCGCCCTACTCCGGAGTTGAGTTTCGCCATCCGCGAACTCAAATGCCAGTCGGGCGTGATGGTTACCGCCTCCCACAACCCGAAAGAATATAACGGCTACAAGGCATATTGGAGCGACGGTTCGCAGGTAACCGCTCCGCACGATACCAATATTATAAAGGAGGTCGAAAAGATAACCGAGGTTTCGCAGGTGCTTACCGGCAGGAACAAGGAAAACATAACCATTCTCGGCGAGGAGTTCGACAAAATCTATCTCGCGGCAATCAAGAAACTGTCGCTGTCGCCCGAAAGCGTCGCCCGCTTCCACGACATGAAGATTGTCTACACGCCGCTGCATGGTGCGGGAGTGCGCCTGACGCCGGCATCGCTTCGCAATTTCGGATTTACCGATATCATTCTCGTTAAGGAACAGACCGTATTGGACGGCAACTTCCCGACCGTGGAGTCGCCGAATCCGGAGGAGCGCAAGACGATGAAGATGGCTATCGAACTCGCCGAACGCGAACATGCGGACCTCGCCATGGCGACCGACCCCGATTCCGACCGTATCGGTCTGGCTCTGCGCAACGGAAAGGGCGAATACGTGCTTCTGAACGGTAACCAGACACTCGTTCTGCTTATGTGCTACCAACTTACGCGCTGGGCGGAACTCGGTCTCATCAAGGACGGCGACTATGTCGTGAAGACCATCGTTACATCGATGATGCCGGATGCTGTGGCGGCGCACTATGGTGTCAAGTGCTATAACTGCCTCACCGGCTTCAAGTATATCGCGAAGATTATCCGCGAGCATGAGGGCAAGGCTAAATATATCGGCGGCGGCGAAGAGTCGTTCGGCTACCTTGCAGGCGACTATGTCCGCGACAAGGACGGTGTGTCGGCATGTTCGCTGGCTGCGGAGGCTGCCGCATGGTGCCGCGACACGAAGGGCATGACGCTCTACGAGTGGTTGCAGGATTTGTACGTGAAGTTCGGATTCTACCGTGAAGGTCTTGTCAATGTGGTCCGCAAGGGCAAGGACGGTGCGGAGCAGATACAGAATATGATGGTCGAGTACCGCAACAATCCGCCGAAGAGCATTCTCGGCTCGAAAATCGTGAAGATTCTCGATTACAAGACGCTCGAAGAGTTGGATGTCGCTACCGGCAGGAAGTCGCCTATCGATGGTATCGAGGATAAGAGCAATGTTCTCCAATGGATAACCGAGGACGGAACGAAAGTTTCGGTGCGCCCGTCGGGAACCGAGCCTAAAATCAAGTTCTATTTCGGTGTCAAGGCTGAATTGCCGTCCGTCGAGCAGTTCGACGAGGTGCAGACTGCACTCGATGCCAAGATAGAGGCGATAAAGAAGGAACTGAATCTTTTGTAATCTGTTCTGTTGCCGATTATCTATTTCGGGCGATGTGCTATTGAGTGCATCGCCCGAAATTATATCTTGTAAAGTCTTTAAAGCCCTTAATGACCTTAAAGACTTTAAGGAAAAATAGTCTTACAGTAGGCAGGAGGATGCCTGACACGCGAACGCCACGCACTCAACCGAATGCGTGGCGTTCGATATACATATTTTAACCGCGCTATACGCAGCCCTGAGCCATCATGGCGTTGGCGACCTTCATGAAGCCGCCTATGTTCGCGCCTTTGACGTAGTTTACGTAGCCGTCCTCTTCCGTTCCGTATTTCACGCAGACTTCGTGGATGTTCTTCATGATGGAGTGGAGTTTCTCGTCCACTTCGTCGCGAGTCCATTTGATGCGCATCGAGTTCTGCGACATTTCGAGACCCGATGTAGCCACACCGCCAGCATTCGACGCCTTGCCCGGCGAATAGAGCAGTTTGTGCGCCTGGAATATCGCAATCGCTTCCGGAGTGGAAGGCATGTTGGCCCCCTCGGCGACGCAGATGCATCCGTTGTCGACGAGAGCCTGCGCCTGCTCGCCGTTCAACTCGTTCTGGGTCGCGCATGGCAGTGCGATGTCGCACTTGATGCCCCAAGGACGCTCGCCGGCGAAATATTTTGCGTTCGGATATCTGTCCGCATACTCCTTGATTCGTCCGCGGAATACGTTTTTGAGCATCTTTACATATTCCAGTTTCTCCTTGTCGATACCGTC
The DNA here is from genome assembly GCA_905213895.1 of uncultured Alistipes sp. GTDB lineage: Bacteria > Bacteroidota > Bacteroidia > Bacteroidales > Rikenellaceae > Alistipes. The sequence goes on from CAJMKE010000001.1 coordinate 167,615, forward strand.
GGGGTCATAGACGAATCCCGACGAATCGGACATCGTAACCACTTTCGCTCCGAGTTGCGTAGCCTTTTCGACCGCGTACTGGGCGACATTGCCCGCACCAGATACGGTAACGATTTTGCCCTCGAAACTCTCGCCTTTGGTCGCGAGCATCTCCTGGGCGAAGTAGCAGGTTCCGTAGCCGGTAGCCTCCGGACGGAGAATGCTGCCGCCCCAGTCGAGACCCTTGCCTGTCAGCGTGCCGGTGAATTCGTCGCGCAGACGCTTGTACTGCCCGAACATGAAGCCTATTTCGCGTCCGCCTACGCCGATGTCTCCCGCAGGCACGTCGGTGTCCTGACCGATGTGGCGGTAAAGTTCGGTGATGAACGACTGGCAGAATTTCATCACTTCATTGTCAGATTTGCCCTTCGGGTCGAAATCCGAACCGCCTTTCGCTCCGCCCATAGGCAGCGTCGTAAGACTGTTCTTGAACGTCTGTTCGAATGCGAGGAACTTCATGATGCTGAGGTTCACCGACGAGTGGAAGCGGATTCCGCCCTTGTACGGACCGAGCGCGCTGTTCATCTGCACGCGGTAGCCTCTGTTGATTTCGATTTCGCCCTTGTCGTTCAGCCATGGAACGCGGAACATGATTACCCGTTCCGGTTCGGCTATCCGTTCCAGAATTTTCAGTTTTTCGACCACCGGGTCGGATACGATGTAGGGTGCCAACGACTCCACTACCTCGCGTACCGCCTGATGGAATTCCGGCTCGTTCGGATTCTTGGCGATAAGTTTCGTCATGAAGTTGTCGACGAATTGCTGTGCCTGCTGCTCCATTGTAAAATTGATTTAAAAGTTTAGGTGAATATTCTTGATTTTGTAAATCTTTCCTTCTATGAGGGTCGTCCAGATGCAACCGCTGTCGTCCGCGAAGAAGTCGTTGGCGGACGAGTTGCCGAGTTTCGCCACATTGAGTACGCTGCCGTCGCTTTCATCGATTTCCGCGACCATTCCGGTGCGGTTAGCCATGTATGCAATGCCGTTCGACGTGATTATCGGGCAGAAATTGTGGTCGTAGCCCCAGCCTGCGTCGGCGCACCACTTTTCGGTATACTTGTCGGCATCGACCGGCACGGCTATCATCTCTCCGTCCATTGTCTTGGCAAGGAACAGTTTTCCGTCCGCGCTCAAACCGGTTGTCTCTCTGACGCGCCGCCGCTTGATGCGCCATATCTCTTTGCCGGTTTCGAGGTCGAGGAACGTCATGTGGCGGTCGGGAGCGACTATCATCACTCTGCCGTTCGCGATTCGCGGCACGATATGCCCGGGCGAGAACAGAACATTGCCGTTGCCGTTGTTCCATCGCCACAACTCCCTGCCGCTTTCGGTGTCTACACAATACAGATGACGGTTCCATGCCCCGAATACGAGTCGGTTACCTTCGACCGTCGGTCTGCCCTGCGGCTGTCCGCAGCCGAAATCGAACTGCCATACGGTTCTGCCGCTGTCGGGGTCGATGCGGAACATTTTGCCGTTCGTACCGATATATAGCGCATCGTCCGCGATTACCCCGTCGCCTATCATCATATTGCAGTCGCGGTTGTGCCATACGGTTTTTCCGCTGGCGGCATCGAGCGCACACAGATTGTCGGATACGGTGGCGACTATTATTTTGCCGTCGTGCAGTATCGGCGACGAGTAAATCGGGTCGCGGAAACGCCGCTCCCAGAGGGTGCGTTTCGCCTTGAAATCGTATGCTTTTACCTTGCCTTCGGAGTTGCCGTAGTAGATTGTGTCGCCAGCGACGATGACATTGGTGTATATCGACCCCTCGTCTTCGACGATAAGTTCGGCTTTCATGCCGCCGAAATCGATAGGCGCAGGTTTCGGGTCGCACTTTATGGCTGCCAGTTCGTCGCTGTATCCCTGCCGAACGGCGTATTGCGCTATTGCCGGTTCGCCGAGCCGTTTTTCGCTGACGTATATCGAATCGTTGGCGAACCTGATAACGGTGTAGCCGAAATTCTCCTCGCCTTTCTTGCCGAGCGAGAGCGAGCGTCCGAGGATACCGGGAATGGAGTCGAAATTCATCAGACGCGGTTTGTGGTAGTGTCCGCACAGCGATGCGATTGCGTTGTGCCTGCGGACTATGGAAACTATCTCCTCGCGGTTGGTGAGGTCGTTGTTGAGCGGATAGTGGCATACGCTTACGATTTTGCGACCGTTCGCTTTCGACATCTCTCTGTCGACCCATGCGAGCGTCTCGGTGCGGATACCTCCGTCCGCCATCTTCATGTATGGTCCTGCGGGATAGGCGACGAACAGATAGTCGCCCGCTTTCGCTGTCGTGCATCCGTTGTGTCCCCACAATCGGCGGAATTCCGTGTCGGCACTCTCGCTCCATGTGGTTTCGTGATTGCCGGCGGTCGCGATGCAGCGGTGGCGTATGCGTCCGAGTTTGCGGCGTATGTTTCGTAACTCCGCGTTGCTGCCCGTATTGGTGATGTCGCCCGCGACGACGACCAAGTCGAAATCCGAACGGTTGATTTCGTCTATCATCTCGTCGGCTTTCGTGTCGTTTGTCGTTTCGGGCGTTACGTGCAGGTCGGTAAGCAGAGCGATTGTGATGTCGCCGCGCTTCTGTGCCGAAACCGAAAGCGACAGCAGGACGAACAGTATGGTTGAAATCCGCTTCATCTATTTGACTCTTATAAGGTTTATGCCGTCGCGAATCGGAATGATTACGTTCTCTACCCTTTCGTCTTCGCGTATCATGCGGTTGAAGTCGACTATCGCCTGCGTCTGTTTGTCGCCTTTTGCAACGGGTTCGACGACTTTGCCGTACCACAGTATGTTGTCGGCGAGGATGAAACTGCCGCTGCCGACAAGCCCGTTGTCCATCAGCATATTGTAGTAGGCGGTGTATTCGCGTTTGTCGCCGTCCATGAACACCAAATCGTAGCGTTCGCCGAGCGTCGGCGCGATTTCGAGTGCCGAACCGATATGCAGGCGGATTTTGCCGCCGTGCTGCGAACGGTCGAAGAAATTGCGTATCATCTCTTCCAGTTCGTCGTCTATCTCGCAGGTGTCGATTATGCCGCCGTCGTCCAGTCCGGCTGCCATGCACAACGCCGAATAACCGGTGAACGTTCCGATTTCGAGAATCCTGCGCGGGCGCAGCATTCTGACGAGCATCTCCATGAATTTGCCTTGGATGTGTCCCGAAATCATCCGCGGATTGATGACACGCAGATATGTTTCGCGTTCGAGTTCCCGCAAAAGAGCCTCTTCGGGCGACGACATTGTTTCTACATACTGTTCGAGCGCATTCATGATTATCTGTATATCAGTGTGGATGTATCGCTTAATATCTCGTTCGCCGCATCCATTATCAGCGAAGCGGTTATGGCTCCTATCTTGCGGTATACCTCTTCGAGCGTATCGACTTCGCTGTGGACGAGCAGGCTTTTGCCGATTCCGAGCATGTAGCCCTCGTTGCCCTCCGTCGATATAGCCATCTGCGCGATGAACTGCCGCTTCGCCATGGCAAGCCGTCGCGATGATAGAGACGAGGTTTGGAGTTTGCGGATTTCGTCGGCGATTATCTCGCGGCATTTGTCCGAATTGTCGTGGTCGGAACTGAAATATATCATCGCCATTCCGCAGTCGGTATACGGCGTATACCCCGCCTCGATGTTGTACGACAGCCCGTATTTTTCACGGACGCTGACATTGAGAATTGAATTGGCGCACGGACCGCCCAGAATGTTTATCAGCAGCGACAGCGGCAGTCTGCGGTCGTCGAGGATTCCGTATGCGCGGTTGCCTATGATGCAGTGCGCCTGATGGGTATGGCGGTTCAGGCTTTTGTCGAAACTTTCGCACGGAAGCGGTGCGATGCGTTTGTATGAGCGGACGGCGGCTGTCCGGTCGGCGAAATAGCGGGTCGCAATCTCCTCTATCCGTTTGTTAGGGATGTTGCCTATCGAGGCGAACACCATCTGGTCGGTCGTGTATGTCCTCTCCCTGAACCGGTGCATCGCCGCGCTGTCATGGCGTTCGAGGTCGCGTTTCGTGCCAAGGATATTGTGTCCGAGTTCCGAACCGTTGAACAGCATGTCCTCGAACGTGTCGTATATCATGTCCATCGGCGAGTCCTTGTAGGTGTTTATCTCGTCGATAATTACGTCGCGCTCCTTGTCGAGTTCCCTGTCGGGGAACGTCGAATCGAAAACGACGTCCGACAGCAGTTCCGCCGCCTTGACGAAATCGCTGCGCAGTGTCGTGGCGTGTATCGTCGTATCCTCCTTGGTCGTGTAGGCGTTCAGTTCGCCGCCGAGGTTTTCGAGCCGGCAGTTCACCTGATATGCCTTGCGGTGCTTCGTCCCCTTGAAGAATCCGTGTTCGGTGAAGTGCGCCAGTCCGTATTCGTCGGCGTGTTCGTCGCGGCTGCCCGCATTGACTATCAGCGCGCATCTCGCAACGCTGCTTTTCACCTGACGGTGTACGCATCGGATGCCGTTCGGCAGTGTGTATATGTAAAATTCTTCTTTCATTTCGCTTGGCAATGCTGTTTGAGGAATCTGCCCGTGTGGCTGCGTACGCATCCGGTTATCTGCTCCGGCGTGCCTTCGAATACCACGTATCCGCCGCCGTCGCCCGCTTCCGGTCCGAGGTCTATCAGCCAGTCGGCGCACTTTATTACGTCCATGTTGTGTTCGACGACCACTATCGTATGCCCGTTGGCGATAAGTGCCGCGAATGCCGACAGCAGTTTGTTGATGTCGTGGAAATGCAGTCCCGTGGTCGGCTCGTCGAATATGAACATTATCCTGCGGTCGCTGCTGTCCTTGGAGAGGAACGATGCGAGTTTCACGCGCTGGCTTTCGCCGCCCGACAGCGTGGAGGACGACTGACCGAGTTTGACGTAGCCCAGACCGACATCCTGCAAAGGTTGCAGCCGTTCGACGATTCGGCGGCAGGTCGAATTGCTGTCGGCGGAGAAAAAGTCTATCGCCTCGTCGATGCTCATGTCGAGTACGTCGCAGATGTTCTTGTCGCGATATTTGACTTCGAGTATCTCGTCCTTGAACCGTTTGCCGCCGCACGCTTCGCATACGAGTTCGATATCTGCCATGAACTGCATGCCGACCTTGATTACGCCCTCGCCCTGACATTCCTCGCACCGTCCGCCTGCGACGTTGAACGAAAAGTTGCTGGCGACGATGCCGTTGTGCTGCGCGTAAGGCTGGTCTGCGAAAAGACGGCGGATTTCGTCGTATGCCTTTATGTACGTAACGGGATTGGAGCGCGACGATTTGCCGATAGGGTTCTGGTCTACGATTTCTATCGCGTCTATCATCTTCGTGTCGCCGTCCAGACCGTCGAAATCGCCCGGATGGTCGCCGCTGTCAGCCAGCAGACGGTGCATGGCGGGATAGAGGATGCTCTTGACGAGCGACGACTTGCCCGAACCGCTTACGCCGGTGATGCAGGTCATCACGCCGAGCGGAATATCGACCGTGATGTTTTTCAGGTTGTTCTCCCGCGCGCCCTTTATGCGGATACGGCTGTTCCAACTGCGTGTCGATACGGGTATCGCTATGTTGCGGCGACCGGTGAGATAATCGGCTGTCAGACTGCCTTTGGCATCGAGCAGACCTGCAATATCGCCGCTGTATACTACCCTGCCGCCGTTCTCGCCCGCTTCCGGACCGATGTCCACGATGTAGTCGGCGGCACGGATTATCTCCTCCTCGTGTTCGACCACGATTACGGTGTTGCCGAGGTCGCGCAACTGTTTCAGAACTGCTATGAGCCGGTGCGTATCCCTCGGATGCAGTCCGATGCTCGGTTCGTCGAGTATGTAGAGCGAGCCGGTGAGGTTGCTTCCGAGCGATGTCGAAAGATTTATTCGCTGACTTTCGCCGCCCGACAGTGTGGACGACAGACGGTCGAGCGTCAGATAACCCAGTCCGACGTCGCTCAGATATTGGAGCCGGCTGCGTATTTCGGTTATGATGCGGCTTGCGGTCTTGGTGTCGTGTTCGTCGAGTTGCAGCCCGTCGAAAAACTCGATGAGCGCATCGACATTCATCGACACTATGTCGGCTATCGTCTTGCCGCCGATTTTGACGTAGAGAGCCTCTTTCCGCAGTCGGCTGCCGCCGCATTCGGGACATACCGTTTTGCCGGTATACCGTGCTTTTAGTACGCGGAACTGAATTTTGCGCCGTTCCGAATCGAGATATTCGAAAAATCCGTTCAATCCGTCGAAATATTCGTTGCCCGTCCACAGCAATCGCTTCTGTTCCGCCGTGAGTTTGTAGTACGGTTCGTGTATCGGAAAATCGAACTTATGGGCGTTATTGACAAGTTGGTCGCGGAACCAGCGCATCGTGTCGCCGCGCCAACATGCTATTGCATTGTCGTATATGCTTTTCGACTTGTCGGGAACGACCAGATTCTCGTCTATGCCTACGACCTTGCCGTAGCCCTCGCAGAGCGGACATGCACCCAATGGGTTGTTGAAACTGAACAGATGCTCGGTCGGACGCTCGAACGTGATGCCGTCCGCCTCGAAACCGGTCGTAAACTCGCGTCTGCCGTCATCGGTGATTACGACGCAACTGTCAGTGCCGTATCCGAGCGCGCGCGAAACCGATTCGTGGATACGTGTTTGCGTATCGTCGTCGGCAGAGGTGCGCAGACGGTCGATAACGATGTCGATGTCGTCGGTGCGTACAGAATCGTCGATTGCGGCGATGAAATCCTCTATCAGAACGGCTTTCCCGTCATGATATACGCGTTGGATTCCGTCCGAAAGCAGTAGCGTCAGTTTCTCGATGATTCCCTGCCCCTCTTTCAGACGCATCGGAACGGCTATGATTATGCGAACGCCGCCGCCGAGCGATGAAATGTACGCCGCTATATCATCGACGTCGTAGCACTTCACCTCCATGCCGGTAACGGGCGAATACGTATGCCCCGCCCGCGCGAAAAGCAGTTTCAGATAGTCGTATATCTCCGTCGTCGTGCCGACGGTGGAGCGCGGGTTGCGGGTGTTCACCTTTTGTTCGACGGCAATCGCCGGCGCGATGCCCGAAATCAAATCGACGTCGGGCTTGTTGATGCGACCGAGAAACTGGCGGGCGTATGCCGACAGGCTTTCTACGTAGCGGCGTTGTCCCTCCGCGAAAATGGTGTCGAATGCGAGTGTGGATTTGCCCGAGCCGGACAATCCGGTTATGACTACGAGGCGGTTGTGCGGAATATTGACCTCAATGTTTTTGAGGTTATGCACTCTTGCCCCCTTTATGTATATCGAATCAAACACTTTGCAGTACCTCCGTTGTTGCGCCCGAAACCTTGTTGAGTTTGCCGATAAGACCTTCGGCGCGGCTTTGTCTTATCGACAGTGTCATCGAACACAGATTGTCGAAATCCTGTGCCTCGATACGCGGATTCTCCTCCTTGACGATGCGCATTATCTCGTTCATTATCATGTAGGAGAATTCGACCCGAACGGCGACATCGACCGTCTTTTCGATGATTTCGCTCGCTGCTATCACCTCCTGCGCCGACTCCTTGTACGCCTGAATCAGTCCCGAAACACCCAATTTCGTGCCGCCGAAATAACGGACGACAACTATCAGACAATTCGTGATGTCGTGCGAGAGCAACTGCCCGAGTATCGGCTTTCCGGCTGTTCCCGACGGTTCGCCGTCGTCGTTGGCGCGGAACTGTTCGCCGTGCGCACCGAGCCGCCATGCGTAGCAATGGTGCGTGGCGTCGTAATATTGTTTGCGCAACGAATCGAGAATCTCCTTTATCCGCTCTTCGCCCGTTACCGGATAGGCGAATGCAAGGAACTTGCTGCTGCGCTCCTTGAAGACGGCTTCCGCTTCGGCGGCGATGGTCAGATAACAGTCTTTCGATTCCACGTCCGTTGTGCTATTTTATCTTTTTGAAAATTCTGTTCCAGCGCACTCCGCCGTTTTCCCTGTCGCGTGAGAATGCGATGAACGAGGCTTTGCCGACGATGTGGTCTTCCGGAACGAATCCCCAGAACCGCGAATCCGCCGAATTGTGGCGGTTGTCGCCCATCATCCAGTAGTAGTCCATGCCGAACGTATACGTCGATGCCTTTTCGCCGTTGATGAATATTTCGCCGTTAGCGACTTCGAGGTCGTTGCCTTCGTATTGTTCGATGATGCGGCGGTAGAGCGGCAGATTCTCCGTCGTCAGTTCCACCGTCGCACCCTTCGCCGGAATCCAGAGCGGTCCGAAGTTGTCCTGCGTCCACGAATAGGATGCGTCGTTAGGGAATATGTCCGTCGAACTCTCTTTCGCTTCGTATCTTACGACGTTCGTTACGTTCGGCATCTGCGCCAGCCGCTCCGCAGTTTCGTCGGTCATCGACATGTAGTAGTACGGAGTGTTGCCGTTGTATTCGGTGATGCCGAGTTTCTCTATCGCATATTTGGTAATCGGCGCGGTCGTGTGTACGAAATAGATGTACTGGCGGGTCGGAATGTCGATTTGCTTTTCGCCGTTTACATAAAGTTCCGTCCCGATGACGCGTATCGTGTCGCCCGGTATTCCGACGCAACGTTTGATGTAGTTCTCGCGCTTGTCTGCCGGACGGGATGCCACCGTATAGTCGCGGTTGAGCCGTTCGCGCCCCTCCTTTCCTCCGAATGTCGTCTGGTATTCGCGCAGGACATCGTAATAGGTTACCGCCTGATTTTCGAGCAGTACAGTGTCGCCCGCAGGGAAATTGAACACCACCACGTCGTTGCGCTCGATGCGTTTCAACCCTTTCAGCCGGTGGTAGCCCCACTTGATTTTCTCGGAGAAAGATTTTTTTGTCGTCGAGAACGGCATCGTGTTGTGTACGAACGGTACGGAGAGCGGGGTTTGCGGCACCTGAGGTCCGTATGTGAGTTTGCTTACATAGAGATAATCGCCGATAAGTATGGTCTTCTCCATGGACGACGTCGGTACTACGTAGAGTTGGAAGATGAACAGATGAATCAGCGTGGCGACCACTGCCGCCCATACGATTGCGTCAAGCCAGCCGTAAATGCTGTTGTAGAGTTTGCTTTTGGCGCACAACTCCTCGTTGCGCCGTCCGATGTATTTGTAGAACAGCCTCGAAATGAAATAGTCGTATATGAGTACGAGTCCGAACAGCATCCATGGATTACCGGTCCATACGACGAAAAGCAGCGTGTAGATTACGGCTGCAATCGAGAACTTGGTCCACTTGTTTTTGAATATCGTTTTGATTTCCATAATTCTAATTTTCGAATAAATCGTCTATCGTGAATACGCCCTTGCGTCCGCATACGAATTCCGCTGCGGCAACCGCCCCTACCGCAAGCGCACGGCGGCTTTTGAGCGTGTGCCTGATTTCCAGAATGTCGTCCTCGGACTCGTATGTAACGGTGTGTATGCCCGCTATCGTGCCTTCGCGCACCGAGCCGATTTCTATCTCCGACGGATTGTCGGTCGGTTCGTTCACCCAACCGTTTTTGCGGTCCAGCCGTGCGATTATGTCGTCGGCGAGAGAAATTGCGGTTCCGCTCGGCGAGTCTTTCTTCTGGGTGTGGTGTATCTCTTCGATTTTCACGTCGTAGGACTCGAAGCGGTTCATCATCTCCGCAAGATAGCGGTTGAGTCTGAATGCAATGTTTACGCCGAGAGAGTAATTGGACGAGTAAATCATCGCGCCGCCTTTTTGGCGGCATAACTCCTGCAATTCGGGCAGACGCTGCGTCCATCCGGTCGTTCCGCTGACTACGGCGACACCCGCTTCGATGCAGGCGCGTATGTTGTCGTAGGCGGTCTGCGGAGTGGTGAACTCGATTGCCACGTCGATGCCTGCGAGTTTCTCGGGACATAAATCCCCGCTGTTGTTCTGGTCTATTATAAGGTCTGCGGAATGTCCGCGGTCGATGAGAATCTTTTCGATTTCATGTCCCATTTTTCCGTAACCGATAATTGCGACTTTCATAACCTGATTTTGATTCGGATTGAACACCGACAAAGATACTCTATTTTGCAGGATTTACAAAATCGGATTTCATCATGTTCATATAAAATCGGAATCGATTGCACTCGGGGAATATTTTTTGCCGTAAATATTTGTTTTATACAAAAATATGTCGTATATTGCCAATGTGTGAAAGGTAAGTGCCGGAGAAACGTTTAACCTTTAATGATTCTGCTTATGAGAAATCTTGTTAAATCGATGCTGCTTGCGGCATTGCTTGTCGCTGGCGTATCGTGCGAAAAACAGTTCGAGGAGGCTGTGGCGGTGCAGTCGGAGAACCATGCTGCGGCGGATGTCATAGCTTCTTATGAAGTTTCCTACGAGGAGGCATTGGCGAAAGCCGATGCACTGTTCGCAGGAATCGACGGTGCGACTACCCGTGCGGGGAATCGTCGTGTTAGGAATCATGAACTGTTCCGCTCGGGCAACCGGTTTACACGTACCGCGTCGGGCAATGTCGAAGCGAAATTTCATATTATCAATTATGAAGACAATGCGGGATTCGCGATGATTGCTGCCGACAAACGGGCGACGGACATTTATGCCTATTCGGATACGGGCAATCTCTGTGTGGACGATGCGATGGAGAATTCCGGTTTCGGTGTGTTTTTGGAGGGAGCGATAGATCTTTACGGAAAAGAGATAGATAGACCTTTGATTCCGGCAGATACAACTGAGTTGGGCGGCGGCGGAGGATTTATAGATTTGCCGGGTGATAAATACGGTGATATTCCGTATTTGGGTATTGAAATTATCGATGATGTAACCTATCGGGTACGTATCGAATATAATAAATCAGTGTCGAAAAAAGAACCTTTGGTTCCGGTAGAATGGGATCAATGTCATCCATACAATTATTATTGCCCGTCTTGCAGTTGGACACCAGACAAAGAGTATTTTTATAAAGGAAAATGTGCTGCCGGCTGCGGTCCGGTTGCTGCGGCACAGATTATGGCATATCATAAATATCCTGAAAAATACGCAACATATTTACCTGACTGGAATAATAAGACATTAAATTATATAGAATATACGTTTGATTGGGATAATATGATACGTAATTATTCAGATGATATGGTTGCTCATTTGATAAGAGAGATAGGACGAGTGGCGGAAGCGGATTATGGAAAATCAACCGGCGTTACTCTTGCAAATATAAAAAAAATGTTCCCTAAATTTGGATACAACATTACGGGTGCTGACTACGATGTAGATAAGGTAAAAATCTCTCTTTATAATAACAGACCTGTTTATGCAAGAGGACAAAAAAAATCCGGAGACGGTCATGCTTGGGTAATAGACGGATATGATCATCTGGCGACCAGAAAAACATATTATTACAACTATGCTCCATATAATGTATGTAATATTAAGGATTCCAATAATCGAATATATGTTCATTGCAATTGGGGCTGGGGCGGTGATGGTAAAAATAAAAATTCGGACTATTCTGATGAAGGGTATTTTCTTAATGATGCATTCGTTGTTACTGTTGGTGAGGGCAATAACGAGGAAGAGCGCGATTATACAAGAAACAATAAAATAATTTATAATATATATCCTAAACAATAGAATTTATGAAAAGATATATTTGTATATTTTTTGTCTTGGTACTTTTTGCTATTTCATGCGAGAAAGAACGCTATGATCCTGCACCGCTCCCAGGACCGAATCTACCTATAACATGTACGTATGAAGGGGTTGAGTTCGATGAACTTAAAGATATAGTTCTGAATTCCGACGGAGGTGATTTGATATTTGAGATAAAGGACGAATGTGCGTTGGCTTATTTTAGCGAATATGCTTATCGATACGATGAAGAAAGATACAACAATCGAATATTGATTCAGTTTCACGGTTACAAAGGTATAGATAATTATGAATGCGACTTGTTCGAGTTGAAGCAGGTTGATGAATATCATTTTAATGTTCGTATTTTCCCGTCGGAACGGACTGTAATAATCCGTTTCGGCTTTCAACCGCATTGGGGGTATGTTAACCATTATCGTAGTACAAAACTGACCGTTATCGTAAATGGGCGATAAAAGATAAGGAGATATATCTTTACCTTAAACAATAAATTTTATGAAAAAATATTTAGTGCCCCTGTTGTGCTTTGGTGCATTTGTATTGGCAGGTTGTGAAAAAGAAAAAGTGTCTTCGGATATAATCCCGCCTTATAATTATGTTATGTGCGACCTCGAAGATGAAGAATCGTTTGATAGAGTGCATTATCATACGTCGTATGTCGGTCGCGACGGTGGCGAATCTGTATTGACAGTTGTCGATAGGATAGATGGATGTATATCGTATTTTAATGGATATTCTGTGGTTGTCGGAGAACCGGAGGATATGTATGAACCGAATTATAAATACACCGAATCGTTCTTTTGCGGAAACGATCAAAAGGGTTTGGATAATTATAGTTGCCGGTGGTTTGGAATTAGCAGAATTAGCAACCATAAATTCAAGGTGAAATTTAATCCTATATCCGATGAGTATGAAGATAAGATTAGGATTACTATCAGTTTCTGTTCCGATTTTCGTTTTGGCGGACACGACGAAGTATATTACCACGACGTAGGTGCACATGTTTTTGAAATTTATTAACAATAAATCTTATTTTGTTTTCTCTGCGAAAATGGTTATTTTTGTATTGTCATGAGATATTTCGCGGAGTTGAAATACGACGGAGCGGCGTATTGCGGCTGGCAGCGTCAGCCGAATGCGCCGTCGGTACAGCGCACTGTCGAGGATGCGTTGTCGAAGATTATGCGTTCGCCTGTCAAAATCGTCGGCGCAGGTCGTACCGATACCGGAGTGAACGCGTCGTATTATGTGGCGCATTTCGATACCGATGCCGAGTTCGATACTCCGCAGACGCTCTACAAACTGAATCTGATGCTGCCGCAAGACATCTCGATAGATTCGATTACGCCGGTTTCTGCCGATGCGCATGCACGGTTCGATGCCCGCGAACGCGAATATACCTATTTTATTTCTCCCAAGAAGAATCCGTTTCTGCGCAACTCCGCATGGCTCTATTATGTGCCGCTTGACGTCGCGCGCATGAACGAAGCGGCTGCCATACTGCTCGAAACGAGCGATTTTACGACGTTTGCGAAACTGAATTCCAACAACAAGACCAATATCTGCCGAGTGTGCAGGGCGGAATGGCAGGTCGAAGATGACGGCGTGTTGAGGTTTACGATTCGTGCCGACCGTTTTCTGCGGAATATGGTGCGGGCGATAGTCGGAACGCTCGTCGATGTCGGGCGCGGTCGATATACGGTCGAGGAGTTCCGCGAGATAGTCGAATCGCGCGACTTGTCGCGTTCGAGCGGCGGCGCACCTCCGCAGGGACTGTTTTTGAGCGATATAGTCTATCCGGACGACGTTTTTAAGAAAACCAATTTTCCATTAACTAAAAGATAAAAGATTATGATTGCATCGATTGTTTATTGGGTGGGAGTGATTCTCTCCGTTTATGCGGTTTACGAAATCTTCACCAAGAAAACCGCTACCGAAATGTGGGTTAAGGTCGTTGTTTCGTTGCTTATCCTCTTTACGAGTTGGATAGGTCTGGTCGCTTATTTCTTCTTCGTCCGCGACAAGTTGAAATAATTCGGTCTGCCTCAAAGCAAATGCAGTCCACGTGTGAAACGTGGACTGCATTTGCTTTGTGAGAATTGTTATTTATGCGTGGATTGCGCAGCCGAGAGCCTGCTCGGCGGCTTCCATGATGCCTTCGTTCATCGTCGGGTGCGAATGGATGGTGTGCGCGATGTCATAGGCTGTTGCACCGAGCGTTTTGGCGAGAGTCGGCTCGCCGAGCATCTCCGTAACGTTCGCCCCTATCATGTGCGCACCGATAATTCGCTTCTCGCCGTCGAAAATCAGTTTGACGAATCCGTCGCGTTCGCCTGCCGCCATAGCCTTGCCCGATGCCGCGAACTGGAACCGTCCGACCGAATACCCGATACCCTGCTCCGCCGCCTGCTTCTCGGTCAGACCGACCGACGCAATCTCAGGCGACGTGAATATGCAGGACGGAATCGACGAATAATCGATTCGCTTCGGTTGCAGCCCGCATATCGCTTCGACGCAGCGTATCGCCTCCGCCGATGCGACGTGTGCGAGCGCGGGAGTGGCGATGATGTCGCCTACCGCATATACCCCGTCGACCGACGTGCGGAAATTCTCGTCCACGACCACTTTGTCGCGCTCGACTTTTACTCCGACCTCTTCGAGCCCCAAACCTTCGATGTTGGATTTGATGCCGACTGCCGAGAGTACGATTTCCGTTTCGAGCGTTTCGATGCCTTTTTTGCCCTCGACCTCGACTTCACTGCGTCCGTCGTGAATGCGCACCGCTTTTACTGTCGTTGCCGTCATTACGGTTGCGCGCAGTTTGCGGAACGTGCGCTCCATTGCTTTGGCAATCTCCTCGTCTTCGAGCGGCAGAATCTGCGGCATATACTCCACTATCGTTACCTTTGCGCCGAGCGTAGCGTAAAGATATGCGAATTCGCAGCCTATCGCCCCCGAACCGACCACGACGATACTCTCCGGAATGCGGTCGAGAGCCAGTGCGTCTTTCGACGAGATTATATGCTCGTGGTCTATCGGCATAAACGGCATTTCGCGCGGACGCGCACCCGTGGCGAGGATTATGTCGTCGGCTTCGTAGGCGGTGCCGTCCACATCGACTGTCTTTGCCGATGTCAGTTTGCCGAATCCGTGAATAATCTCGATGCCGTGCTTTTTGAGCAGCATCATCACGCCCTTGTTCATGTTCTCGGCGACCGTGCGCGACCGAGCGACGATTTTTGCCATGTCGGGTTTGACTTCGCCTGCGACCTCGATTCCGTAGTTGGCGGCATTGCGGCAGTAGTTGAGTGCCTGCGCGCTTTTGAGCAGTGCTTTCGTCGGAATACAGCCCCAGTTGAGACATGTCCCGCCTGCTTCTGCACGTTCGACAAGTGCGACTTTGCGCTCCAACTGCGCAGCCCTTACCGCCGCGACATACCCCGCAGGACCGCTGCCGATGATTATGATGTCGTATTTCATATAGCCGTTCTTATTTAACCACTTTCAGTATCTCGCCATTGTCTTTCGCTACCGCACGCTGCCACTTCTCGTTGTAGCCCGGGAATTGGATTTTGGCAGGGATGCCCTTGCCGTTTCCGTTCTCGATGAATCCGTTTTCGTTCTCCGACTTGACGTTGCCGTCCACGTATTTCACGAGCAGATAGCGGTCGAGTGCCGTCCATTTGTCGAACAATCTTTGTGCCGTGGCGAGCGAATATTCGGTTTGCAGTTTGCGCGCTTTCTTGGCGGACATGCCGGATGTCTTTGCGTCGATTTCCTCGACCTCGGCGAGTTTGGCGTTCTCCCATTCATCGACTGCCTTGCGGATGTCGGCACTTATCATGTCGTAGCGCATGTATGCGAAGTTGGTTACGCGGTTGAAGAGCCAGAACATCGACGTCGGCGAGTATTCGAGCATCGAGCCGTTGTGTTCGTCGAGCGTCGGCGGAACCTCGGTGATGTTGCAGTAAATCGGGGTCAGACACGATGTAGCCGCATCGTCCACGCCGAACCAGAGAATGCCGGTCTTGCCCTTGCGAGCCTGCCCGCACAGCCAGAATCCGGTCTGCTGCGTCGCTGTCGCACGTTCGTTGCAGTACTCCACTCCGTCTACGGTGAAATACATCGGACGCCAGCGGTAAGGGCAGTTATGACCGCCTGCACCGATATCGGTAGTCATATCCATAGGCGTGCCTTCGTAGTGGTCGCGCATGGCGTCGAAAAGCACTTTCGGCGAAACTTTCGTGCGTGGCTTTACCCACAGCGGCATACGGTTCTTGGCGTTATGCCCCATTGCGTAGTCGGTGTATGCGTCCATGCCGTCGGCAACGGTGCGGAAGAAACTCCATACGCGCGCTTCGCATCCGCGCATTCCGCCGAAATCTATCGGATTGTAGGTGTCGCAGAAACTGAAATCCTCGTCGCTGCCGCTGTACAGCCCCGCTTCACGGGCGAACGAGATTACGTCGGGCGCAAAGATGCAGTTTTCGGGGTCGTTCTGCGGAAATGTGGAGATGCGCGACTGGTTCGCATGGGCGGAGACGTATCCGTCCGGAATGCGGCGTGCGACCCAGATGATGCCCTTGCGGCGGTTGCTTCCGTCCGGCGTGAGGTCCATGCCCTTGCCAATCAACTCCATAATCCATGCCTCGTCCGCATCGGCTATCGAGAACGATTCGCCTTCGGATGCGTAGCCGTATTTGTTCGCGAGTTCGACAATGACGTCTATCGCTTCGCGTGCCGTGCGGGCGCGCTGCAACGTTATGTATATCAACGAACCGTAATCGATTTTGCCGGTCTTGTCTTCGAGTTGCGGAAGTCCGCCCCAAGTGGTTTCGGTGATTATGAGCGAATGCTCGTTCATGTTGCCCACGGTAGCGTATGTGGTTGCTGCCTGCTCGATTACGCCCATGTATCTGCTCGTGTCCCATTCGTAGACGGGCATCGTTGCAGCCGGTTTCTTCGCCGGATTGTACTTGTAGAGCGCACCGTAGAGCGCATGTGAGTCGGCGGCATACGTAACCATCACCGAACCGTCCGTCGATGCGCCTTTCGTTACGATGAAGTTGGTGCATGCGAGTGCCGACAGCGAAGCGGTCGCGCAGATTACCGTTAGAATCAGTCTTTTCATATCGTTTTTGCTTTAATGTCTTATGCAAAGATACGAATAAGCGAGAGGAATGTCAAATTTATTTGGACATTCCCGAGCGAGAGTATCTAAAACGAAGTTAAAGACAGGAATATTTCCGCCAAATTTCGTCTTATATGCTTCGTGCAGTCGAATATTTGGGCATTACGGTTGCTAATTCTGTTCTGCGGTGTTAAATTTGCACGACCAAACAGTAGAATATGTCAGTTTCATCACGTCTATCCGAAATCCGTGCGACGCTGCCCGAGGGAGTAACGCTCGTCGCCGTGTCGAAATTCCACCCTGCCGAAGCCGTAATGGAGGCTTACGATGCAGGGCAGCGCATATTCGGCGAGAGCCGCGTGCAGGAACTCGCCGCCAAATACGAAACGCTGCCGAAAGACATTGAGTGGCAGATGATAGGACATTTGCAGACGAACAAGGTGCGGACGATAGTGCCGTTCGTTTCGCTGATACAGTCGGTGGACAGTGCGCGGCTGCTCGAATGTATCGACCGCGAAGCCGCACGATGCGGGCGGACGGTCGATTGTCTGCTCGAAATCCACGTCGCGCAAGAGGAGACCAAGAGCGGTTGGGAGTATGGCGAACTGAAAGCGTATCTGCAAAGCGATGCTTTTGCGCAGTTGCATAATATCCGTATTCGCGGAATTATGGGTATGGCGACGAATACCGACGATGCGGCGGTTGTGCGTTCCGATTTCGAACGGCTTGCCGCCATAAAGGATGAACTTGCGCCGATGTTCGGTGCGGATTTCGATATTCTGTCGATGGGAATGTCCGACGACTACCCTATTGCCATCGATTGCGGTTCGACCATGGTACGCATCGGCTCTTCGATTTTCGGCGCACGGGTATAGCGTTGTGTCATAACCGGCAACATGCTGCGTCGTTTTCGGTGTTCGGCTACGGTCGTTTACGGCGCACGCGGGATTAAAAAAAACTCCGGAATAGAAATATTCCGGAGTTTTTTTATGTCGTTACTGATTATCTTATTCGCAACCTCTTGCCGATGCTCAACGTCTTCTGTGCGCTGATTCCGTTGAGTTTGCAGATGCGCGCGACGGTCGTATGGTTGCGGTATGCGATGCCGCTCAGCGTGTCGCCCTTGCGGACTGTGTAATAGCGTCTTGCTTCGAGTTCCGCAGCCTCCTTCTTGTCGTCGTTGTAGTTGGCGATTTCGTCGTCGAAATTCTGGTCGTACTTGGAGTAAATGTCGAAATACGAACGTTTGAGCAGGAATGTCTCCCGTCGTAAATTTCCGGTTTTGAAATCTATCAACCGTTCGGGGTCGAACGATTGTCCGCAGTAGCGGAATTCGAAATGAAGATGCGGACCCGTGCTGCGACCCGAACTGCCGCCCAAGGCGATTGGCTGTCCGGCAACGACCCATTCGTCGGCTTCGACAAGTCGCTTGGAGAGGTGTCCCATGTACGTTTCAAGTCCGTTGTCATGACGGATGATGACCAGTCCGCCGTAGCCGGTTTCGGTGCTTTTGGAGAATCTGACACGTCCGTCGAATACCGAATATATCGTGTCGCCGAGTTTCAGCGCGATGTCGATGCCGTTGTGGTTGCGGCGTCGGCGCGGTCCGTAACGCGACGTGATGCGACCTATGTACGGATAGTGATAGTTTTTAAGCGAATCGACCAGCGAAATCGCCACCGATTTCGGCAGCGTGTTCAACGGCACGTCGCGATACGGCGAAATGGTGTCGGTATTCCAGTACCTGCTGAAAACGTTCGAGTCCTTCTCGATTGTGCGGTTGCGGACGTATCGCCATGTATTGTCGTTGTAAAGCACGATGCTTACGGCTTCGTTGTCCGTAGGCAGCGTATCGACGATTATCGCGCTGCGCAGTTCGCGCACCGGCGTTACGGGCGTAACCGGCAGGACGGTCGGCTTTGCCGCCACGATTACGCTGTCGCCTGCATTTTCCGCATCCTGTGCATACGCATCGGCGCAGCATAACGCCAGCGTCGCGGATACGATTATTCCTGTGATTCTACTTTTTGTCATAACTCTTCAATAAATCTTCGGCACATTCCAATGCCTTGTAAAACTCTTCGCCGAACCGCCGTATGATAGGCTCGCGCAGCGATTTGTAAACGGGAATGCCGAGTTTGCGACCGTTCTCGCATGCCGACGAACATACGTTCCAGCGATGATAGTTAAGCCCTATCGTGCCGTTCGACAGACTGATGAGCCGAATCGGATAGAGATGACACGATATGGGTTTGCGGAACGAACATTTGCCTTCGCGGAACGCCTTCTCGATAGCGCACAGCGTAATGCCGTTTTCGCGATACGAATACGCGCATTCGGCATCGTCCACCAGCGGCGTGGTGTAGTCGCCGTCGCAATCGACGACCATGAATCCCTGCCGTTCGACCGACTCGATGCCTTCGGGCGTCATGTAGGGCTTGTAGTTCTCGTACTCCTCCTCCAATATGTCCGCTTCCTCCATTTCGAGCGGCGCGCCCGAATTGCCGTCCACGCAGCATTCGCCCTTGCAGCGGGCGATGTCGCATGCGAAACATTCGGTCAGAATGTCGTCGCTGACTATTTTACCGTCGATTTCTATCATCGGTCAGCGTTTTAGCGTGTCGGCGATTACGATGTCGTACAACTCTCCGAGCGTCATGCCCATTGCCCGCACCTGCTTCGGAACGATGCTTCCGCCGCTCATGCCCGGGATGGAGTTTATCTCAATCATGTACGGCTCGCCGGCGTCGGTAACGATGAAGTCGATGCGCACGACACCGCGGCAGCGGCAGGCGCGGTACGCATCCAGCGTCATGCGGTTGAGTTTAGCCTTTACGTCGTCGGATATCCGCGCAGGCGTAATCTCCTCCGACATTCCCGCTTCGTATTTGGCTTCGTAATCGAAGAACTCCTTCTTCGGAACGATTTCAGTAATCGGGAACAGATACTCTTTGCCGCCTGCAATCATTACCCCGCAGCCGACCTCGCGCCCCGTTATGCACTCTTCTACAAGTACTTCGTCGCTCTCTGCGAATGCTTTTTCGACAGCCGCTTCGATTCCGGCGGCATCGGTAACCTTGGTAACTCCGAAACTGCTGCCGCTCGCATTCGGCTTGACGAATACCGGCAGCCCGAGACGTGCGACGATTTCGGCAGCATCAGCCTTGTCGCCGCGACCGAGCAGAATCTCCTTGGCGAGGTTGATTCCGCGTCCGGCAACGGCTCGTTTGGTGGTGATTTTGTCGAATGTGATTGTGGATGATACCTGCGAACACGACGAATACGGGATGCCCATCATGTCGAGGTAGCCTTGCAGTTTGCCGTCCTCGCCCGGTGTCCCGTGGATGATTATCAGCGCGTATTCGAACTCCGTCCGTTCGCCGTCCACCGTGAGCGAGAAATCGTTCTTGTCGAGCGGATATTTGCGTCCGTCGGGCGCGGTGTACGTCCAGTCGCGATGGTGCAGGTCTATGACCTTCACATCGTATTTCGATGCGTCGAGCGCATCGGCTATCTGTCCGGCACTCTGCAATGCGATTTCGCGTTCCGACGAATTGCCGCCTGCGAGAAGTGCTATTTTAAGTCTGTTCATATATGCTATATTATTCCGTTTCTTAAAGTTTCTTCCGTAATCGCGAGAAATTCCGACGCCTCTTTGTTCCCTCCGTCAATTGCCAGGGCAGCGCGGAAATCCGCTGCGGCAAGGTCGAACTCCTTCATGCGGAAATGCCACATCCCGCGCTCAGTGAACAGTGCCGAATCATCGGGATTCGCCGCAATCCGTTCGTTCAGATTCGCGATTCGCATCGCGGGACTCCACAGATTGTGTTCGCGGATGTATTTCGCCACCGACGGACAGACCTTGTCGTCGATATTCTCGCCGCGTCCGACGGCATCGCGTATTTCGGTGGCGGCGTAGTCGAATATCGGCGCGTCGGCGAGATAATGTATCCCGACCGGATATTCTGTATTGCCGTATCCGCTTCTCGGATAGACCATTATTTCGTAATCACGCAATATTTCGTCGTGTGCCACCCATCGGTCGAATATCGCCATGTTGTCGGCACCGATAAGTATCGAGAACTGCATTTCGCTGCCGAAGTTGGCGCGCAGGAAACGCAGCGTGTTGATTGTGTACGACGGTTTTTCGAGGGTGAACTCTATTGCCGACACCTTTATTCTGTCGGGGTATTTCGATTCGGCGCATGCGAGTTCGCACATCTCGAATCGGGAGAATTCGGGTGCGAGTTCGGCACAACTTTTCAGAGGATTCTGCGGCGAAACTATCAATACGGCTTCATCACACAATTCATGCTCCACGACCCATTCCGTCAGGGCGATATGCCCGCGATGAACCGGATTGAACGAACCGAAGTAGAGTGCTACCCTCTTTTTCATACCCTTTCTGCCAAAAATGCGTCGATTATCTTTTCGGTCGCTCCGATTGCATCCGCGAGAATGTCGTTTACGACCACATGGTCGAATGCGTCGGCTTTCGATATTTCGAACTCCGCTTTCGCGACACGTTTTGCGATGACCTCGGCGCAGTCCGTGCCGCGACATATCAATCGCCGTTCGAGTTCCTCGACCGACGGCGGCATGATGAATATCGAGCATGCCTTGTCGCCGAAAATCCTTTTCAGGTTTATTCCGCCCATCACATCCACATCGAAGATGATGACGTTGCCTTTCGCCCAGATTCGTTCGGTTTCGCTTTTGAGTGTGCCGTAGCAAGTTCCTGCATAGACCTCCTCCCATTCGACGAACCGGTCTTCCGCGACGGCTTTCATGAAATCCTCGTTGGTCATGAAATAGTAGTCCTCGCCGTTGCGTTCCGTTCCCCGCGGCGACCGCGAAGTCGCCGAAATCGAAAATTCGAACTGCGGATATTTTTTGAGCAGTTCGCGGACGATGGTTGTCTTGCCCGAGCCGCTCGGTGCCGAAAATATAATCAGTTTCTCCATTGTCGCCGATGATGCTTACAGCAGGTTGAGAACCTGCTCCTTGATTTTTTCCAGTTCGTCCTTCATCTTTACGACCAGAATCTGTATGTCGTGCTGGTTCGCCTTCGAACCGGTGGTGTTGATTTCGCGTCCCATCTCCTGGGCGATGAAACCGAGTTTGCGTCCCGCCTGCGGCTCATTCTCGGCAACTTCGCGGAAATATTTGCAGTGGTTCTGCAAACGGACTTTCTCTTCGGTGATGTCGAGTTTCTCGATGTAGAAAATCATCTCCTGCTCCAACCGGTTGTTGTCCGCCTCGATGCCCAACTTCTCGATGTTTTCGCGGATTCTCGTGCGTATGACATCGGCTCTCGACTGTTCGAACGGAGTTATTTCGTTGCGATACGCCTCGATTTTGTCCACTCTGCGCAGCAAGTCGGCGATGAGCGTCGCCCCCTCCTGCTCGCGGAATGCGTCCAGACGCTTTGCCGCCTCCGTAACGGCATCCTTTATCGCTTCGAGTTCCGCTTCCGGTGCGGATGCG
This sequence comes from uncultured Alistipes sp., assembly GCA_905213895.1. GTDB lineage: Bacteria > Bacteroidota > Bacteroidia > Bacteroidales > Rikenellaceae > Alistipes. Next base: position 189,862 of record CAJMKE010000001.1, read on the forward strand.
GTGTCGGATGAGATTACGTTCGGCATTTTCAATACCGCGGGAACGATTGCGTCGTAGTCGGCATCGATGCCCGAGTATGCGAGCGCGTCGGTAACCTGACGCAGATAGGCGCGGAACAAATCGCGGTTGATTTGCGCCGATGTTTCGGTGTCGGTCGTTTCGACTGTTACCGTGATGTCGATTTTGCCGCGCACGAGCATTTGCGATGCTATGTTGCGCAGTTCGTATTCCGCCGCACGGTATGCGGCAGGAACCTTTATCGAGAGGTCTAATTGTTTGGAGTTCAGTGAACGAATCTCCGCAGTGAATTTATTGTTATCGATAGTGATTTCGGCTTTGCCGAATCCCGTCATTGATTTTTGCATATTGTTGCGCATTGGTTGTGCAAAATTACAAAAAACAAATCAGAAAACGCCAAAGCCGATGCGGTTTTTGGCAGGAAGCACCGATTGCGGCTTCGCAACTAACCGTTTATGCCGTTCAGAAGTGCTGTCAAATCGTCGCGCCAGTCCTCGCCGTTGTCGGGTTGGAGCGTAACGAATCCGACGCTGCGACCGGTTTCGATGTTCGACGTTCCGTCATCGACGAAGACGGTCTCCTCCGGAACGACTCCGCTGTCGGCAATCATGTAGTCGAATATTTCGCGCACCGGTTTGGTGTGTCCGATTTCGTAGGAGAGATAGAGTTTGTCGAAATAATCGGTAAGCGGTCTGCCGGCAGGCGAAAAGCCGACGCTGCAAGCCCACGACATCACGAACGGATTGGTATTGCTGAGCAGATAGACGCGATATTTCTTGCGGAGTTCGTCGAGGTATTCGAGTTTCCGCATGTCGGCATCGCTGAAAAAGCGTCGCCAGGCATACCTGACCTCATCCATCGTTACGTCGTGTCCGCACAGCGAGGCTATTTCGCGACGGAATCCGTCGGCACTCAGGCGACCTTCCTCCAATTCCTGAAATATTCCGGTCTGGTGATATTTGTCAAGTCGGGAATCGGCGTCGGGCAGCCCGAGGTCGGCAAATGCCTTTACCGAATTTTCGCGTGTCATTTCGGCTATCACTCCGCCGAAGTCGAAAACGATATTTTTTATCATATAAAATAGTAAAAATAGGGTTTTGACAAAGATACGAAAAGTCGAGAACATAATCAAATTTTAATTTGATTATGCCGAAACGGAGTATCTAAGGCGAAGCCAAAGTACGGATAAGCGAGGGCAAAGCCAAATTTATTTGGTATTCCCGAACGGAATGTAATCATATAAAATAGCGGCTGCCGAAAAACGTGCAGCCGCTATTGTCGTCGAAATGCGAATCGTGATTATGCTTCCAGTACGCCGCCTTTGCCGAATACGCCGTCTACGAGTTTGTCGAAGATTTGTGCGCGTTTGGCGAGGTCGAACAGATTGATTCTGAATCGCATCAACTGTACGAGGTGCGTATTGTCGCGCCATGTTTGACGGGAAACGCCGATTTGGGTAGGGTCTACCGGCGCACCGGCGGTCTTGAACAGGTTGTACATTTTGTCGAACGAGTAAACCTGCTTGCGCAGTTTCTCGCTGAACTCGGGCCAAACGCTCTTGACGAGGTTCAACTGCCGGCGAATCTCCTCCGGCGACTGCCATTTCTTTGCGATTTCGGTAGGACCGAGTTCCGGAACAGGGAAATTCTTGAAGAGTTCGGTTGCGCGGGCAATCTCCTGCTCCTTGGTAGGCCATGCTGCAACGCATGCATCCACATCGAGTTTGGTGAGGTCTTCTTTGAGCAACCGGTCGAAGAATGCGCACATCGTGAGTGTTCCGACCGATACCTGGAATCCGTGCAGTACCATGCGACCTTCGAACGTGTGGTGAGTCATATCGAGGATATGGCTGTAAAGGTGGTCGGCGCACGAGAGCGGACGGGTCGAGTTCGCAATCTGCGCTGCGACACCTGCCATGGTAAGTCCCGCGAAGAGGTTCTCTACTGCCTTGTGGGTGCGGTCTGCGATAGCCTGTGCGTCTTCGAGCAGTTCCGGAAGCATGTCGTGGATTGCATGCCAGGCGTCCGGAATGATAGGCTCTGTTCCGAACAAATCGGCTATCATCCATTCGCCGCCGGCAGGAATCTTGGCTGCGAGGTCGGCATAACCCGCTACGGTAAGGCGAGCAGGTGCGTTGCGGAGAATCTCGGAGTCGCCGATGATTACGAGCGGTGCAGGACAGAAGAACGTCTGCTTCGAGCCGTCCTTGACAATAGCCGCGCCGGACGTGGAATAGCCGTCTGCGGATGCCGCCGAAGCGATGCAGATATAGCGTTTGCCGAGGTGGTGGGATGCGAGTTTGCAGAGGTCGTTGATAACGCCCGAACCTACCGCGATTGCGATTGCGTTGTTGCTTTTGAGGACTTCCTCCACCATTTCGACATATTTCCATTCGGCATGGAAACTCTTGTCGGGAATGACGAACTTTTCGCACTCGATGCCCTCGGCATTCATGATGTTGTATACGGCTTCACCGGCAGCGGTCCAGACGAATTGGTCGGTGATGACAATCGCCTTCTCTCCCGGGAAGAATTTTTTGAACAGTGCGGGAGTGCTTTTGATTGCACCCTGCGAAATTTCGGCACCCTTGGTCTGACCCGCCATTTCGAGTGCCTTGTCCATTCTTTCTTTAATAGTCATGGTAATTATATTTTGGTGTTTAGTGTAATCTTCAATTTATGCAAAGGTAACGCTTTTTGGAATATGTTGTCATTTCATGACACAGGTTATTTCTCGCCTGCGAGTACCGCTCTTTGTGCCGCATCCCTCAAATATGCCGCCGTAGCCGCATCGAGTTTGCCGTTTATCGGATTGTCTCCGAACGGTGTGCGGTAAACCGTCAGATATGCGACGACAGCCGAAAGATACGAACCCGCATACGACGGATGGTGCGCATCCTTGCCGTACAGTTCGATGTCCGGTCGCTCGCGGCGGACGATTTGCCATGCGATGCCGACGGGCGACACTTGCGAACCTGTGATGCGCGCCTCTTCGGTAATCATGTCGGTAAGACGGTTCTGCATGGCGTTGTAATCCGAGAAATAGGACGGATATTTGGTCGGCAGATATTCGTATTTCTTTCCGAGATTGTTGCTGCCGAATTTGCGCCCCCAGGTGATTTCGATAACCGTTTTGGCGTCGGGACTGTATTTTTTGATGCGGTCTGTCATCTTTGACATGTTCTCGACTACGCCTTTGTCGTCTTCGGTGCCGATAAGTACGGCGTTGAAACTCTGGTCTTGCAGGAATGCGTAGTCGTAGCCGCCCTTTTCGACGGTTTCGCGGCTGACCTTGTTGGCGAGGTGCGCCTTCATCGTATAGCCGCCGGACACGAATATGTCGCAGTCGGCGTAATGTCCTTCTCGCCATGCAATCTCCTTGAATATTACCGGATACTCGTTATAGTACGTGTAACTGTTTCCGAGGAACAGCATTTTCAGCGTGTCGCGCGGAACGGATGCATCGTAGCATATTATTTTCGGCGACTGTCCCGTAGTCGAACCGCCGAGCGTCGTGGACAGAACGGCTTTGTCCGATTGCCGGATGCGGAATCTGACTGCGCCGTTGTCGACAGGCTTCGACAGCCGTACCGACTGCCACAGACGGTGCGGGTGCTTATCCGACGTCGTCGAAAGGCAGTTGTATTTTACGCCGTCCTCTTTCTTCGGCTTGTATACCGGAACCCACTTGCCGCCGTCGCAATATTCGAACATGAATTTATGTGGAGTATCGCATGGATTGCTGAAAAACATCGCCCAGAAGTCGATTACCGTGCCTGCATCGAGATGTTCGACCGGCATCTCGAACAGCCAGTAATCGCCTGCTGCCGTGTTTTCGGCAATAGGCATTCCGTTTTTGTGCGACAGTTTTTTCGTCGGGTCGGCAGAGCGTTTCGCCCGAACGAAACTTATTTCTGACGGTTCGCCCGCCTGCGAGCAGTAGCGCCCCGATTCGACGAAATCTATTGCCGGTTTGGGATTCTTCTCTTTCGAGAATATCCACTCCGCCCGTTTGCCGCCGTTGTCGGCAGCCGTAAGCGATGCGGCGGACAATATCGACAGTGCCGCGATTGTAAATTTGCGCAAGTTTTTCATAATCTGCTATTCGAATGAATGGATGACTACTCCCGAACGCAGTTTCGGCTCGAACCACGTCGTTTTCGGCGGCATGATGTTGCCCGTGTCTGCGATGTCGATTAACTGCTTCATCGAAACCGGATATAATGCGAACGCCGCTTTCATCTCGCCGCTGTCCACCCTGCGTTTCAGTTCGCCGAGACCGCGGATTCCGCCCACGAAATCTATGCGCTTCGATGTGCGCAGGTCTTTTATGCCCAAAAGTTTGTCCAATACCAAATCGGAAAGCACGGTAACGTCGAGTACCCCTATCGGGTCATTGTCGTCGTAAGTCCCCTCTTTCGCAGTCAGGCTGTACCACTCTCCGCCGAGATACATCGCGAAATTGTGAAGCGCATTAGGCTTATAAATCTCTTTTCCGACCTTCTCGACCTTGAAATTCTCGTTCAGAGCGGCAACGAACTGCTCGTTGCTCAATCCGTTAAGGTCTTTCACCACGCGGTTGTAGTCGATGATTCGCAACTGCGATTCCGGGAAGGTAACGGCGAGGAAATAGCAGTACTCCTCGTCGCCGCGATGGTTCGGATTCTTCGACATCATCTCCTGCCCCACCCGTGCGGCGGCTGCCGTGCGGTGGTGTCCGTCGGCGACGTAAAGTGCAGGCACGGATGCGAAGATTTCGGTTATGCGGCGTATCGATTCGTCATCGTCGATTACCCAGAGCGCATGTCCGAAACCGTCTTCCGCAACGAAATCGTATTCCGCCGGCTTGCTGACGGTCGCGGCAACTATCGCGTCGATTTCGGCATTGTCGGGATATGCGAAAAATACCGGTTCGATATTGGCTTTCTGGTTGCGCACATGAATCATGCGGTCTTCCTCCTTGTCGGGGCGCGTGAGTTCGTGCTTCTTGATTGCTCCCGACAGATAATCCTCGAAATGGCAGCACATCGCCAGTCCGTATTGCGTCCGTCCGTCCATTGTCTGGGCGTAGACGTAGTAGCACTCCTTGTCGTCCTGCTTCAACCAGCCATTTTCTCTCCACAGACGGAAATTCTCTACCGCCTTGTCGTAGACCTCCGCCGAATGTTCGTCGGCAATCGGCTCGAAATCGATTTCGGGCTTTATGATGTGCAGGAGCGAACGTTCGGTCGCTTCGGCTTTCGCTTCCGCCGAATTGAGTACGTCGTATGGGCGCGATGCAACCTCCGCCGCATACTCTTTCGGCGGACGGATTCCTCGGAAAGGTTTTATTCTTACCATATCGTTGTTATATATAAGGTGCGGCAATCGCACGACCGCCGCACCGAAAGTTTTTTATTTGTTTACCTGAAATCTTGTGTTGCCGTTGACGAAATAATCGACAATCTGCCGCGCGGCAGCCAGTCCGGCGTTGATGTTCGCCTCGGCAGTCTCCGCACCCATCTTTTTCGGCGTTGCGAAGTAACGTTTTCCGAACTTTTCCGCCATTTCGGCATCGGCTTCCGGTGCGATGTCGGTGATGTATTTCAAATCGTCGCGTTCGGTCAGAGCCTCGATAAGCCCTGCTTCGTCGATAACCTCCTTGCGGGCGGTGTTCACGAGCATAGCCCCTTTCGGCATCGACTTCAACAGGTCGTATCCGATTGATTTCTTGGTCTGTTCGGTTGCAGGAATGTGCAGCGACAGGAAATCGGCGCGCGAGTACAACTCCGCTATCGAGCCGACCTGCTCCACCCCGTCGGCGGCGAAAACCTGCGGGTCGGTGATGAATGGGTCGTATGCGATGACGTTCATTCCGAGTGCCTTTCCCTTGCGACCGACGAGTTTGCCGACATTGCCGTAAGCGTGTATGGCGAGCGTCTTGCCCTGAATCTCCGCACCCGTACCCGGAGTGAACTTGTTGCGCGACATGTATATCATCATCGCCAATGCCAGTTCCGCAACGGCGTTCGAGTTCTGTCCCGGTGTGTTCATCACGACTATTCCGCGGCGTTTAGCCTCGGCGGTATCCACGTTGTCGTATCCCGCGCCTGCGCGAACCACGATTTTCAGATTCGGAGCGGCGTCCAGCACCTCAGCCGTAACCTTGTCGCTGCGCACGATAAGCGCGTCGGCGTCGTGTACCGCTTCGAGCAGTTGCGCCTTGTCGGTGTATTTTTCGAGCAGCGCGACTTCGTAGTGCGCAGCCTCCAAAATCTCTTTTATTCCGTCCACTGCCATTTTCGCGAACGGCTTCTCTGTTGCAATCAGTATTTTCATCCCTTCGACCAATGATGTGAAATAAATCTTCTGTTCCTCCTTTTTCTCGTATGTGTAAGGTATTATCGTAGGCATGGCTTATTCGGTTTTAAGTTTTTCGAACTCCTGCATACATGCAATCAACGCCTCGACAGCCTCTTTCGGGCAGGCGTTGTAGCACGACGCGCGGAAACCGCCGACCAGTCTGTGTCCCTTGATTCCGACCATTCCGCGAGCCTTCGCGAATTCGAGGAATTCCGGCGCGAGGTCTTCCTTGCCCTCCGCCATTACGAAGCAGATGTTCATCAGCGAGCGGTCTTCCTTCGCCACCGTCGGACGGAACAGCGAGTTGCGGTCGATTTCGTTGTAGAGCATCTCCGCCTTCTCGACGTTGCGGCGGTATATCTCCTCCACTCCGCCTATCGATTTCAGCCATTTGAGTACCTCGTTCATCACGTAAATCGGGAATACCGGCGGCGTGTTGAACATCGAGTCGTTATCGACGTGCGTATTGACATTCACCATCGACGGCAGTTCGCGGACCACTTTCTGCAACATGTCGTCGCGGATGATTACGAACGTTACTCCCGCCGGCGCGAGGTTTTTCTGCGCACCGCCGTAGATTATCGCGTATTTCGACACGTCTACCGGTCGGCTCAGTATGTCCGAACTCATGTCGGCGATAAGCGGTACCGGCGAATCGATGTCGGTCTTGTACTCCGAGCCGTAAATCGTGTTGTTGGCGCAGATATAGAGGTAGTCCAAATCCGACGGAATCTCGAATCCTTTCGGAATGTACGTGAAGTTCTTGTCCTCCGACGACGCTATGGTTTGCACTTCGCCGAAGAGTTTCGCCTCCTTTATCGCCTTCTTCGTCCAGACTCCGGTATGTACGTAACCGGCTTTGGTTTTCAGAAAGTTAGCCGGAATGTGGAAGAACTGCGTGCTTGCGCCGCCGCCGACGAAAAATATCTTGTAGTTGTCCGGAATATGGAGCAACTCGCGGAACAGCGACTGCGCCGAAGCCAGAACATCCTCGAACTCTTTCGTACGGTGCGAAATCGAGAGAATCGACAATCCCGTTCCGTTGAAATCGATGATTGCTTTTGCTGCGTTTTCGAGGGCTGCGTCGGGCAAAACCGATGGACCTGCATTGAAATTGTATTTCTTCATAGTCGTATAATGTGATTTTGTTCTCTTTACCTTGTCGCTCGGCAATTTGTACCGATGATGCAAAGATAACAAATTTCGGCAAACCGCAAAGCCTTATCGCCGAAATTTTATCCACATAATATCTTCTTTAAGGTCCTTAACGACCTTAAAGTCTCTAATGTCTTTTCAAAGCCCCTCCCCAGCAATCGCCGATTGTTCACTTTTTGTTGATTATTTATGCTGTTTAATAAAATAATTGCGCAAAAAAAGCCTTAACTTTGTTAAGTTTTTCAAAGGAGTTGTATGCGATGCCGGATTTTTTGTCTGCGACCGGCGTATATATATTGAGTTATTTTTAATTTAATTATACTAAATAAACCACAAAAAGACTATGAAAACGACTGTAAACAGCGAATTTTTCGGGGGGGGGAAGTATACTGCTCCCGAAATCGAAATGTATGAATCCGTCGTCGAGCGCGGATTTTTCGGAACGGGCGACGATGAAACCGGAATCCCAGGTTTCATACTCGACGAAAATGGCAATATCGTCGAAGAAAATAATGCTTGGAATTTTTAATTAAATTATTGCGACAAGAATTATGAAAAATTTATTCAAATCATCGATGCTCGTTGCAATAGTTGCAGCGGCATTCGTCGGATGCTCCAAGGATGCGACGTCCGATGTCGAAAATGTAACTTCTGGAAATACGGTTACCGTTAATTTCGACGCCTCTGTCGAGGATGAAACCCGTGCCACCCTTACTCCGAATGACGGCGAGACCGCATTTGCTGCCGCTTGGGAAGATGGCGACAAAATCGGAATATATGCTTATGCGGTTGATAATAGTGCGAAAGAATACGCAAAGACTAATGTAAAAGGCATCCGTACAGGGAATGAATTCGAGGCGACATTTACTGATGCACCGGCAGAAATCGCATCTGCTGAATATTGTGCATATTATCCTTACACAACTGCTGCCGGAACATTGATTCCTTTCGGTAGCGAGCGTACCCAAATCGGTAATAATTACAATAGTGCTTACGATATAATGATATCGGATAAGGTTAATGTTGATTGCGAAGACGGTAAATCTACCACTATCGGCAAAGATGCAGCCGGAAATGCCATCGTATTTCCTATGAAGCGACAGACCGCTATCGCATATTTTCATTTTACGACCGATGATGAAAATATTAAAGACGAAAAAGTGGTTTCGGCAAAACTTTCCGTTACCGGAAATGATAATATTGCGGCTGAAACAATCGCTGTTTCCTACAAAACCGATAACACAATTAGTCTTGGCGCAAGAAATACTCCGTCGAAAACCATTACTATCACTTTCGATGCGGCAACGGCTCCTACTGCTGCCGATTTCACTGCTTGGTTCAATGTTCTGCCATGTACTTTCGAATCGATGACGCTCGAACTCGAAACCGAGAACTATACCGCAAAGATTTTGCGTAATGCAGGTGCGACATCGACATACGAAGCAGGCAAACTCTACAAGGTTTCCGGCACACTCACGAAATGGCAGCCGAAAACAGAAGACTATTCGGGAACGTATTTGATTCTGGCAAAAGTTAATAATGGTAATTATTGGTATTTGAACCCAAATACAAATGCGAATTATCAAAAAGCCATTGATACTGGAAAAACGGAACTTACTGACATTTCAAATATTGCGATAGATGATAATGCATGGGTAATAAAAAAGAAAGATAATCAGTATATTATATCATCTTTATCTTTGGGGCTAAGTGATACAAAAATTCGTTTTATTGGAGGTGCAGATGAATCTAATAATTATGCAAAATTTGTTGCAGAAAATTCAGCAGAATCTGTAAATATTACAAAAAAAGATGATGGTACGTATTTAATGGCAACCACTTCGCTTAACACTACTAAATATTTGGCATTAAATGCAGGTTCTAACCGATTCGCATTTTATAAATCACAAACTCCAAGAGATCTTGTTCTTATTCCGTATGTTTCAACGCCAAAGATTACGCCGAGCGTTTCGAGTGTAACCGTTTCTCCTGTGGCTGGAAGTTATGAAGATATAACTTATAATACACCAGGTTTTGAAACGACGCCAGTAGTTACTGCGACTTGCGACAGTGCGATTGTAACCGCGGTTGAGGTTGTTGGTAATACGATTAAATATACGGTATCTGCGAATGCGGAGGGTAAGGAGCGGACCGGAACGATTACGTTGTCGGCAGACGGAGCAGAATCGGTAACCATAAATGTAATTCAGCAATCCAATGTATTGGCTGTTCCGACAAATCTTTCGGCAAGCGGCACTGTTGATGCAATCACGGCATCGTGGAATAAAGTTGAGCATGCAACAGCCTATGCGTGGGAATTGTACAAGGGTACAGACAAAGAAACCGGAACGCTTGTTAATGATGTTGACGGCAAGATTGTTACCAATGATAATGGCGTTACTCTGACAATTACGAAAAAAGACGCAAGCACCAAATTTGAAGTTGGACAATATGTGCTTTATGTTAAATCGACCGCGGATGCTCCGTTTGTAGAATCTGCCCCTGCGAAATCGGGGGTGTTCGATATAAAGGAAGCCGGCGCAGAGCCGGAATCGGTAACCATTGAGATGTCAACATTCACTAAAACATCCGATAATATTGATGCAAATATTTCATATACAACAGCAAAAGGCAACGGGACATCTAATCCTGCAATTAATAGTGGAGAAATAAGACTATATCAAAATTCTGATGGAACAGGCGGCGGAACAATAACTATTACTGCAAAAGAAGGATTTGTTTTGACAAGTGTAACGATTGGTTCAAGTATGGGAACATCTATTGCTTATACAATCGGCAATAACACAACCAAATCAAGTACTGAATCCTTGTCTGCAAATGGTAAAAAGGAAGTAGTTGTAAATGATAAGTCAATTACTTTTTATTGCATGGGGAGTGATAAAAATTCTCGTCTTTATGTAAATTATCTTAGTGTTACATATCAAGCGCAATAAATTTTAACTAATATTAACAGAAATCGGTCGGGTATTAGCCCGACCGATTTCTGTTATATAAAACCGCCACTAAAGTATGGCGACTGGTTTTGTTGATAAGTTATTATTAAGGTCTTTAAAGTCGTTAAGGACTTTAATTTTTATGACCTTAAACCTTATTTCTCGTAAGTAATTTCTATTGAGGTTATATATAAAGCCCCGCTTTTTGATCTAAATCCAATAAATTCATAATCGCCAGCCAAAAGGTTTATACTGCCACTTCCTGAGATAGTGCCAATTTTAGTTCCCTGTACACTTTTGGTTGAACTATAAAGGTCAGAAGCCTTACTATATGCAGACGATTTACCATACACGTCAAGAGTATTGGAGCCACTCTCATAAGTTACTTTAATTGCTTTTACTTTACCTCCGGATGAAGTAGTTACTATTCCAGAGGTGCTTTTGCTGCTGCGCAACTGAATAGCACCAGCACTATTTTTTGCACTATTTCCTGCATATACAGCATTTGAAGTAATACTAACTTCGGAAAAGTCTTTATATTCGGTATTTGTTGCGTTAAAATTTGATGCCGTTAAAATGTCTGTTACAAGTTCCGGCTCTGCGCCGGCTTCCTTTATATCGAACACCCCCGATTTCGCAGGGGCAGATTCTACAAACGGAGCATCCGCGGTCGATTTAACATAAAGCACATATTGTGTCAAGTGCCGGCTGGGCGGCGGCTACCCTATCGGTATCATTGCCGATTATGTGCTGCGCGTGTGGAGGTCGCGTAAAAAGGTCTTAACGACCTTAAAGTCTTTAATGACCTTAAAGACCTTAAGGACTTTATCAATTATTAAAAAGCATTAGCGGAATGCGTAATGCGACGGTTCGCGGAGACCTAACAACAGGTCGTGTGCGGACATGCGGCGTTTGCCCGAAATCTGGATTTCCTCGATTGCAATCCAGCCGTCGGCGCATGCCACGGCGAAGCGGTTCTTGCCGTCGGTATCGACGCTACCGACAGTCGCGGAGTGCTGTGACGGTTCGAAGCGGGCGGCGAAAATCTTTGCCGTGCCGACCTCCCCGCCGTTCTTGTACATGTGCGACCATGCCGCAGGATAAGGCGACAGACCGCGTATGAAGTCGATGATTGCGCGTCCCGATTTGTTCCAGTCGATGATGCAGTCGTCCTTGAAGATTTTCGGTGCAGGATGCAGATTTTCGTCGGACTGCGTCTGCTCGATAGGTCGGATGTTGCCCGATGCGATGCGCTCGACGCTGTCGAGAACGAGTGATTTGCCGGTGGTCATCAGTTTGTCGTACATCGTCCCGATTGTGTCGTCATCGCCGATAGGAACGCGGGTCTGCCCGATAATCGCGCCTTTGTCGATTTCGTGATTGAGCAGGAATGTGGTTACGCCCGTCTCCTTCTCGCCGTTGATTATCGCCCAGTTGATAGGTGCTGCGCCGCGATATTGTGGAAGCAGCGATGCGTGGAGGTTGAAAGTGCCGAAACGCGGCATCGACCATACGATTTCGGGCAGCATGCGGAATGCGATTACGATTCCGAGGTCTGGCTGCAACTCGCGCATGGCTGCGACGAACGCTTCGTCTTTCAGTTTCTCGGGTTGGAGAATCGTTCCGATGCCGAGTTCGCGGGCGGCGATTTTCACGTCGCTTTCCTGCAATTTCAGTCCGCGACCCGCAGGTTTGTCGGGCGTCGTTACGACGGCGACGACGTTATATCCGTTCTCGACCAATGCTTTGAGCGACGGTACGGCGAATTCGGGCGTACCCATGAATATTATGCGTAAATCTTTGGCGTTCATTCGTATGTCTTATTTCTTTGCGGAGGTCTCGGTTGTGCGGTCGAGTTTCTTGCGCCACTTTTCGGGCAGTTTCGCGAGAAATACCTCCTTATAATGTTTGTATCTTCCGATATACCAATCGACGTCGAGCAATGCCGAGTCGTTGGTCGCCTTGTATGTCAGGTAGACGGCGATTGGCGCGAGAATCAGCGACGAAATCCACATGCCGAAGAAAGAGTTCCACGTACCCTCTTTCGCGAGTTTCTCGCCGGATATGCTTATGATATAGTAAATTACGAAGAATATCACCGAAATGACTATCGGCATGCCGAGTCCGCCTTTGCGGATAATCGCTCCGAGCGGCGCACCGACGAGGAAGAAAATCATAATCGACACGGGCAGCGCGAGTTTGCGGTGCCATTCGTTCTTGCTCCGATAGAGTTGGTTCAAAGCCTCTTTCGACGTCGATTCGTCGAATGAGAACATGTTTCGCGAGTTTTTAGCCGACTGGCGTGCGCCGTTCCATATTCGGCTGCGGGTGCGGACGTCGGCTTTGGCTATGGAGTCGATGACGTAGATTTCGCCCATTCCGGAGCGGTCGATATGGATAGAATCGGGCGGAGTTACGGCATCGGGGTCGCGGACGAAAATCTGCTCGCGCAGAAGCGGCGTGTAGGCGGTCGTCGTGATGTTGCCCACCGTCGTGTCGAGCGAATCGATTGCGTGCTGCAACTCGTTGATATTCTTCGTCTGGCTGTTGTTGCTGAAAAGATTCTCGTCGGAGCGTTCGAAATCGAAGCCCGACATCGGGATTTTGCCGTCCTGACGGTCGAACTTATGGTGGCGCAGCGTGCTTTTGGTGTACCATTGGTTGTTGCGCGTCTGTTCGTATGTCTCGCCGTTATAGAGCGTTACGAGCAGGTATTTCTTGTCGTCGGTGAGGCGGATATAACCCGAATCGGCGATAGTCGTCGTCATGTTGCCGTTGGACGAGCGGTTGTCGTAGATGAGGACGCCGCGCAGCAGTTTTGTCGTCGGGTCCTGTTTCTCGACGCGGATGCTCATGTCGTCGATGCCGTTGAAAAACAGCCCGTCCTGAAATTCAAGAGCCTGATTCTGCTGGCGTATGTCGTATATGATGCTGAGCATCTTTTTGTTGGCGTACGGAACAAGGTTGTTTACAATGAAAAAACTGCCGATGGATATAAGCCCGACGACGATTGTGAGCGGCTGCATGATGCGCGGCAGCGACATGCCGGCGGACTTCATCGCCAGCAGTTCGAAATTCTCGCCCAGATTGCCCATCGTCATTATCGTTGCGAGCAGAATCGCCAGCGGAAGTCCCATAGGAATCATGTTGACGGTCGCGTACATTATCAGTTCGATGATGACGCCCGCATCGAGTCCCTTGCCGACCAGTTCGTCGATATAACGCCATACGAAGTTCATCATCAGCACGAAGATGACGATGAAGAACGTCATGAACATCGGTCCGAGATAGGCTTTCAGTACGAGTTTGTGTATGGTTTTCATATTTTCAGTGCCGGACTCGTTTTACAATGTACAAAGATAGCGGTTTTATCAGAATAAGCGCAATCGTCAGTACGAATATTATCGCAGGACCGGACGGAACTTCGAGATAGTAACTTATCGTTATGCCCGAAATTCCGGCTGCCGCGGCGACTATCGCAGACCATACCGTTATGGTCGTGTAGGATTTGGACAGGAAATTGACGAGTACTACCGGCATGGTCAGCAGCGAAATCAGCAGGACTATGCCCATTATCCTAATCGACAGAACTATCGTTATCGCCGTTACGACGGACATCGTGTAAGATACGATGCGCGTATGTAGACCTGCCGAACGGGAAAATTCACGGTCGAAGGCGACGTACATTATCGGTTTGAGCCAGAGTGCCGCGGCTAAGAGCAATACGGCGGCGGTTATAGCCAGTGCGATTACGTCCGTTCGGGTAACGGTGATTATGTTGCCGAACAGAAAACTCGACAAATCGCCGGAGGTATACCCCGGACGAAGGCTCATGAACAGCGCGCCGACAGCCATTCCTATGCCCCAGATAAGACCTATCGCCGAATCCTCCCTGATTTTTTCGCGTGTGCTGACGTATTCGATGCCGAGCGACGACAGTATGGCGAACGCCATCGCGCCGAGAATCGGGTTTATTCCGAAATAGAATGCTATGCCGAGCCCGCCGAACGATGCGTGCGTGATGCCTCCGCAAAGGAATACCATGCGGCGGGCGACGATGTATGTGCCTATTATACCGCAGGTTATTCCCGAGAGCAGGCATGCGATGACCGCATTGCCCAGATAACCGTATTCGAATATGTCCTGAATGAATCCCATCGGATTTTGTTTTAAGCGCGTAAAATTACACTTTTTTATCGGAATCGCGCAGTTTTCATCCGCTTTTTGTATCTTCGCACGACAAACAAAACCTAATATGCAACGCAGGGTAAATTTTCATACGTTGGGATGCAAACTGAACTTTTCGGAGAGTTCGACCATCGCCCGCCAGTTCGAGGAGGGCGGTTTTGTGAGGGTTGCACCGGACGAGGAGGCGGATATCTGCATCATAAACAGTTGTTCGGTTACCGAACATGCCGACAAGAAATGCCGCAACATAATACGCAAACTGCACCGCCGCAATCCGAATGCCATTATAGCCGTAACGGGATGCTATGCCCAACTCAAACCGCAGGAAATAGCCGATATAGATGGAGTGGATATTGTGCTGGGCAACAATTATAAAGGGGATACATATAAACGTATTCTCGAACTGTCGGAACGCGGACGTTCGCAGATTTACAGTTGCGAAACGGATGAAATCGCCAACTTCTTTTCCGCGTTCTCCGGCGGCGACCGGACGAGAGCGTTTCTGAAAGTGCAGGACGGCTGCGACTACTGCTGTTCGTACTGTACCATTCATAACGCAAGAGGTGCGAGCCGTAATATTCCTATCGCAGAGGTTGTCGGGCAGGCTCGGCGCATTGCAGCCAACGGGCAGAAGGAAATCGTTATTACGGGTGTGAATACGGGCGATTTCGGCAAGACGACCGGCGAAAAGTTCATAGATTTGCTGCGGGCATTGAACGATGTGGAGGGTATCGGGAGGTATCGGATATCCTCGATAGAACCCAACTTACTAACTGATGAAATAATAGAATTTTGCGCGTCGTCATATAAATTCCAGCATCACTTCCATATTCCGCTCCAATGCGGTTCGGACAAGGTGCTTGCCTTGATGCGTCGACGCTATACGACCGCCAAATTCGCCGACCGTATCGCCGCCGTCCGTCGGGCGATGCCGGATGCATTCATCGGAATAGATGTAATCACGGGTTTTCCGGGGGAGACGGAGGCGGAGTTCCGCCGCAGTTACGACTTTCTCGCATCGATAGAGCCGTCGTTCCTGCACATATTCCCGTTCTCCGAGCGTCCGAACACTCCTGCCGTCAATTTTCCGGACAAGGTGCAGGCTTCGGTATCGACCGCGCGGGTCAGGGAATTGGAGGCGTTGAGCGACCGTCTGCACATCGACTTTTGCAGCAGATATATCGGGCAAACGGCAGAGGTTCTGTTCGAAAGCACCGAACGAGGAGGCATGATGTCGGGATTTACGGGCAACTATCTGAAAGTAAAGGTGCCGTATCGCCGCGATTTGATAAATACGATTTCCCGTGTGGAATTGATGTCGGTCGAGCCGTCCTCGTGCGATATTTGCGGGCATATTGTCGAATAAATTCATAGGAATTTATTATATTTGCAAAAATAACGTGATTTGATTATGAAAGGCATAGGTAAACGCGTTGCGGTCGGATTCATGAGTATCGTCGCCCTGCTGTTCATATCGGGAATGATTTCGCTGTTCGAACTCGGAAATCTGAGCAACGATACCGAAAACATCCTCTCGGCGAGCAAGCGCAATATGGAGTTGGCGAAGGAGATGCTCGATGCCGCTTGCGACCACAATGTGGCGACGATGAATATCACCGTGCTTTGCGACGACTCGTATAGCGACATGTGCCGCAAGGCTTTGAACGACCTCGAAGGTCGTCTTGCCGCGACCGGCGGCGAATCCTACAACAAGGAGAGCATCGATTCGCTCGCTTCGGCTGTAAGCGAGTTGAGAATGCTTACCGACAACTATATTTTGCAGTCGTCATCGCCGCGCAAGTATAAACTGCCCGAAAAATACTCGGATATGCCCGAACTCGGACCCGAGTGGGGGACGGATGTGGTTATGGCTGACGATTTCGAACTCGGAACGGTTTCGCTGTCTGTTGTGGGAAAGGTCTGGTATACCGAAGTGTACAAGGCGGCTAACGACCGTCTGATGCAGCAGATAGAGCGTTTCGTCGATTTGAATCACGGCTCACTTGCACCGCGGGCTGCACAACTCAACAAGAACGCCTACCGTTCGGTCGCTCCGGTCTTCATTTCGCTGATTGTGATGATTGCAATCGTGCTGATGTTCTTTTATTTCATCAATGTATACTGTGTGCGTCCGATTTTGAAGATAAACAGGTCGCTGCGCGAGTATCTGTCGTTCAAACTGCCATACAATGTCAAGGCGGAGTTGATAGACGAACTGAAAGAGTTGGATGACAATATCGAGACCCTGATAAATATTTCCAAACAGAACAAACAGTAAGCAGTCGGGATTATGCGTTTCAGCGTCATATTGAGATATATCGGAACAGTAATGCTTTGCGTGTCGGCATTCATGGCAGTGTCGGCATTCATTTCGTATATGGACAATAGGGATTCGGGCTACTACCCTCTTCTGTTGTCGGCATTGCTTACGCTGCTGCTCGGTCTGTTCCCGATGCTGTTCGTGCAGAAAGCCGATACGATAACCAACAAGGAGGGATTCTCGATAGTCGTCGGCTCGTGGATTCTGGCGAGCGTCGTCGGCATGTTCCCCTATCTGATTTGGGGCGGCGAGTTTTCGCTGATAAACGCATGGTTCGAGAGCGTTTCGGGATTTACCACTACGGGGGCCACCATCCTGAACGACATAGAGGCTCTGCCTCAGGGCTTGCTGTTCTGGCGTTCGGCTACCGCATGGATAGGCGGTGTGGGCGTGGTCATGTTCGCGCTCGTCATCCTGCCGTCGCTCGGGACCAACAAGATGGCATTGTCGAGTGTCGAATTGTCGTCGGTGGCGAAGGATAATTACCGCTACCGTACTCAAATAATCGTCCGCATACTGCTAATCGTCTATGTCGGACTTACGGTAACGACGACACTGCTGCTGAAACTCGCCGGAATGAGGTGGTTCGACGCCCTGAACCACGCCATGTCGGTCTGCGCGACCGGAGGATTCAGCACCAAGAATGCGAGCATCGGATTCTACGACAGTCCGGTAATCGAACTGATACTGATGGCAGCCATGATATTGGCAAGTATCCATTTCGGACTGATTTATGCCACGTTCGCCCGTAAATCGAACAACATATTCCGGTCGGAGGTCGTCAGGACGTATTTCTCTATAATAGTGGTATGCGTCGTTGCGATTGCCATAAGCATATATGCGGCAGGAATATACCCTACCGTATGGTCGTCGCTCCGCCAGTCGGCGTTTCAGTTCATTTCGGTTATTTCGACCACGGGCTTCGCGACTGCCGATACCAACCTTTGGACGCCGTTCGCCATCGTGCTGCTTATTTTCGCATCGATAATATGCGCGTGCGCCGGCTCTACGTCGGGCGGTATCAAGGTTGACCGTCTGCTTCTTTTCGCAAAGGTCTTCGCCGCCCGATTGAAGTTGCAGCAACACCCCAATGCCGTAATCAGAATCAGAGTGGACGGAATCCTGCAAGACGAATCGCAACTGCACTCCGTCGTGGTATTCATAGTCATATATCTGTTCCTCATATTGGCGGGAACGGTTGTCAATACGATGTTCGGTCTCGATTTGATGACCGGATTTTCGTCTACGGTCGCATGTATCGGCAATGTCGGTCCCGGATTCGGTTCGGTCGGCTCGATGAGCAATTTTGCGGAAATTCCGGCTGTATTGAAGTTGCAGGGTACGATATTGATGCTCATGGGACGTTTGGAGATATTCGGATTTATACAGTTGCTGTTTATTAAATGGTGGCGATGAAAAAGTTTGTTCATATAATATTGATGTGCGCCGGCGTCGTGTTTTCTGCCGGTGCCGCGATTTCCGATAATTGTGAAAAGGACGGATTGCGCAGCGACAGTACGTATGTCGCGCTCGTCCGTAGAATGGAGACGGAAATTGCCCGCCGCGATTCGCTCGCGCAGGAGATTTCTGCTATGCGGACGAGATATGCGGAGCGGGAATCCGAACGCGAGTCGTTGGGTGCGCGGATAGTCGCGCTCGAAGGCGAATCGTATGTCGCCAAATCGAGGTGCGACAAGGCTGCCACTGCATTGGCGGAATACGAACGCAAATGGCTGACCGAGAATTTCGGCAAAACCGCATCGGACGATGCTGTCGATACTGCATCCTCCGATGTCGGCGAATCGTCCGCCCCGCGCGTTCCGGTGCGAAAAGTCGCCAATCTGGTCTACAACGACGTTTTTGCCCGCGAACTGTCCGCTTCGGACTGCCGGACATTGCGCGAAGTGCAGGACAAGGAGGCTGATGCAGCCGATGCCGTCGGCGAATACCGTAACGCATACGCCTCGATGATAGCCGTCCAGCGCGAATATATGGAGGCGGAAACCGAATCCGCCGCCGACAGCATAATGCAGCGGTTCTCGCTCGTGCAGCATGCTGCCGAACAGGCTGAACGTGCCGTGGAGCGGAACTGGGCTGCCGTGTACGACAATAAGATGTATCTGTACAATCTGTTGATGGAGAAGTGCGGACGCTCCGATATTCTCGCCGAAGCCGAGCGGAAAACCGACGAGATAGCGCAGAGTATTGCGGACGGTGCAGGCACGTATGCCTCCGACGCCGTAGCGAATTATTACTATCAGAAACGGGGCTTGCTCGATTACGAAATCGCAATCGCCTCGGCGTTCGACCTTGTCTCCGCGAAAGACTCTTTGGCACGTGTGGCGACCGGTTTGAAGAACATCGATTATCGCGCGGGCAAAATAACTTTGGAGAAACGTTATTTCATTGAGTACGAGCCGCTGAAAGTGATTCGTCCGACGATATACAATGCCCAGAATCCGATTCCGAAAACGAATATTTACGAGCATGGAACAATATACCGCATACGGATAGGAATATTCACCAACCGTCCGAACCTTTCGGCTCTGCGCGGCATTACCCCGCTTTCGCATACGGATGCCTACCATAACGGACGTCATGCCTACTTCGTCGGCGGATTCCGCACCGAGCAGGAGGCGAACGATGGTGTCGCCTATCTGAAACGGCTCGGATTCCGCGACCCGAAAGTGGTCGTATGGGTGGACGGTGAGTATATCACCGACCTTGCGAAATGGGCGGCGGAAAATACAGGCGAATACAATATCGAAATCTCGGGCGTCGCGACGCTGTCGGAGCAGGTGCGGGCGATTGCCGTTGCCCGAAATGCTGATTGCGAGTTCTCGCGTGTGGGCAACAAGTTCGTTATCGGCAAGTTTGCGGACAAGAACGTTGCTGACGAAGTCGCGGCATCTGTCGAAAAGACGGACGGACAGCCGACGGTCGTCGTAGTGAAAGTAAAGAAACCTTAAAACGATAGTTTATGTTTTACATCATCCTTTTAATATTTTTGGGAGTGCTTTTCCTCGTTGCGGAACTGCTCCTTTTGCCGGGAATATCGGTCGGCACGATATTGTCTCTCGTATGCTACGGCAGTGCCGTCTATCTTGCGTTCGACGGTTACGGCACATTGACCGGTGCGATAACCATCGCCGTCGTTCTGCTGCTGTCGCTGATAACGACGCTCGTTTCGCTGCGCGCCAAGACGTGGCAGCGTCTTTCGCTGAAACAGGAGATAGATTCGAGCAGCATGCAACTTCCCGAAAAGGAGATTTCGGTCGGCGCACGCGGCATTTCTGTTTCGCGGCTTTCGCCTATGGGCAAGGTAGAAATCGACGGAAAGTCGTATGAAGCGAAATCCGCCGATGTGTTCATCGACCAGAAACAGCCGGTCGAGGTTGTCGGCTTCGACAATTTCGCGGTAATCGTAAAGAAGGCGGAATAAGACCGTCTATTGTATGCAACCCTAAAACCAAAACTATATGAACCCATTGAAAAGAACTATTTTGGCGGCAACGGTGATTATGGCGTTTTTGCCAGCCGTCGCTTCTGCCGACAACGACCCGAAGGCGGATGCGAAAGCGGTGGTCGTTGCCGGAAATGCTCGGTTTACAGTACTTACACCCCAATTGATTCGCATGGAGTGGAGCGAGGACGGCGTTTTCGAGGACCGGGCGACGCTGACGTTCGTCAATCGCAAACTGCCGGTTCCGTCATTCGATGTCGCCGACGGTCGGTCGAAACTGACGATAAAGACCTCGGATGTCAAACTTACTTATGTCAAGAACGGCAGGTTTTCGCCGGAGAACCTGAAAGCCGAATTCATGCTCAACGGCAAGAAGGTCGTGTGGCACTACGGCGATGCGGATTCGCTGAACCTTATGGGAACGACGCGTACGCTCGACCGTGCGGACGGCTGGAAACTCGGTAAGGAGCCTATGGAGACGGGCATCGTGTCGCGAAGCGGATGCGTCGCCGTCGATGATTCCTGCAACCATGTCCTCGAACCGGTGGATTCGCACTGGAAAGAGTGGGTCGCATGCCGTGATGGGAAAGAGCGTCAGGATATTTATCTTTTCGCCTACGGTCATGACTACATGAAGGCGATTCACGACTATACGACAGTCGCGGGTGCGGTTCCGCTGCCTCCGAAATACGCATTCGGCTACTGGTGGAGCCGTTACTGGCAGTATTCGGACAATGAATTGCGCGACGTCGTCGCTACGCTGCGCAGTCTCGATGTTCCTATCGACGTATTGGTCATAGACATGGACTGGCACGAGACATGGAGTTTGCGCCGCAACAATCCTCCGAAGGACGAATACGACCAGCGCATCGGCTGGACGGGATATACGTGGAAAGAGCAACTTTTCCCGTCGCCTGCCAATTTCCTGAAATGGTGTCGCGACGAGAAACTGAAAACGTCGCTCAACCTTCATCCCGCATCTGGCATTCAGCCTTACGAAAAGTGCTACGATGCGTTCACGGCTGCTTACGGATGGCAGGACAAGGGCAAAAGCGTTCCGTTCCATATCGACGAGCAGAAGTGGGCTGACGCATATTTCGAGACCGTTCTCGGACCGATGGAGAAGGACGGCGTCGATTTCTGGTGGCTCGACTGGCAGCAGTGGCGCAAAAGCAAGTTCACGAAGAATCTGAGCAATACATTCTGGCTCAATCATGTGTTCAATCACCATATGAGCGAGTCGGTCGATACACGCCCTATGATTTATCACCGTTGGGGCGGACTGGGTTCGCACCGCTATCAGGTCGGATTTTCGGGCGATACGATTATTTCGTGGGAGACCCTCGATTTCCTGCCTTGGTTTACGAGTACCGCATCGAACGTATGCTACGGATACTGGGGACACGACATCGGCGGTCATACGTTCCGCAATGGTGAATCCTATACCGAACCGGAACTCTATCTGCGCTGGTTGCAGTACGGTGTGTTCACCCCGATTTTCAAGACGCATTGCACGAAGAACGGTGCTATCGAACGCCGTATCTGGAAATTCCCCGACCACATGTTTTACATGCGCGATGCCATTCGTCTGCGCTATACTCTCGCACCTTATATATATAATGCGGCGCGTCAGACCTTCGATACGGGCATTTCGATGTGCCGTCCGATGTACTATTA
>CAJMKE010000002.1 GCA_905213895.1 uncultured Alistipes sp.
AGCCCTTTCCCATTCTCCCTCAAACTCCGGGAATCTCAAATGGGAAACTTTAAGGGATGCTGTTCTTTTTTCATTATCACACTCGGTGCAATGAGTAAACTCACTTTGATTTTGTTTAATCGAATGAATGAGGTTTTTATTGTTGTCTCCTGTTGTCATAGTTGTACGCATTATTCAACAATACCCAATTCTTTCAAGTATACTTCAATCTGTGCATCGAGTTCGGCGCGTTTTGACTCCAACTCTTTAATCTCCGCCATTACAGCCTTAATATCGATCTCCTCCTCTTCCTCGAAGGTATCGACATAGCGAGGAATATTGAGATTGTAGTCGTTCTCCTCAATCTCCTTCAATGTCGCGCAATGGCTATACTTCTCTATCTCGGCTCGGGTGCGGTAGGTCTCGATAATCTTTTGAATATGCTCCGGACGAAGTTTGTTTTGTGTTTTAACCTTCTCGTACTCCTTGCTAGCATCAATAAAAAGAATATTATCGTCTGCCTGACGGCACTTCTTCATCACAAGAATGCAAGTCGGAATACTCGTACCATAGAATATATTGGCAGGCAACCCGATAATGGCATCGATATAATTTTTCTTCTCGATAAGGAATTTGCGAATTTTACCTTCGGCAGCCCCTCGAAACAGAACTCCGTGCGGAGCCACACAGGCCATCGTACCTCCATCGTTGAGGTGGTAAAGCATATGGAGAATAAAAGCATAATCCGCCTTCGACTTCGGAGCAAGAATGCCCGCTTTGCTGAAACGGTCGTCGTTATTGAACTTGTCGGCAGCCGTCCACTCTGCCGAGAACGGAGGGTTCGCAACAACCGCATCGAACTGCTGATCGCCCAGTTCATCATTTTCAAGAGTATCGCCATTGTGTATTTCGAAATCCTTGTATTTAATGCCGTGCAACAGCATATTCATACGGCAGAGATTGAAGGTCGTAGGATTTTTCTCCTGCCCGAAAATCGCATCGGCACGACCTTCGCGAGCAGTACGGAGAAGCAACGAGCCGCTACCGCAAGTCGGGTCGTAAACTGTTTTAAGGCGAGATTTACCGGTGATAACAATCTCTGACAATATTTGACTCACTTCCTGCGGGGTATAGAACTCACCGGCTTTCTTGCCTGCACCGGCGGCGAATTGCCCGATCATATATTCATAGGCATCCCCGAGAATATCGATATCTGCCGCTTCGTTCAAACCGAAATCTATGCCTTGGAGATTTGTGATAACATCACTGATCAAGCGATTTTTGTCATCGGCAGTCTTCCCAAGTTTGGGCGATGCCAGATCGATATCCGAAAATAAACCTCCGAAATCGTCCTCACTATCCTGACCGATTGTACTATCTTCAATCTTTTTCAACGAACGCTCCAACGGCGGGAGAATATTTTCCTTACGATTGATCATTGCAATAATCGTGGAGTAGAGGTACTGCGGCTCGACGAAATACCCGAGATCTTGTATACATTCGTCTTTGAGGGCTTTTTTCAGTTCTTCATCATTGCTGTCCCAGACTTCTTTGAATGACACGCCGTCGTCTTTAAGAATTTCATCAGCGGTCTTTTCGATCTTCTCTGACAAGTATTTATAGAAAATAAATCCAAGCGTATAGTACATAAAATCGCCTGCCGACATATTGCCGCGCAAGGTATTGGCAACCGTCCACAACTGGGTGCGGAGTTTTTGCTGCAATTCTTCACTCATATTTTATACTTTTTTAGTCCCAATTAAATGTATCGATAATTGCGCGGAGCTTTGTCATTACACGCTTTAATATATTCCGTCTTGCAATAAGACCGACTTTCTTCTGCTTGATAGCCTCCTGCACGATTTCGATCTTCTCTCGTTGCAAATAGTCATACTCACGGAAGAATTCCGCAAGAGCCTCCTCGCTCAGCCCCTCTGAGACAGCAAGGTCTGCAATGGCTTGATGCTTCGCTTCGGTGATGTATTCACGCAAGCGACTCTCCAAATCGACTGAGCCGTCCGCTTTTGCTCGTCGGAACCCGACTTTGTCGTTATCGACATTACATTTGATAAAGCCATCTATAAGTTTAGTCTTGCTGCGCATTGCGGCATCTTTGATCATTGTATCGAGAATGTTTTGGCGTTTCTCCTCATAATCTTCGCTGTCAGGATCCAAATTCTCGATTAAGGCGAGGATGTATGCTACATTGATGACATCACTGTGAAGCAATTCCAAACAAAAATCTATATCGTTGATTTCACCGTCGACAGGTAATGTGGGACCATCGACAGCCGTACCATTGTCGGTAGGCTTTTCGATTACGCCGATCGTTATATCGAGATATTTGCTACGAAAATCCAGATACTCCTGTTCGGACATAATGAAATATGGATCATCTGCATCGTAATCCTCATATATCTGTATCTCGGTTTTACCGCGAATAATCTCTCGGAACGCCAAAATAAAGTCGCGTTTGTCCGTTTCGCTTTTGAGTTGATCCACACATTCGAGTTTCGGATATTTTTCCATAAACTCGATCATCTTTATATTGAGATCCTTGCGAACCTTTTGGTATGGCTCACGGATTATATACTCGTTAGGTTCGTTGTTGCTGAACAATTTTATGGCGGCATCGACTTTTGCTTTCAAATCGCGAAAACAAACTATTTTACCGAACCGTTTTTTCTCGTTCAACACTCGGTTCGTACGGCTGAATGCCTGTAACAATCCGTGGTATTCAAGATTTTTATCCACATACAGCGTATTGAGTTTCTTAGCGTCGAAGCCTGTAAGGAACATACCGACAACAAGTAACAAATCGAGCGGTTCCATATCCTTCTTGCGCTTTTTCATACGTTCATTCACGTCATCATAGTATGCGCTGAAATTGTCCGTAGAAAAGGCTGTGCCGAACATCGAATTGTAGTCATCCATTATCATTTGCAAATCATCGGATGTTACATTGCAGTTTGCAAAACCTTGGTTCATTCCGGTCTGTTCATCATCCTGACTGCCGTTGGCTACGTATGTAAAAATTGCTCCGATCTTGATTTTCGGATTGAGAGATTTGAATATCTTGTAATACTTTAACAGCATCGGTACGGACTGAATGGCAAACAAAGCGTTGAAATCTCCGTCGAATGTAGATTTGTCGTAATTGTTGAGAATAAACTTGGCAATTTCTGTCATCCGGCTTTCCGCTTCCGGATTGATTTCGTCCTGTCCTTTGTAATATTCCACTAAAAAGCCGAGAACATTGTCGTCCGCGATTGCATTCTTAATCATATATTTATGCAAGCACTCGCCGAATACCTCTGCGGTGGTGTGTTCTTGCTTTGCGTTCTCCGCGAAGATTGGCGTACCCGTAAATCCGAAAATTTGAAGGTTCTTGAAGAACCCTACAATGTTCTTATGACAATCTCCGAAGTGGCTGCGATGGCATTCGTCGAAGATCATCACTACCTTTTTGTCGCGTATATTCTGTAAATGCTTATTATAATAATCCTTCGTTACGGCACAATTCAACTTCTGAATGGTTGTAATGATAATTTTCGATTTACCGCTAAGCCGTTTGATAAGTTCGTGCGTATTATCGGTATTATCTACTGCGCCGGGTTCAAAAGCCTCGTATTCAGATTGGGTTTGAGTGTCGAGGTCGTGTCGATCTACGACAAACATTATTTTATCGATACCGTCGATCTCGGAAACAAGTTGAGCGGCTTTGAATGATGTCAAAGTTTTTCCGGCTCCTGTCGTATGCCATATATAGCCATTCTTGTTGGTATTCTCCACCCGATTAAGAATTTCTTCTACTGCATAATATTGGTATGGACGCAACACCATTAGAGACTTTTCTCCCTCGTGTAGTACGATATATTTGCTGATAATCTTGCCAAGTGTACACTTGTCGAAGAAAAAGTTTGCAAACATATTTAGGTCATTGAACGGATTATTCTCTTTATCGGTCCAGTTAAAAGTAAACTTATATCCTCCATTTGGATTATTAGCGAAGTAGCGCGTGTTGACTCCGTTGGATATGACGAAAATCTGAATATAATCGAACAACCCGTGAAACGAGGTTTTGTGATACCTTTGAACTTGATTATATGCCTGTTTCAACTCTACGCCCCGCTTCTTCAATTCAATCTGGACGAGCGGCAGTCCGTTAATAAGTATCGTTACATCGTAACGACATTTCTTACGTCCCTCTACTGTTATTTGGTTTGCTACTTGGAATTCATTCTGACACCATTTCTTAGTATTCAGGAATTCTACCCAAATATTTTGTCCCTCATCAGTTTGCAGAGTATATAGATCTCGTAATTTCTTCGCTTTTTCGAAACGGGTTCCTCCTTCCAAATGTAATAAAATACGGTCGAATTCCGCATCGGTAAATTTCGTGCGACCGTGAAGTTCCAACTCTCTGCGGTTATGTTTTTCCAACTGGACTTTGAAATTTGCTTTTAAGTTTTCCTCTTCCTTAATAACCACACGTTCATAACTGTTATCTATAAGAGTTTTTATCAGTCCATTTTCTAATGCGGCTTCGCTTTGGGTTGTCATAGTAGTTGTAATTATGTCTACAAAGATACGAATAAATTGAATTAATTTATAGAAGTGCGATTATATGAATGAGTGGTGATACGGTTATATGGTTATACGGAGATATGCAACCATATCACCACTCATTCACTATTGCACGATATCGCTCGAACAGGAATTGATTATTGCGGCAATCAGACCGATAATCGATTACCGGTTATGTCGGTGCATTACTTACTTGCCCGATGAATTGTCAGGTGCAATCATTCCTTAATTAACTATCGATTACAGTCATTACAAACACTCTTCATCTGTTGCAGTTTCATTCTTTGTCTTCCTCTGTCCTCTTTCGTCACCGTTCTGCATACCTTTCGTTTGCTCGATTACTTCTAATTTTGCCGCTGGACTATCGGAGAATATTCGTTGAATAGGTATAGACCTATAACCGCAAATCCGTCATTGTAGCGTTTTGATTTCGGTGTATGTTGTATAATTTCTTTCGTGAACAAACGTTCACGGCAAGTTGTGTTTCGGGCTGCCCGAAATATTTTCGGACACCCGAAACTAACGGGATATTCTCTCCGAAGTCGGAATAGCGAAATCGAATAGCAAATGTAAATTATGAATATATCACAAACTCTCAAACAACGGCACAAACCAGGCCGCAAGCCCAAAACAGATCCGGCAATACACCGCTACGGCATAAAACTTAACAATGACGAGAACTTCCGTTTCCGACAGATGTTCGAGAAGTCGGGAATAGACTGTTATTCCAAATTCATAAAGGCAGTACTATTCAAACGCGAAATCAAAGTGCTGAAAGTGGACAAAACGACTCTCGATTACTATGTCCGACTTACAGACTTTCATAGGCAGTTTCAAGCCATAGGGAACAACTATAATCAAATACTATTGGCATTGAAGATGAACTTCGGAGAGAAGAAAGCCCTGCAAATGATGTACAGACTGGAGCAACGGACGATAGAACTCGTAATCCTGAGCAAGAAGATAGCGGATCTGACGCTGGAATATGAACGGAAGTATTTACGGCAAAGATAATCTAATCGGCATCGCACTTTCGCCCTCATCGAAATTAACTTATCCGCCTTAACGGCACGCATTCGGGCCGCGAGGGTTTTACGCGAAAAATCCGCCAGCATATTTTTCGCGTAAAAAATGCTGCCGTACGGCGGACAAGTTGCACAATGCATTCGGGACGAAAGCGCGCGATGCCGACCGATGACGCAGAATACATAGGCTCGGAAACAATCAATTATTACAAAAGGGCGATTTTATAATCGAACAATCTATCGGCATTAACCGTTGCAGTAAATACGGCTAACCACTCTCCGCCGCCAAACAATTCCTCATCCGAGCAAGTTGGGACTTCGAGCAGCGCTCCGCCTCACAATGTAGCAGAAAATAAGTTCCACTAAACCAGACCATTTATCCGCTTATGCTGCACACACTCAAAGATGTTTAAAAACGATATCCAAAAGACTCGTAGTCATTCTGTACACGCATTTAAGATAATTTTGAATAATATATTTACAATATCCATCCGGATAATTACCCATTATAACGAAACAAAAGTCCTAACATTTCTGTCTTTGCTTGAAAAATTCTTGTTGTTATTATTTCGTCGAATTTAGGTTTATGTGAGAGATTGATTCCTTCATCAAATATATTATTTGTGATACCATCAACAAGAGTATCGTATTGAATCATAATATTTTCATATAGTGATAAATCTATAGCGTTTAAACAATCGACAAACTCAACTCTAAATCTTGGACCGAGGTTTGATATTATTTTATCATTAATCTTTTGTTTTTGCTCTGTTGTTATACCTGACTCCAACAATTCGTTTGTAACAGAAATTAAATCACTATAAAACTTATAAAAACTGTTAATGCTATAATTCAATACAAGTGCTTGAAACATATTCATTTTACGCTGCCTCTCAGTTTTCTCATCATCTCTAATTTCTCCTCGTTTATATATATAATACACCAATAAAACATTAATTATAGTACATACAATATTGGTGACATTAAATATAACCTCATATGCAGACATTTTAGCAGGTGTTGCATTACACAAATGCTTAACGCAATCAATAGCGCAAAGTATAGTATCTTGATGTAGAAGCAACCTATCCATATTATTGCAATGCATTATTTGCTCTTAACACTCTCTCTATCGCCTCTGCAAGCGGAGTTTCATACTTATAGGTTCCTTCTGATATAAACCGAAATTTCTCCAAGAATCTATCTTTGCCCAATTTTCGTATAACATTAACAAATAGTTCTTCAAAAAAAGACGGATTTATAGAATAAACATCATTAGGTATAATAATTTGGATAGTATCATATTGCTCCTCCAGTTTATCAATGTTTGATTGTTGCCTAACCAATGAGCCTCTATCTCTACCTGTAAAAACCTTTGACTTTTTACCGTCTATTTTAACGCGGTAAGTTTCTAAATTAATAATATTTTTATTGTTCATAGTATATTAGTTTATTTGTTTTATATCATCGTCGTTTAACATTATTTTAACGCTAATAGCGGTGCCAGGGAAATAATAATCAGTCCCATATACATATTTTTTATCTGGTTTATAATGAATGTCGTTTTCTTTATTAAATGTCATTACATCGAAACTTTCTCCATTGATGATGCGTGGTTGTATTTTGTATGCTCCATCGAATATAATGCGAGTACATCCTGATGCTATTCTTAGACACGAAACATCATCTACCTCACTATCTCCTTTTAAATTAAAGAAACTTTTTATAAAATTAATAGATCCGTTTCCTCTTTGTGTATACTGATCGGTTGATACAGATGTCACCCCTTGTTGTAATGCATATAACGTCCATAATGACTCTTCTTCAAATTCTCGTTTTGTGAAGAAATTCGATTTAGTGTATTGTTCTGAGAGCATCTTCATTTGAGCGACAAATTCTTGATTAGGACAATCCTTATCTTTGAATTTCTCATATATAGTATGACCAAAATTAAGGATAACCAATCTGAATATGCCATAATGTTTTTCGCCTTCTTCTAATTCTTCAAAATATCCAACAGAGTATCTATATCCAGTAGTCGAATGTTCTTCTGCATTTATAAGGGTTTCTCCAATTACTATGCACAAATCATCTAATCGCTCATCTGTTAATTCCTTATTTACACTCCGCAGACTATCAATAACATAATCGGCTAACTCCGTAGTGGCAATGTCTTTATATGCCATCGCAGTTTCCGTGTTTCTGCTGCTGGTCCTGCTATGTATACACAACTTACATTTTTTTGTATTAGGGAATATAACCTCTCTGCCAGCAACATTAGCGGGAGAACCAACTGAAAATAACATTTTTTTGACCCTTTCATTGTCTATATTTTTGCCACCAATACTTAATGGGAATAGTTTTGCTATTTTCGATCCATAAATATGACTTATTTTCGTGACAAATTTTTGGAATTCTTTAAATATAATATCTAATAGAATTTGAGAACATAAATCAATTTTTTCGCAATATTCATAATTCAAAATTACCTCTGAGAAATTGGCATATAGCATAGCATATACGAGTTTTCTTAACATTTGATAACTTTCTTCTGGGTTTTCAAATATAGAAAACTGTTTAGGCACTAATATGACACCAGACATTGGACGAGACTCAGAAGTTTTAATATCTTTTATATAAAGTGGTGAATTAATAGTATATATCATATATTTAAGATTCACCGGCAAGTGTAAATTGATTAATTGAGTCCGAGATATATCTTGTTGCTTAGTTATTGATAACCTATCTATATTATTTGTCCGCCTAAATGATCTTGGCAAGATAATTGTTACATTAGGAATAATCTTATTTTTTCTTTTCGACTGCCTATGCTTGCGCATAAATCTATTGTATCCACGCGCTTGTTGATCAGTTAACTTTGCAATATCAGGTTTCTTCATATGCTCACAATAATTGCAAATATAACAAAAATCATTTTTCGTTACAAATATATAATATCAAAAACCGTTTGTCAATATATTCTATATCGCAAAAAAATCTAATCATAATGTAACTAATTGAATCGAAGTCCTTTTCTTATCTCAAAGCACATGCTATTCAAACTTAATTTATTTATATATTTTGGGTTATTAATGATTAATTGTATCTTTGCAAACGTAGCATAGCAATGAAAAACGCTGCAAATATGGGACTGCCAAGCAGTGACCAAAAAAGAAGAAACATCGTCATAACAGATTGATATATAGGGCGTGAATATGAGGGTTCGGTTCTCGTCAACAGCTCACGAACGAGCGACTGCGGAATCCGCAGTCGCTCGCTTCGTTTTGGTAAGGACGGGGAATTGTAAGGCATAGGGTCATTAAGGACTTTAAAGTCTTTAAAGTCCGTAAAGAAAAAACCGGCAGACGCATAACCAAATACGTCTGCCGGTTCTTGTATTGCTAAGAACTTATTCTTTTTTTGCAGGATAATTCATCTGAGCAAAAAAATCTGCGATTGAGATATTATAAAATCTACAGAGTTTTAATATCGACGGCAGTGTTGGTGTTGCATCTCCCGTTTCGTATCGCGATATATCCAAATGTGTCGAATCAATAACATCTTCTTGGGAAAAACCATGCTCATTTCGGAGTTGTTGCATCTTTTCAATCAACAATCTCTGAAATGTTTTATCCCAATATTTGTTATCTTTCTTCATTTTTTACAAAAATGAGTGTCAAACTGCATTTTTATACACGTGAATTCACGTGTATTTAATTTTTTATGCTATATTTGTACCATGCACTTTAACACAAACAGAAATTATGCTACCTTTGCCATTGAATAACTCGGCATAGCCGACATGACATATAAGAGACGCAACTCTTTATACCATTTCGAGAAATTAGGAACTTTTTGTAATCAGGTATAAATGTTGCCAGTCCTTGTTATGTCCTGCTTTCGAGCAGGACGGGCAAGGGCGCGGTACATTTCTGATTACGGGTTATCCTAATGCCTTCGAAATGAAATGTTATCGCGTTCCTTGCTTTTTTTTTCCCTAATGACTCTAATGACCTTAAAGTCCTTAATGTATAATCGGCAAAACGATTTGTACAGAAATTGAAAACGAAATGTACAAAAAATCGTTTTTTCTTGCGGGCTTCAATCGCCAGTTAAACGCTGCTTAAATACGTATTGAATGCTGAAAAAATTATTGATTTTCAAGCAAAATAAATCCGTTCAAAACTTTGTCGTTTGAACGGATTTTTGTATATTTGTGTTGTAATTTGGCTGTTTTTCTGCGACAACTACGCTGCAATCTTTTCGAGTATTTCGATACAGTTTTCCTTTATCTTTCGGGTATCTCTTTGCCATTCCATCAAAGCAAACCCTTTTTCGTATTGCGGATACGGATTTTCGGGCTTGTTGAATTGAAAGCGTTTGCAAAGCGGGTAAATATAGCGATACGTTTTCACAACCAGCACCTCGAAATCGCCGAGCAAAAACGCCACGTTTGAACGCAAATATGCTGACGGCGATGTCGTATTCGTGAGTATCTGTTCGTGCGTTATTTCGCCTGTTCTGCGGTTGCGCAGGAACTTCGTGTAATGAAACCCGTAATATCGAAAATTTGCCGCCTTATATATCGTTCCGCAGCCTAAACGCCCGTCCGCGAAACTTTGTACTGCCACGCAGTCGGGATCGAGTTTGCGCAACAGTTTTATCGACGCTGCGATCAGCACGCTTTCTGCATTGTGTCCGAGTGCATCATCGATCCACATCCGATTGAGTTCGCACATCCACGCTTTCGGGTTCGGATGCGTGAATAGTTTCGCTCGCGGGTTCTTCATATAACCGTACACGGCAACACCCAAACAATCGTCGGGTGCTTCGGCGCGAAATATCCCGAAATTGTACTTTCCGAAGCCGCCCTCGTTCCACTTATGCGAGTAGTGGTTCGCCACGATCAAGTCTTTTGCGAGTGCCTTATCGACGGGTTTAATGATAAGTCGTCCAAGTGTGGACGTTTCTTTGAGTATCTGCATACCCTCTGTGCTGTTGTCAATCATTCAGCATAAAAATAGTGTTTGATGGTTTGTAAAAAAGGTATTCTAACGGTTTTTTGCTATCTTTGTAACCTCTTACCTGCATAACGAAAAAACGCCATACCGCAGTCAAAGGGTTCTATCCCCCGACTGTGCGGTATGGCGCATTTCGTTAGTATGTAGGTAAGAGGACTACTAACGGTCGGGGGATTTCTTTTTGCCCCGACAAAAACAGCAAAAAACGGTTATTTTATCTGTAAATCATTGCAATATCGAATAATTGTCGTATCTTTGTGTCGTGCATTTCCCAGTACTTTGGGTATTTGCAATATATCGTTCCCACGAAAAGTTGCGATACGGTTCGTATCCTGATGCTGGGAATTGTAACATATCTGTCCCGTTTCATAAAGTTGAAATGCGTCGAGCCTACGGGCTGGCAATACATCTATATGACTTTTGACAGGAATATCTTGACCTACGGGCGTCGGGACGGTTAGAGGAGCGATTTACGCCCCTCTTTTTTTGTTCTGTCGTATCACTCGACCGAAAAGCCCCGCAGCGTATAAGGCGGTACACGGGTCGCGGGCGTATACCACCACAGGCGATATTTCATCGCGACCATTTCACCGCCGCTGTTCTTCGAGTTCTTCGCTGTCGCAGCGAACTGCAATCCGATTTTGGCATATACCTCCGCGTTCGTATTCCGCACCCCGCCTTTGTGGGAACAATGCTTCCGCGTGTTCTGAACGCGATACACCCCGTCGTTAACCTCGAAGATGATCGACTGGCAGAGCGTCGGCATCTCCTTGCCGATAAGTTTACCGTCCATCTTCTCGTCGGCAACAGCGATGCACTTCGGAACATACCACTTGTTCGGCTCGCCAGTCGAAAGCACGATCCCCTTGAAGTGGACGTATTGGTTCTTCGGCTGGCGCTTGTGTACCTTGCCCTTGTAGTTGGGGTTCGTAGTGCGACCGCCGCCGCTCCGCCGCTTCTTGCTCCGTTTTTTCTTGCGGAGCAGCACCAACTGCACGCCCTCAGGAATGACGCCGTGTCGCACGTAGACGGTCGTGCGGTTCTTGATCTTGACCTCGATATGCAAGTTCTCGGTGCAGAACGTGAACTCGCCCCACGTTTGGGTCTTGAAGTCGTATTCGCGTTTGTAGCGCTGCAAGTTCGGCAATATCTGCTCCTGCGTACAGGTTTCGCCGTTGCGGTACACGTTGATCGTGTACTCCGCCGCGTCGTTAATCGTCGCTGAACCGCGCTTGCAGTGCAGGCGCATGTTCGTCAGCGCATTATCGAGTTGGGTGCGGGAGTAGATGCCTGTTGCTATGTACAGGCGTCGATTCAATTCGTCGCCGTAGCCGCCGATGTTCTGCAATTGACCGAGCAGCGATTGGTTGGTCGCAAAGTTGTTGAAATCCGATGCGGGAAACAGATTCGGTGTACCGCTGACGTAGTTTGCGACGTACCGTGCCGACCGAATGATCCGCGCCTCGACGTAGGTCGTGCCGTCGGCTTCGATGTTCTGCTTCACCTCGTCGATCCGAATGCCTTTGCCCGTCGTTGGGGACGCCGCCAGCGTCAGAACCTCGCCGTCGATTACGACGATACCCGCATTAGTTCCGTCGGGTTCTTTGAGGATAAACCGCTTACCTCCTATAAGGGTCAGCGATTGCAGGAGCTTGATTTGCCCCTGTATGAAATCGAGCGCCTGCGTCGAAAGCGGGTACATACCGTTGCCGCCCTGCGCTGCTGATGTTGAGAGATATTTCGCCTCGTTCATTGTCGTTCGTTAATTGATAGGTGTATAAATCGGGTTCTTCGACAAAGGACGGTACTGCTCCACGATACCGCGTACTTTATCGAGTTGTGTTGCATAGATGCCGCTCGGCACTTGCACGATAAAACTGTTCTGTGCAAGGTTGAGCCGCGTTTCGTCATAGAGAATAGGCACGGGGCGCGTCGGGTTCTCCTCTGCCGTATCGGGATCATACAGACGCTCGTCCACCGCATACAACTGCTCCTGCAAGTCCTCGCTTTTGGCGAACAACCAATCGCCGCGTCCGTCGTCGTAGTCGATAATATCGAACCCTGTCGTGCCGAATGCCTCGTTGAGTGCCGCCCGCAGGTAACACACCTGCCCGTTATGCGTGAGCGCGAACAGATGCGACTTGCGCGCCTCGCCGAATTGTCCGTACAAGGTTCTGATCGGCGCAATCGCAGCACGACACAAGGCGAACATCACACCGCGCCGCAGGAACGACGGCAGCAGCGTAAGTACCCATTTGTCGAAATCTACTCGGAAAATCATTCGGCGACCTTATATGCGCGTCCTTTGATCGTGATTCGGTTCAATTCGTAGTAACCGCTGTACGGACGTCGATAGCCGACGACAGGAGTATAGTTCTCGCTGCCATTTGCGCAGACCTCGACGACAGCAATATCGGCAACTTCTACACCCTTGACTGCCTGAACAGCCGCCATAAGATCGGAGTTGCGATATTCGCCGTTGAACGGCAGACGGGCGATCACCTCCTGCACAGCAGCGGTGATAACCTCCGCGTCGTTGTCGATGCTGGTTATCTTCAACTCTCGAATCTCCTCGTCGGCATCGTCAGGCGTCAGGTATTCGGCGGTCAGCACGCTCGGATCGTACAGCACGACGAGTTCGACGTTCATTTTATCGGCGGGCTCGTTCAGTACCTTAATCGCCACGCCTGCGTCTTTGATCTGCGAAAGGTAGTACTCCAAGCCCGACAGTTCATTCGGCGTGAGCTGCGTCGGGCGACCGTTGGCGCTCGACTTGGCAACCTTAATGAACACCTGCGTATTACTCTCGGTGGCTACGGCATATTTGACGATCCGCTTCTTCTCGATCTCCGTTTCGGTCAGACCCGACACGTCATAATAATCCGCCGCGACAACACCGTCCGTGAGGACGAATTTGCCGTTGTGCATATATTCGAGCGTCTTACTGACATACCACCGTAGCGTGTGCGGTCGCAACGCTTCGATGCGTGTTTCGACTTCCTCCGTGTGGCGGTCGAACAGGCACTCCAATACCCAAATGCAGGACGCGACGATGTAGAACAACACGCTTTCGATGCTGATCGGACTAAACGCCTTGTCGAACGTCGCATTGTCATCCAACCCATACGCAGAGCGGACGACCTCCTGAGAGATAAAGGCGGTTGCGATTTCCGCCTTTATCTCGTCGATCGACCGTGCCATCACTTCGTGTGTTTGAGGTTGTGCAGGTTCTCGATGGCGACGCGGTACTGTCCTACGTCGATCGTCGGGCGGTTGCCGTCGGGATAACGCGCTGCAAGGTCGGATTCAATATCGGCGGCAACCTCATCGGCGGTCGGAAGCGTCGGATAGACCTTGACGGAGAACGCTACAAGGTCGGTTTCCTGCTCGACGTACTGCGGTTCGGTGTTTTCGCCCGCTGCGCCGCTTCGCAGTCGGGGATTTCCGCACCGTGATCTGCACGGATCGGTGGTAGGAACTTGATTTTTAACAGCCTCAAAATCCCATCTTACAATGCAACCTTGTTTGCGACCATTGTTGAACTGCTCAACGGAAACGGCGTTGTCCGCCGTTGTAAAATCTCGTGCTGTCATTCGTTATTTGTTATTGTGATGTGTTTCTTTTCAGCGCTTTGTGCCTTTGTTTACGCAACGCGAACCGAATGCGCTCGCGGTGCTTGAATCGTTTCTTCACGATCATTTTCGTGAAATCCTTGTCGGAATATACCACGCGCCGCCACTCTTTGCCGATTGCTTCGATATAATCGCGGCGCAAGGCGTAGGCGTTGCAGTGGCGCATTAAACCGAGATACGAGTTTATGCAACTGACGAAATACTCGGCGTTCTTCTTGACGAAATCGGCATCGTTCGCCGCCAGTTCGTTGAATTTGTGCAGGCGGCTGTACGCGCTGCCGAGCGTGCGGTTGGCGAGGTAAATCCGATCGCGCTTGACGACCGCTCCGATGAACTTCACCCCTTTCGTGTAATGTTGCAGGTAGAACTTCTTCGGGTGAACCACCGCGCCAGCCGATTCCCACAGATAAGAGCGTATCAACGGCATTGCGGCAAGCAGTTTCGCCTTGTCGCAATCGACGACCGCTGTGTCGTCCACATAGCGGATAATCGACAGTCCCAGCCGCTCTTTGAGGTAGTGGTCGGCATCGTTCAGCAGGAAATTTGCGATCAACTGCGACGTGAGGTTGCCGATCGGCAGCCCCATACCGTCGGGAACGGTAAACAGACTTTTGTCCGCAGCGAGCCCGTCCCACTCGCAGGCGTGTCCTTTGATATGGCAGTTATGTTCGGGAGCATTCAGCAGCACCCGACGGCAGAGAAACAGCAGCGTGTCCAGATCGGCGCCGTCATAGTTCTGTTCGAGAAAACGGCACAGTTTGTCGGTTACTTTCTGCCGATCTATCGACATAAAAAAGCCTTTCAGATCGTATTTAAGCACCCAACAATCGCGTGTATAGTTTGCCGAATGTTCACGAATAGCGTCCCGCAGGCATTTAATACCCGCGAGCGTACCCTTATCTTTGCGGCAGTTGAAACTCTCTTCGATGAATGCCTGCTCCAACAGCGGCTCGACCCGCAGTGCAATCCAGTGGTGCACGATGCGGTCGCGGAAATCGGCAGCGAATATCTCGCGTTTGACAGGCTTTGTAACGATGAATGCGATCGAACGGTCGGGTGTATAGGTGCGGGCGTTAATCTCGTCGCGCAGACGCAGCAGGTTACGTTCGTACCGCAGTCCGAACGTAACGGCATTCGCCGTGCCGTTCTTGTTCTGACGGCAGACCCGATAAGCCATAAGCAGATCGTCGTAACTTACGCCGATATTTCCCGTTGTGTTTTCCATTTTCTTACTGAAATTCGGACACCGCGCGCACGTAGTTGTTGTTGTTCTTATTGTTGTTGTTCGTGTTTCCGTTGTTCATATTCACGTTCCACGCGCACCACTCTATGCGCTTTTCTTCGGCGATTGTCTTGCTCTTAACTCTGAATGAGAGTACGCCGACCTTTTCATTTAAGAAAATTACTCTCTCCCGAAAGCCTTGACCGTCGGGACACTCGTTTACACACTTTTCATTCGCTCGGCTGTGGCTTTGCGCCACGAGCCCAACTGTTGGGAAATATCGGACGTAAGTTCGGCGATGTTCGTCATCTTTTGTGTCGGTATGATCGCATTTTCGTTACACAAACGCAGATAGGTGTTCAGCACCGTAAACTTCGTGAGTGCCCGATCGAGATATACCAACCGTTCGTTATAGGCTTTGCTTTCGTAGGCGTATATAATAAGGGCGATCAAATCCGTTGCCGCGTCGAGGGTTTTTTCCCACAATGCACGACGCCATTTCTTCGGTACATCGTCCGAAATACGAAACAGCCTTTGCAGCAGTTCGTAGGTTTTATTATATACTTTTGCCGTATCTGCCATAACGATTACAAAGATAGATTTTTACCCGATACCGACAGCCGATTTTTCAAAATTTTTTCGCTTCGCTCACCTCTTAAAAGGTGAGCGAAGATTAAAGATCAAAGGCTCGTCGCTCCGCTCCTCACTAAAAGCCTAATACATTTGAAAAGCGGACACCGCGCGCACGTAGTAGTCGTAGTACTTATAGTAGTAGTTCGTGTAACCGTAGTACATATACACGTACCACGCGCACCACTCATCATATTGAGTGCTTGACCAGTAAAATTCAGAATCAATTGCTTCAAAACCGTTTGTGAAATCTTGGTCGTCCCATTCTTTTGCGGCTTTCAACAACACATTGATCGCTGCCTTATTTTGATAAATCAAATATAATTGTCCCGCCGATGGTAAAAAATATTGCCAATGGGTATAATAAAGGTTCAATGCATAGGTATCGCACCACGAAGCAGCAGGTGCAGTGCGGTATCCGCTTAAAATTTTAAGGGTATTGAGGTTGCCATTGAAATCTTGACGCGCAGCCGCCTGTGCATCAGCAAAAGTCCCATGTGTCGTGTTATTAATTAACGGCAAACACGGCACAATCTCGCCTGATCGACCCCATGACACATATTCATCCGATTTATGATGCAGGATACAAAATGATGTGTTTTCGGAGCAAATAACTATTCCGTTGAACGGATCACCACCCCATGCTTCCGCAGTTTCGTAAAGCGATCCATCTCCCAAAATATAAACTCCGATAGGATAATTCCACAATTCAATCGACGCATCGGCATCGCCTGCAACGAATGCAAACTGGCACGAGGCACTATAACCGTCATACTTGGAATACACGGAGTACCCATAACCGCAGGGAACGGTAAAGACGACCTCGCCATTTTCGTCCGCCGTAAATACCTGTGTCGGGAGATTTTTAGTTGCGCCAACACCGACAGCAAACATATCTACATAGACCGCCGCCCCTTGCGCAACTTCTTCTTCCCAATCCGCCACGTTTATCAATGCTTTGCATTTTGCTTTGACAGTAATACTATTACCGATTCCGCCGAATGTTTCGACGATTTCACCCGTCGCATTCACCAGTGCGAGCAGCGTACCGCCGACCATATCGGCTGTAATGCTTTTGGCGCGCACCGCGCCCTGTATCTCCTCTGCGGTCTGTCGGAGCGCAGGAGTATCAAATTCGTGTTTCATTCTATGCAAATTGAATATCAAACTCTTTCGTAAATATGGTTGTGAGAACGGCAGGCTCTACGTCGTCGCTCGCGTCGCCGATTTCGCCCCAATGATCCGTCGTAACGGTTTTGGTCAGCGACCGCAGGAGTGCATCATCCACAGCCCCCGCAGGCGTTACGCCATCTTCCGAATACGCCCGCACGTCGTGCTTGCTTGCCACGTCCGAAAGTTCGTAAACGAGCGTTTGCCCGACCGTCGGCTCGTCGGTAATCGACATTCCGTTACGTTCTGCGAGCGCGAAGATCGCTTCCAGCGACCCGCACGCCTGCAACGCTATGTCCGCGAGGCTCTGCCTGTATCGTACCTCTACTTTCATTATCGAACCGTTATCGTATCTCCGTCGATGCTGATCTGCGACACCGCAATACCGCACGCCCGACAAACCAGTTTAGCGCGGGCGCACCACATACGCGAGGCTATGCCGTGCGCACGTTTGGCGACTTCTGCACCGATCTGCGGCTGCTCACGGTATTCGCCGCGCGCTGCCACCAGCGCGTGCTCGATTACCTGATGCGAGACTTCGCCCAACACCAGCGATCCGTCGCGAACCAGCAGATCGTCCGTTTCGGTATCTACCAATATCCCGATCATTGCAGAGTTCCCGTAAATGTAACCTTGTTGCCCTCGATTACGCCTTCGCCCGAAACCTCCGTGTCCGCAAGCGCATCGGCGATTGCGGTGGCAATCGTCCGTGCGACGATCATCGTTGCGGGATTATCCTTGCTCGCTTGGGTTTCAATAGTTGCGAACCCCTCCGCGAGGGCACGCGCGATTTTTTCTTTGTCGAATGCCATTCCGCTAATGTTTTATCTTGTCGTCAATCATCTGACTGAAATTTTCCTTGTTCGAGAGGTGCGGAGCGAGTGCCGCCACCAGCGCCCCCTTGAATGTTGCACCGCCGTCCATCGCTGCGATACCAGCCGACGATATGGCATTTATGATTGCGTCGATGCGTCCCGACATCGTATTGAGTTGCTTCTGCAATTCGGTCGCATTCGCCATTGTTTCCGTGCCGCCGTTGAATGTTGTTGTCGTGCCGTCGAACTCGACCGTCGTGCCGTCCACGTCGATTTTGGCGGTTTTGTCCTTGATTTCGACCGTAACCTTGTCCGTTGTCAGTGTTACGTTATTGTCCTCGACGACGGTTTCGGTATCACCGACCGTAACGATCACTTTTTCCACTTCGGTCGTCAGTAGCACGACTGCGACGGCTGCCGACAGAAAGCCTACGACGACGCTCGACCCCTCGACGGGTATAGCAACCACGCCGACCTCCTGCGACTGGTCGGCTTGCAGATTGACACCCACGAGGGGCGCACTCTCGTCGATAGGCGAACAGTCGATTGTGCGGGCGTTTTCGTCCACAGAATCGACCGTGCAGATTTTGCAGTACATTTCCGTACCGCCCCGCGCCATCATTCGTATTGCTGTCGATATGTTTGTCATTCCGCTACTCGTGCCCCTAATGTTATCTCCTGCCGAAATCCGCCTGTTCCGTAAGTTATCACGTTCTTCTGCACTTGATACTTGCCTTTGCGCTCGTCGTCGATTTTAATACCCACGACGTCCAGACAATCGACCAGTGGCACGCCGAACGTGGTGAAACTGCCCGTCAGTCCGCTGCGCTTCAATCGTTCGAGTTCCTGTTCGCCCCACGCCTTTGCCTCTGCTTCCGTTTTGTTGTAGCAGTGCAACGTGCGCCGCTCGCCGCCGTTGTCGCCCACCTCGACCTTGATTTTCTTCTTGTTGTCAGGTTGTAGCGATATGACTTTGAGTTTGATCTTCACGTCGTCGGCATTCTGCTCGTCGAGGCTCTCGTCGGATATGATATTCACACCCGAAGCGAACACTTGCCGCAGTGTCGTGTCGTGCTCGAACATCACGCCGCAATACAGAACAGGATTGCCATCCTC
Organism: uncultured Alistipes sp.; assembly: GCA_905213895.1. Lineage (GTDB taxonomy): Bacteria > Bacteroidota > Bacteroidia > Bacteroidales > Rikenellaceae > Alistipes. Next base: position 19,198 of record CAJMKE010000002.1, read on the forward strand.
CAACCGAAAGAACGACCGTATATTATTCTCTTTGAGGTGCCCGAGCAACTCCGCGACCGTTTCGACGTTTACGCGGTACTGCCCGACGTTTTGCTCACCGAGCACCTTGATCGGGTATTTCAGCCCTTGATCTTTCAGCAGCGTTTCGAGCGTTACACTCTTATAGGTCTTTTTCTTGGCTTCGGTCTGTTTGAGTTGAAACATTTCGTCCTCGCACTTGATGACGAGCGGCGCCTTGAACCCTTTCTGCAAAATATATCCCTTGAACACCAACTGCAAATCGTCGTCGTAACCGAGCCAGACCGACACCTCGTCGCCGCGTTTGAGCGGATTCGACGTTTCTCCCTGCCATTGTACTTTTTTCGGCAATGTAAGGGTGCACGTAGTAGTCAGCGCCTCCATATCACGCACGATTTCGCACGCGGTGATCTTCTCGAACGTCCACGCTTTCGTCCCCTTGATCTCGATTTTTGCCGATAGTTTCAACATCGTTTAACAGGCGCTCGAACGCCGTTTAATAGTCCGTAGATTGTATTATGTAGTCCGTGTCCGATACCGCGGTTATCTCCACCACCTGACGGTTCGAGTGAGTTGCCTGCTTTGCCGAAAATCCCGTTACAACCATCTTGTGAATATCAAACAGATCAAGAAAGGCGCTGCTTACGGTCAATGCTCGATCTCGATCGAGCACCTCACGCAGCACACCGAGCGCCGTTTCGGGGTACTGGTCTATTTGCTTGTTTTCCGCGTCCATTGCTACAAGCCCGACCGTGATACTGATCTGATAGTCGCCGTCGCAGATATACTCTTTGACCGTACCCTTACGCCCGACGAGTACCGTTTTGACGATCTCCTTTTGTTTCGACACGTTCACGATCGCGTCGTTGATAACCAGCAGCCCCTTGTCGGGAACAGTGATAACCAAATCCGTAAGCGTGTTGCGCCCCAGCCAATAATCGCCCGACTGCTCCGTCTTTTCCTCTGCGAGCGATACCAGTGTACCGCCGTGAGGATCGGAGGGCATTTCCCAACCTTTCGACGTCGAAAACCGATAGTCGGTATCCTTGCCGCCGAAATTCTTTGCATCGTCAAGGTCGGGTTTGAAGCGGTACAACACCCCTTTGGCTTGGTGTGCCACGCCTACGGCGACCGCCGCCGCATCGATGATATGCAGTTTGTAGTCCCGTTTCATTACATCGCGAAATTCACGTCGTTCACCGCCGATACCAGTGCTTCGGCGACCGCATCCTTGATACGTTCCTTGCTTTCGTGCAGGTTCGTTGTCTGTATCGTAAAGTTGTCTATCAACTTGTCGATCGTTACGGTTATATTCTTGATTCGGTCGGTCTTGTCCGCCTTACCGCCGATATTGCCGAGACTTGTTGCAATCGGGTTCTTGTCGGGGCTGGTCGCGTCAGTCGTCGGATCGGACACGGGGCTATCCGTATCGTTTTTCGGTTCTGCGTCCGCGTCGATCTCCGAATGGTAGGCGTCGCTGAATGCCGTTGCCGCAGCCTTGCCGTAGTTGGAGAACGCATTGCCGATCTTCTTCAATTCATCGCCTACTTCGTCCCATTGGAACGTTACGCACTTCCATACCGCACGGGCAATACCGCCGAGCACGTCTTTCGCCACGTCCCACATCCCTTTGAATATGGCGACGAAGAATGCTCCGATGCCTTTGACGACACCACGAAACTGTGCCGACGTTTTCCAAAAATAAGCGAACAGAGCCGCAATTGCGGCGATTGCTGCCGCGATCCACCCGATAATCGGGATGTTCATAATCGCGACACCTACCGCACGGCACGCTGTAATAGCCGCCGTTTTGAACGCCGCAAAACTCGTCGAGGCGATACCTGCGAACGTTGCCGACGCCGTGCCGCCCGTAACGAGCGACGCGATGAACGCACCGATCGCCTTAATACCGCTCATAAGTCCTACCGTAGCAAAACGCACGAGGGCTACGACAGCCTGCAATACTCCGCCACGAAAGCCCAGCGTCGCCACGCGACCGATCGACAGATAACCGTTGTACATCGCAAGGCTCGTGTACGCCTTGATGATGCCGCCCGTGATAGTCGCCCATACGCCTGCCCAATTTACCGCCTTGACGAACATAAACGCTTTACCCAATCCGAGTACCAGCGGTGTAAGCTGCGCGACAGGAACGAGCGCCTGCCCGACGAGCGACGTCCAAATGCCGAAGTCGCCGCAAGCGTTAAATATGGAAATCTTCACGTCGTCGAACTGCGCCTGCACACGTGCCAGCCGTTCATTATAGGTTTCCATAATGATCTCGGACTGCTCGACCGCCGTATTCGTGCCAGTGATCGCCTGCGTCCACGTTTCCACTTGGTCGATACCCTGCACGAGCGCCATAGCCGCCGCCGAGTTCTCGCGTCCGAACAACTTCGTGAACAGTGCCGAATCCTGCATAACACCCTGCAACGGACGCAGGCGTTCGGTCAGGCTCTTGCTTTTGTCCGTAAGTGCGTTTATATCGACACCTGCGGCTTGCAGTTCCTCCTTGACGTCTTTCGGCAGGAACCGTCCCTGCGACAATACCGACATCACGTTACGTAGCGCGACACCACCCTCCGCGCCTTTCTTGCCAGCCTTATCGAGAACCTGTATCGAGGCGTTGGTCTCGGCGAATGACACGCCCGCCGCCTTTGCCATCATACCGCACTGACGCAACGCCTCCTGTATAGTCGGCAATTCGGCAGAACCCTCGCGACCAGCCGCTGCCATTATGTTCATCATCTCCGCCATTTGGCGGCTTGCTTCCATCGGATCGGCAAGCGATACGCCGTACTGATTCATCGCCGTCGTCAGAACCGTAGCCGCCGCCGTAGCGTCGCCGCCCATCGTTTTGCTCAAACGGGCGATATGAACTCCCATCGCCTGCATCGCGTCGGGATATTTCGCCAGTTCGGGCGACAACTGCGACAGCAGCAGTTTGTACGATTCGACAGCCTGTGCCGCCGAGCCGCCGAACATTCGCGCCGTATCGCGGGCGTTGCGTTCGATGATCTTCAACCCGTCGCCCGCGACGCCCGAAATTGCCGAGAGGTCTGCCAGCGAAGCGTTCAACGCAGCGCCGGGTCGCATAATGCCCTGCACACTCTGACCCACGCCGTCGATATACTGCGTAAATTGGTTCAGAGCGAGTATTTTGCCCTCGAAACTATCCCACATCGAGGTGGCATCGGTAAGTCCTTTGTGCAACCTCCCGATGCCGTCCGCGATCTGATCGACAACCGTATTGCAGTTGCCCGATATGTTAAAGGAATAGTTGAATGCGTAACTACTCATTCGTGTTCGCAGGGGCTAAAAGTTTGGATAATATCTTTGCGAGGTTCGACAGACGTTCGTTTTCCAACCAACACGCCTGCTGAAACAACATCGCCCACTCGTCCATCGACAAGTTTTCGGGGGCGACGTGGAAATTCGCCCTTATCAAGGCGCACCCTTTCGCAATCTCCTGTTCGTCGATCTTGTCCGAAATTCGGTACGCCTCTACAAGTTTTTTAGGCTGCGAGTGCACTTACCGAACATCGAGCCGAGCGTAACCATTGCCTCCATTTTGAGGATTGCATCGGTCTGCAACATCGGCGAACCGCCGAGCCAGCAGTTGTCGAACATAATCTCCGAAGCCTTGACCTCGTTCGTCTTGCTGGTGGCATTAACCGCCTGCATCGTTTTCATATCGGGACGATGAAAATACCCGACGTGGCACTCCTCTGTCTCCTCGTCCGTAATGCGGACTTCTACGACGCGCCCGTGCTGATTTTTCCACATGGCGATCTGCTCGGCGGACACATCGCCGTTGATTTCTCTGATCTGCGGCTGTTCGATAGCGTCGTCGTTCTTCTTCGCGTTCTGCTTCTTGTTATTCATAATGCTCTGAAATGAAAATCGAGGCGGGCGAACCCGCCCCGACGGTTAAACTTACTTCTGACTTGCGCCGCCCCAATCGATATGGGACACGATGAGTTCGAGTTCGACGGGGATGGACATATCGCCCTCCTTGACGTCGCGCTTGTTCTCCGTAAAGCGGCAGTTGCGGATTTTGTCCGTGTGGATCACGCCATTGTCGGGCAGATACGACACCGTAATGTCGAACGGTGCAATGTCCTGAATACGCCCGTTCGGGCTTTGACGCTGAATTGCCAACACTTCGCTTGCGTAAAGCGTGATCTTCGCCGTACAGGTGATGCGTCCCTTGCTGTACGATACGGGATAACGCCCTGCACCGTAGTTGTTCTGCATATCCTGCTTGTCGCCGTAGGATATGGCAGTAACGCCCGTAAGGGGTACTCCATTGATCGCACTGACAATATCCGCCCAACCGTATTCGACACCATTAATCAACGGAATGCCGTTAGATACAATCTGCATTGTTTCGTTGTTTAGAGGTTAGACACTTACGGCATAGCCGATTTTGATATTCAACTTGCGCATCACACCCACGCCGACAGGTCGGATAACCATTTCGACGGTCGAGGTTGAGAGTATGTTTTGGTCGGGGTCAATCTCAACCTTGTAGCCGCTCAACTCGCCCGCCTTTTCCATATCTTCGAGCGCCTTGTTCGCCGTGAGTTGCAGATCCTCGACGACATAGGTTTCCAACTTACCCGTCGAAGCGTCCACTTTCAAAGGACGACCGAGTTTCGGCAGCACATAGGTTCGCACGCCGCGACACGCCTTGTCCATTGTGCGGACGTTCTCGATATAGGCATAGTCCGACGTCGGGGCATCCATCGTGTGGCTGTCGTTGAAATACGCTCCCGACAGTCCGTCGTAGTTCACGAAGAACAGGTAACGGGACGCATCGAGCGCCTCGACGACCGCCGTGTCCAAATCGCGCAACAGCGTACCGTCGCCGAATGCGGGAACGGCTATGCCCGTCGGGAACTTTTCGACCCACGCAATACTCTCGTGAACGGACGCCGCCGAGCAAATTCCGACTGCCTCGCCGATACCCGTAACCGAGTATTTGTTCGTCTTGTTCGCCTCGTCTGCGTAGAGTGCAGCCGCCGTACCGCTGCCGTCCTGTCCGATGACCACCGACACGCCGTTCTTATTCGCACCTGCAAGATCGGCGGGCATCGCCGTAACGTCGGCGATCTTCGGCGCGTAGAAGATGGACAGCGGTTTATCCTGCGATTCGAGGGTGGTACGTACCGCCTGCAACGCGATAAGGTTGTCGGCAGAAAGTTCCGTTTGTCCGTCCCACACGCCGATCTGACGCAGTTTGCCGCCCGCATAGTTCTGCATCGTCTTGATCTCCGAGAACGTCGGCGTACCCGACGACGCTTTGAAGATACCCACATACAGACTGATGGCGGGATTGAGGTTGAAAATCTCGCGCAACTGGTAGTGCAGCACGCGGATCGTCCAGTCGTCGGCATCGGAGGTAATACCCAGTTTCTCGGCGGTTTCGATGCTCGACACGGCTTGTATGCGTTTCGTTTCCGCGAAGCCGTCGGGCAATTTGCCGCCATAGAACAGCAATCCCGAAATATGATCCTCGCCCGCAAGCGAGCGCGGGATATTGCCGTTCGTCCGTTCGATTCTTACGCTCTGCATTACTCCTCCTTGTCGTTATCGGTTGCACCGTCGCCCTCCTCGATGCCAGTCGAAGCGGCGGCTTCCGTATTTGCTGCCTGCGCAGCAGACGCCGTTTCCGACGTGGTGTCGTCGGACGGCAGGTCGATGTCCGTGCGTCGGACGGTTACGACCTTGTCGTTTTTCAGCGTGCGGGCGTAGTTCTTGGCATCGCTCAGCGTATAGAACGCCGTGCCGTCGGATGCGACGTGCACCTCGTCCATATCCTTGCGGGCATCGAAAATACTCTTTGCGACCGCTCGTGCCGCTACGTCCTGCGTTGTCCGCGTCTTGGGCGCAGCAGGTTTGCGCGTGTTGTTTTTTGCCATTGTGATATGGTTTTAGATGATTATTAAATAGCGTTTAAGTAGTCGGACGACCAACCACAGAACTGCTCCTACGAGAACCGCGATGCCGATATTGCAAAGCGTTCTTTGCGCCCACGTCATTCCGAAGCGTTCTTCGATTTCGGTTTCTGTGTGGCTGTCGGTTCGGCTGCTCTCCTCCGTCCGCTCTGCACTCTGCGCTTCGAGGGTCTGCACGGTCGAGCCTTGCAGATCGCTCGTCGCGGCGGTCTGTTCCTGCTCGTGCGATATGCGACGGCGGGTTTCGGTGCGGCGCGATTTCAGCGGAGGTGTTCCCGTGAGCGTGTCGATAGGTTGTGAGGTGTCGAACTCCTCCGTCGTTGCGACGACCTCCTCGTCGGCGTCGAGCCTGCGGTCGATTGCCACCGCGCTATGCTGGGCAACCGAATCGGTCTGCATAGCCGACAGCCGTCTATCAATCGATCGTTGCGTTTCACGGAGGTGATCGATTTGTTCCGACAGTTGGGTTATCGTCTTTTGTGCCTTTCGGGAGCTCGCGCAACCCGAACAGCACAGGGCACTCATTACGATGCTCGCAACGATTAGCGTCGTCGATCGCCTTGCGCAATCGCGCCATCTCGCGCTTCGCCGAGTGCAGGTCTTTTCTTGTCGCATTCAGTTCCTCCCTGACTGTGTTTAATTCGTCCCGTAACGGTTTGAGAATATCCTCGATAAGTATCCGCGTAGCGTGTTCGGCGTTGTCAATCCGCACCGTTTCGGCTTCCGCTTTGGCGCGTTCCGCTTCGGCATTCGCCTTGCGTACCGTCGCCCGCAACGTGAAGATCGCGACGAGCGAGGCTATGCAACCGCCGCCGAGTACGAGATTGAGTATTTCGCTGAACTGCATTCCGCTTTACTGTTTGATACCTATCTCTTTGAGCCACGCAGCGACGTCGAACGACGGGCACGCCTTGTGTACATTCGGCAGGTCGCGGTGTCCGACGATGCGGACTTTGGGGTGGCGGCGATGGAACTCGCGCACGTATTCGGCGAGTGCTGCGCGCTGTGCAGTGGTTCGGGTGTCCTGCGGACGCATATTCCGATCGCAACCGCCAGCGTACACGATATGCCGACTTACGCCGTTATAACCCGTCGCTCCGTTGGTGATCTCCCAGTTATCGACCCAGCCGTCCTCGTTGTTATCGACGAGCCGCTCGACCGTACCGTCCAAATGAAACAGATCGGTATAGCCTACCTGTTTCCACCCTCTGCCGCCTGCCGACGTAGGAGCAGTATGCCACGCCCGAATATCGGCAGACGTAACCTCCCGACCTGCGGGCGTGGCAGTACAGTGAATAACAAGATATTGAAGCTCCTTTTTCATTTGTTACGATGCGTTACGCCGCCTTTGCGCTTACGATGGCACCCAACGCTTCCTCTTTGAGCGGCATACAGATCGACCGCAGAGAGAAGTTCATAAGGTTGCGGTGGTGCAGCGTGTCGTTCTTTGCCTCCGACGCATAGGTCTTGACCGTGCCGTTTGCTTTCATCACGCGGCTGACGTGATATGCCACAGACGCCTGTGCCATCGCATCGGTAACGACCGCACCGAATGCCGCTTTGGTCTTGGTCGATACGGTGTAATACGGCGCATCGACATACTCGTAGACCTCGAAACCGTACAAGTTGGAAACTTTGCCCGACAGATAATTGTAGTACTGCTGGGCGAACTTCTGATCGAGTTCGAGCAGATCGGACACGTGATCGGGGCACAGCACCAAGATACGACCCGTCAAAGGCACTTTCATCTTATCAAACTTGCGTTTGAGCGCGATAATATCTTTACGGGTCATCGCCTTGCGTCCATCTACCGCCTCGCCCGAAGTCAGAAGAACGGGTGTTTTGTCCGTGTCCGACGCAGGCGCGACAGCGTGAATAGCCTTTGCGTAGCGCTTCTCGTCGATTGCGCTCTTGTGCCGCTCGATAACCGATGCCATCTTGTCGTAGGAGATCGCATATAATTCGTTGTCGGATACTGCGGTCGCTTCGGTTTCGTACAAATCCAGCGAAACCGCCTTGTCGCCATCTTCCAGCGTCTGAACATTGAGCGGATAGGTCGTGTTGTTCACCAGCACGTTCGGGTCGCCGCCCAAATCCACGAAGTGAATAACGTCGTTTTCGACATACTGATCGTAGGAACGGATTCGGTTGTACCAGCCGAGCGATTCGGCAGCATTGCGGAATGCCTTGACCATCTCGCCCGTCCATACCTCCGTATAGATACCTGCGCACAGGGCGTCAGCGGGTTTGATGCCGCCCACGAGCGACGAGGCGACGGCAACACCGTTCAGCGCGACCGCGCCGATCGCAGGAGCGACACCGACGACGTGCGCGATGCCCGCACCGAACGCCGTATTTGCGCAGACGCTCAACAGAAAGCCCATAAGGGCAAAAAGAATCTTTTTCATTCAGATTGTGATGATGTTGTGTGTTGTTAATCGAATTTCGGCTCGAAACCGTAGTGCTCCTTGTACAGTCGGACGTACTCGGAGCGGTTGTTGGCACGCAGATCGGCGATCTGTTCGGGGGTACACTTGTCCCACGCCAGCGCCATCTTGTCGCCGCCCTTTTCGCGGATAATATCCGTCGGCTTGGAGGCAGGCGTGAACATCGAGAGCGTTTCGCGAAGCGAATCGACGCCGACGTTGCGTCCGAGCGCGATGAAATGCTCCTTTTTGTCTGCCGTGATACGTTTGTCGGCGACCGCTGCATCGACGGCATCGGTAACGCGGGCGAGTGTCAGCGAGCTGTTTTCGTTCTGCAACCTCTGAATCGCCGCAACAGCGTCGTCTTCGGTGGCGGTTTCTGCCAGTCCGAGCAACTGCAAAATTTTGTTCATCGAAAATTGTTTTGTGGTTTGAGAATGTTCGCCCGCCGCGTCGTCGGCTTGCGGATCGGACGTTTTGAGCAGCGGCAGCAGGGCGTTCTCCTCACCTTTGGCAAGGGTCAGCAGTTTGTTGTCGCTGTATAATTTCACGGTTTGCAATGCGTCGTCGTTCGCCCCAATATCGACGACCGACACCTCGACGAGTTTAGAGCGTATGACCGTCGGGCGTGTCTGACCCTGCACGAGATACTGGGGATCATCGGACAGTTCGACAATCTCGATACCCGCCGACAACATACGGAGCGTGCCGCGTTCCCACTTCTGCGCAATGATCTTCTCCTCGTCCGTGTCGCTGTCGATCTTCGGCGTGCCGAAAATGAAATCGCCCTCGATGCGCACGTTCTCGATGATGCCGATCGGCATATCCGCACGCGAACCGCGTCGGTGCATATACAAAAGAATAGGATTTTTAAGGTACTGCTCGCAGTCCACGCCGTCGGTCAGTACCCGTGTGCCGTAACAATTCAGACGGCTCGATGTGATAATTGCTTCTCTGGGCATTCGGGTCTAAAAACGGCATCGGAGGCGCCCTTTTCACAGGCGAACCCCCTCCGCCTCTCGTCGCAAAACAAGGTTTGTAGCGGAGGTGGGACTCGAACCCACGACTTCGAGGGAATGAACCTCGCGAGCTACCGCTGCTCTACTCCGCGATGTTTACGGGGACAAAATTCGGAAGTTCATATCTGGGTAACAAACAGAGTGTAAAAACTTTACACTCTGTTTTATTTACGGACACAGTTAGCCGACTTTTGCACTGTAAACACACATTTTTATGAATGGGTAACAGAGTATCGGAGGACAAAAAGGAGCTTGCCGAACTCCTTTTTATGCAAGGTATGCAGCAGAATACGATTGCCGACAAGGTGGGCGTTTCAGCGAATACCGTAGGCAAATGGGCGAAGGAGGGGCTGTGGGCGGAGAAGCGCACAGCACAGACCCTGACCCGCAAAGAGGTCGTAAACAATGTTCTGCGTTCGATAAATCGACTTGCCGAACGGTTGGGCGAGGCGGATATTTCCGAAGTCGGCAGCGTAGCGGATCAACTGTCGAAACTCTCGGCGACAATCGACAAACTCGACAAGGAGGCTTCGGTCGTCGATTTTATCGAGTGTTTTATGGCGTTCGGCAAGTGGCTCGAATATCAAGCCGAAACCGACCCCGAAATCACGGCAGAGTTCCGTAAGATGGTGAACAAGTACCAAAACCAGTACGTGCTCGAATTGCTCGGCAGTAAAATGTAGCGAGGATGGCACAGGTAAATGTAAAAGATGCGCTGCGCAGTTGGAACAGGTGGTGCGAAACCGTGCAGACGCGCACGATCGTAACCCGCAACGAAACCACAGCGCAGAAGAAAGCGCGTATCAAGCACCTGCTGGCGGATTACGGGGCGTTCGTAAACTACTATTTCCCGCACTACACGGACGATGCGAAAACAGGCAAACACACTGAATGTGCGCCGTTTCATATCAAAGCAGCCAACGCCATACGCAAAACCCGTAATCTGAAATACGTTGCAGAATGGGCGCGCGGACACGCAAAAAGTACTCACTTCGACGTGTTCATACCACTGTGGCTCAAAGCGCAGGAGGTGCGCGAGTTGAACGTAATGGTACTCGTCAGCAAGTCGCAGGAGATGGCAAACACACTGCTGGGCGACATACAGGCGGAGTTGGAGTTCAACCAGCGGTATATTGCCGATTTCGGCGCACAGAAGAACGAGGGGTCGTGGCAAGATGGTTCTTTCGTAACCCGCGACGGCTGCGCCTTTTTTGCGCGTGGTCGCGGTCAGTCACCGCGCGGATTGCGCTACCGCAGCCACCGCCCCGACTACATCGTCATCGACGATTTGGACGACGACGAACTCGTGAACAATCCCGACCGCGTGAAGCGTCTGACAAAATGGGTCAAGGAGGCACTGTTCGGTACGCTCGACGGTGGTCGTGGACGCTTCGTTATGGTCGGTAACCTGATCGGCAAATGTAGCGTTTTGGCGAATATCATCGCCTCCGACGGCGTGGTCGTCCAGCGCGTCGATGCGATCGACAAAAACGGGCGTCCCTCGTGGGCGGCGAAGTGGTCGATCGAGGAGATACAGGCGGAGGCGCAATTTATGGGTTACATTTCGTTCCAGCGCGAAATGATGAATAACCCGATCACGGAGGGGGCGACGTTCCGCCACGAATGGATCAAGTGGAAAAACCCGCTGCCGCTGAATCGTTACGACTGCCTCGTGGCGTATTGCGACCCCTCGTTCAAGGGATCGAGCAAAAACGATTTCAAGGCGATCAAACTATGGGGCAAGGTCGGGCAGGAGTTGCACCACCTTGCGGCGTTCGTGCGCCAGTGCTCCGTCGCCGAAATGGTGCGCTGGTTCTATGATCTGCACGAAAGATTGCCGCAGGACGTCGTATGCGAATACTACATCGAGGCGAATTTCCTGCAAGACATCCTGCTCGACGAGTTCACGCGCGAGGGCAACCTACGCGGCTACCAACTGCCGATCCGCGCCGATCGACGTAAGAAGCCCGACAAGTTCCAGCGCATCGAAGCCATATCGCCGTTATGGGAACGCGGGTTCGTGTACTATAACGCCAAACTGCGCAACGATCCCGATATGCTCGCGGGGCTGGAACAGACTCTTGCTTTTGAAAAGGGTATGAGCGGACACGACGACGCCCCCGATGCCGATGAGGGCGCGATATACATTTTACAACAGCGCACGCGCATTCAGGCATTCCAACCCTCTTATGGGCGGCGCACAACTCCCAAATCCGTATGGTAAAATTTATCAAGGCGTTGGTATTCGACTACCGACTGAAAAAGCAAATCCGCATTGCCGACGAGCGCAAGGCGGCGACAGGCAAGAAGCAGTTCGTGTTGTGCATCTGCGGGCGACCTATGTGCGTCAGTAAGGCGCATATCCGCCGACTGATCGGCGAGGGTGTTTATCGCAAGGGAATAACCGTGTCGGACATCGCCGCGAAAGCGATCTACAAAACCCGTTAGCCGAATGTTCCTCGAAGAAAACGACTATCGCGTGGTGTGCTGCGAAGCAGACCTCGACATCATCACGCAGAGCAGCGACGACATACGGCAGCAGGCAGAACGCATCGCGATGGACGAAATTGCGGGATATGTTCGGGCGCGGTACGACATCGAGGCGGCGTATGCAGCAGTGGGCGCGGAACGGTGCCCGTTGCTTGTGCAAATGACCGTCAGCGTTGCCCTCTACTATCTCGGTATGTGGCTGCCGCAGTTTATGGCGTCGGAGGTACGCGAAACGCTGTACGAGAACGCAATCAACCGTCTGAAAGATATTCAGCGCGGCGCGTTCACGCCCGACCTGCCAGCCTATCCGCCCGACGACAAGGGCAATGACGCCACGAATCCGATGCGCTACGGGTCAATGGCGGCGCAACGGTACGACTATTAAACAGCGTTCAAACACCGATTGAATGAAACGTAAAGACAACACGGAACAGACACTCACCACAATAGAATCCCTGCGCCTTGCAGCGCAGCGCAACAACAAGGAGGGCGGCGATATGCAGAAGCGCAAGAACCTCCTTATGCTGCTTAACCAACAGACGCCGAGCCTCACGAAGCAGGACATCGCGCGGTGGCGTGCCGCGTGGCAAATGGCACTCAACATCGAGAACCCGAAGCGGGCGAACCTATACGACATCTATACGGACGTATTGATCGACCTGCACCTTACGGGCTGTATTTCCCAGCGTATGGGTAAAACCCTGTTGAAGTCGTTCGTCATCAAGAACCCCGACGGTTCGGAGAACGAAGATGCGCAGAAGATATTCGAGAGCCAATGGTTCTACGATTTTATGCTTTACGCCCTCGATAGCCGCTACTGGGGGCACTCGCTCGTACAGTTGGGCGACGTCATAACCGACGCAAACGGCGTGCGCAAGTTCTCCGACGTGGAACTCGTGCCGCGCAAGCACGTCGTGCCCGAAAAGGGCGTGATCCTGCGCGAGCAGAGCGACGACTGGCGCGACGGCTTCGACTACCGCAAGGGGGCGATCGCCGACTGGTGCGTGGAGATCGGGGGCAGCCGCGACTTGGGGCTGCTGCTCAAATGCGCCCCGCATTCACTGTCGAAAAAGAATATGACCGCCTATTGGGACGTGTTCGGCGAAATCTTCGGAATGCCGATGCGCATCGGTAAAACCAACTCGCAGAACCCCGCCGACCGCCGACAGTTGGAAGCGATGCTCGCCGAAATGGGGGCAGCTGGTTGGGCGCTGTTTCCCGACGGCACGGACATCGAGATCAAGGAATCGACGCGCGGCGATGCTTACAACGTCTATGACAAGCGTATTGACCGAGCCAACTCCGAAATCTCGAAAGGCATACTGAACCAAACAATGACTATCGACAGCGGTTCGTCTTTGTCGCAATCCGAAACGCACCTCGAAGTGTTCGAGAACGTCTGCGCTGCCGATCACAAACTGATTCAGTACATCTTGATCGACCGTATGATCCCGAAGATGATAAAGTTCGGCTTTCTGTTTGCGGGTTTGTCGTTGGACTGGGAGATCGCGGCGACCTACACACCCGAACAGCAACGCGAACTCGAACGAATGCTGTTGCAATACTACACCATCGACGAGGAGTATTTCATCGATAAATACAAAATCAAGATCACGGGCAGGCGCGAAGATACGAGCGGTTTTTTCGAGTAGGGGGCGACAAGGACAAAGGCGATAGCCCCCAATCTCCGAAAACCCCGAATAACGCCCGTAAAGAACATTACAGGCTGTTTAATCGCGCGGTGGGCGAATTGTACGCACCCGATATTCTGCGGCTGGCAAAAAGCCCCGAAACGAATAATATCGCATTCGACCGCAAGACGTTCAACGATGTTGTTGCGTGGTTGCACCGCGAGGGGCATTTTTCCGCCGATATGCTCGCCGATCCGCACGCTCGGCGACTGATCGAGGCGACATACGACGTTTTGAACGGCGCGATAGAAACGTCCGTCAAACAAGAGGTGCCCGCAGAACTTACCGCTGCGCTGCGTAATAATGCGTTCATATTTTCGGGCTTCAAGACCTATAATACTCTTTCGGAACTTGGGCTGGAACTGACCGACGACAAGGGAGCGGTAAAGCCGTTCGCAAAATTCATCGAAGATGTGCATAAGATCGACGAGCGATATAATGGCGCATACCTGTTCGCCGAATACAATCACGCCGTACATTCGTCGCAAATGGCGGTCAAGTGGCACGACATCATAAAAGACGGCGACGAGTATAACCTTCAATATCGCACGGCGGGCGACGACCGTGTGCGCGAAGCTCACGCGCGGCTCGATGGCGTAACCCTGCCGCCCAACGACAAGTTTTGGGATCACTACCTGCCGCCCAACGGCTGGAACTGCCGCTGTCAGGTCGTGCAGGTGCTGCGCGAGGACTATGCCGTCAGCGACAGCGACGCCGCGACGAAGTGGGGCGACGAGTGCACCAAAGAGCCGAAGCAGCAAATTTTTCGGTTCAACGCGGGCAAAGAGTTGAAGTTGTTCCCGCCGAAACACCCGTATTACAAGGTGCCCAAAGAAGCAAAAACGGTTGTCGAACAGATCGCTGTGCGAGCCAATCCAGCAACGCCACAATTTACTGCAAAAACGATTGAGGAGGCTACACAGCAGTTCGTCGATAAGTTAGGCGTTAAATGCGCGTTGAACGGGTTCAAGAAGAAAGACTTGGCGCAAGTCAAAGATATTTTCGACTGCGTGGCGCTTCACTTTACCAACTATCCCGAATTGCGTCGAAAAATCAAATTCGTCGGTTCGATAAGCGGTCGTGTGAAAATGCTTGAAGACGTGAAATTTCAAGAGTTACGTGCGCTGTATCCGCAAATGTTGGAGGAGGCAATACGCAAATACGCCCGTAGTTTCGCTCGCAAACACGCAGGAGCAAACACACACACTTACGCATATTCTCACGGTGCATTTTCTGAATATGAATTAAACGGTGTAGCATTCAACTCGACGTGGGCGGGCGACAAAATAAAAGATTCCTTGCGCCGCGATGTGGAGTGTCGATTCCATCCGATAGGATGTGATACGGTCAAAGCCGTATTCGATCACGAACTCGGGCACAAACTCGATGAGTTGTTGTCGTTATATACCGATCCCGATTTTTTGGCGATTTACAATCCTGCCAAAGCACAAGGCGAACAATACATAACCGATAACCTTTCGCACTATGCGTATAATTCCTCAATGTTCCGCAAGTCGAATTATACACCGCAAAAGGAGTTTATTGCGGAGGCATGGAGCGAATACCTAAACAATGAAAAACCGCGACCGATTGCAGTCGCGGTAGGTGAACTTATAAAGCGTAAATACAATGCGAAAAAGTAGAATCATACATCTGCGGCTTCATAGGTGCGCAACACTTCGCGCTCCTTGTCGGTTTCAAAAATATAATCACCGCGCTGTCCGTCGATCACCTTATTGTGGCTTTCAGCATTGTCGTATATATCCAGTGGGATAATATCAAACGCAGCGCATTTGATACCCTCCTTGTAGTGCTTACAATCCTCGCAGGAGAACGGCAACGACCTTTCAACGTCGATCAAGTGGTTCATTACTGGATATAATTTTCGCAAAAATAACGTTTTTTTGATTAGATGGCAAATATTTACGATAAAATTCTGCGTGATGCCCGCGTCAAACTTACGTCGATGTTCGACGAGAATTTCCGACGGCAGGGGTTTTTCGGCAAAAAGTGGACGCCGACCAAAGTGTCGAAAGTGAACAAGGCAGGCAAACGCGGTTCGATATTGATCGTTACGGGACAGATGCGCCGCTCGATCCGTTCGCAGATTCGCGGTAATGCCGTCGTATTCACTTCCGACCTCCCATATACCTCCCTGCACAACGAGGGCGGACATTTCGCCGTAACAGTGCGTCAGCACACTCGAACGGTCAAGGGCAAGACGTTCGCAGTCAAGAGCCACACGCGGACGCTGACGATGCCGCAGCGACAGTTCATCGGCGACCACGCCGACGTGCAAAAGGCGCTCGGCGACATCGTGAACCGCAACCTGCAAAAGTTCAGCGAGGATTTGGTTAAAAAATGTATGAAGCGATGAGAATACGATTGTATAACGCGATTACGGCGCGTTTGGCGCACGTTCGCACTGTCGAGGGTGTTCCTGTATTCCTCGACCCGAAACAAACCGACAAAACGGCGCAAATGCCGCCGCAGGCAATCAAAGCATTCGACCTTTGGAACGAGAATGTCGTACAACTCACCAAACAGCGACCGTTCGAGGTGCCTGCTGTGTTCGTCGAGTTTTTGCCGATCGTATGGTCGTATGCTGGGCGCAAGGCAAAACACGCCGACGTAACAGTGCGCTTGCATATCGTTACGGCGACGCTCGCCACGCCGAACTCGCCCTACAAAGAGCAAGCGCTGTACCGCCTCGCGTTGATCCGCGCCATCGATCAGGCGCTGACGAATTTTTCGGGTGCGGTCGATGATCGCGGGCTGGGCTTCGGGACGTTCGTGCCGCAAGAATCCGACACCGACCACAACCACGAACAGGTGTGCGAGGACATCGAGGTGTGGCGAGCGTCGTGTTTCGACCTCTCGGCGGTCGGCAGAAATCTCGTAGCAACGCCTCTTGACGTTACGCTCGACGACGGCGAGATATTCGCAGCCGTATTCGGCGAAGCGTATGTATAGACGAAGAAACGCCCCGCAGATTTTGCAGGGCGTTCTTGCTTAAAAGAGATTTAGTTGTCGGTCATCTTCCGAATTTGCCGACCGAAGTTCTCCGAGCGGCGTATTGATATACGACAGGTAGGTTCGATAGCACATCGGATAGATCGGGTAAACGTATTTCTTCCATATCGCCTTGTAGCACTTCTGCAAGTTCCCTGCTTCATAATGTTGCTGGGTGATCTTACAAACGTGCTGAATGCGCAGAAGTGTATTTTTATGGCGTTTATTACCCATTTACCGAAAACTTTGACTATCTTTGCAGAAGTGTTCCCGCACTCTGCTCGTCTATCGTTTTCGGTGGCGAGTTTTTTTATTCAAGTGTGCCGTATGGCGAAACCTCGACCGTACCCTCGATATGTTTCAATATTCGACCTGTTCCGCCGCATATCGGGCACGTTTCGGTTGCAGACGCACGTTCAAATGTTTTGAACTCCCGAACGGTTTCTACCGTTCCCGCGCCGCCGCAGTTGCGACACAACTCGATTTTGTCATAGGCAAACTCCTTGCGCTTGTTCATTCAGCAATCTAATCCTCCTTTTCCTTTTTGGGTTCAACGTAAAATGTTTCGTCCTGCACGACGTAGATGCCGCACTTCTCCATCACCTGCTGGCACTCCTCCGTATCGCGGTCGGCGAGCAGCTTATCCCGCGCAGGCTCCTCGACCGTGCGGATATAGTCCTTTCCGAACTCTTTAAGCAGATTGAGAACCGCCGCCCACGTAAACGTCTTTTTCGGTTTGAGTTTCGGCATACCGATACGGAAACCGATCGTGCCGTGCGTGGTTTCGATGCTCCGCCGTTTCGTGAACAACTCCTCGCGGTTCTCGGTGGCGAACACCTGCATCTTCTCGAACGCATCGGCTTTCATCTGCTCCAACTCCGCCAGCCGATCGGCGTGCTGCTCTCGGATCGCAACGAACTGACGATCCATCTCCGCGTTGATGTGCTGCACCTCCGCGTCGGCGGAGGCATACAGACCGAACGCCTCTTCCATCTGCTCACGGGTTACGCCCGTGATGATTGTTTTTTTCTGTCTTGCCATAGTCTTTGTTTTTAATTGGGTTTCATCTGTCTTTTACGCCTGCGTTGCAAGCGGGTTAATCTTTGCTTTCGTCGAGTTTGCCGACGTCGGAGGGGTTCCTGCCGTTTATTTCGTTTTGGCAATGTGTCCCGATAGTGTTGTAGTATCGTGGCACAGCCTCGCATTACCGTTGCAAGGTGCGTAAACAC
This sequence comes from uncultured Alistipes sp., assembly GCA_905213895.1. Lineage (GTDB taxonomy): Bacteria > Bacteroidota > Bacteroidia > Bacteroidales > Rikenellaceae > Alistipes. The sequence continues at coordinate 37,043 of CAJMKE010000002.1, forward strand.
TTCGGCAAGCCGTTCAAACTTTGCTTTCATACGTTCCGTATTCGGGCTGGTGTAGTATTTCCAAACCGCACTCTTGGGCGATGTTCGCCTCGATGCGTGCGCCCCGACTGTCGCCCCAGTCGGGCAAGAGGTAGATCGCATCGCAGTCGAATAACATCGCGAGGCTCGCCGTCATCTGCTGCGCCCACGTCGCCGTCGAGGGCTGTCCATTGTCGAGCGGATTGACTGGTTCGTGTCCGAATGCCCGTATTTGCGCCTCCGCCTTTGCGAATTTCTCTTTGACTTGTTCGGTAGGCAAATCCGAAATTTTGCCGCTGATGTAGATTTTCATAGTGGTAATTGTTAGTTATAAAGTTGATTATCTTTCGTTATTCCGCGCGAGAACATTCCTGCGATATATTCGTCGGCAATACTCTGAACCGCTTTCTCGTCGCGCTGCTTTTTAAGGAAGCAGTTGTACAGGTTACGCAGACGCTCGGTCGGTATCTTGTTGAAGTCGTTGTACCCTGTCGCACGGCAGGCAATGCTCTTGATCGTGTCGATGTTGTGCTGCTTGCCTGCCAGCCGAAGCCACCCGCCGATCGACGCGATAACGCGCTTGCGCAGATTGTCAGCCTCTTTCGCTCCTCTGTTGAGTTGAAGTTCGAGCGTGTGGCACAAATCCATCAAATCGTGGTTGTCTATATCCTTGCTGCTCTCGACGCCATATCCGCCAATCAGGGCGCGTTTCTCCTCCTCCGTCATCCCCAACCGCGTGCAGAGGGTGTGGAACTGGCGCAGGAGCCATTTTTGCTGTTTATCCATTATTGTTGTCATATCCGAATTTATTTGTCGTATAATTTTGCGATCAATTTCAATTCATTCAAAAATCGAGTTTCATCGTTTCGTTCTGTCGTCGTCCCGTGATAGCGGAATTTAGCGAAGCAGAACGGGCATTCGAAAACCATCATATAGCCCGACGGCGTGCAACACCAGCCGACCAATCGCGCGCGAGGAAGTCGGTTTCCCCAATTCGGGCCGAGTCCCCAATTGTAGCCGTCCCCCGATTTTCCGCACACGCATTTGAAATTGGGACGATAAGCGATCGCTTCATACTGTGCGAATTTTTGTAAATCATTAACTCCCATAACATTTATAATTTGCTTGCCCGATATTCGGTTGCGCCCTCCTCCCATATCACGAAGTCCTCGCCGCCACCCTCCGCCGTTTTGAATCGGGTCGTAACATATCCGACGAAACCCTCGACGTGCACCTTGACCTCCGAAAGTTTGCGGACGTGTTGTGCGATGGCGGGATAGGGTTTGTTGTTCTCCTCATGGGCGATGAAGATGAACAGTTTGTCGGGGAACTCATCGATCAACTCCGCGAACACGGGGCGCGTGAAGCCGACCAGCGCAGTAATCGAATCGATCACTACAACGTCGGGGCTTTTGCGCCTGCGCAGACGCTCGCACAGTTGTTTGATACCCTCTTTCGAGTAAACGACTACTTTCGTCCCGACGCTCTGCATATCGGCGTCATTCCACGCATTCTGAAACGATTTCGACAAGCCTTGCTCCAACGTGTCGTAAGCGCACCGATCGACGAACTGCGTTAGGTATTTCAGCAGTTCGAGGGCGAAATGCGTCTTGCCGCAGCCACTCTCGCCAAAGATGATCCACGCGCCGCGTAGTTCGGGCTTGCCGAACGATGCGAGCCACGTGCCCGTGAAATCGGCGATCGTGAACTTGGCGTCGCACACGTTTTTATTGCTTATCGCGCGTTCCATGTCTACTCTTCCGTTATCAGATGTATAGTCAGATAAGGCACATCGTTAATCGTCTTAATCGTTATGCTGTTCTCTCTTACGTCGAAACGATGGGTAATGCCGAGAAACTCCGTTGCATTCCTGCGTTTATAGGTAAAATCCGCCAGATAGCGCAGTACAGTTTCCATTATGGCGTACCTTTCGATGTCGGGATAACTCTTGCTTCGGTCAAAGGGGAAACATGCCAAAACGCACAACAGCCACAAAGGTTTCCTCTTGTTATGCCTTTCAATTACAAACCTTGCCATTTCGTCCGCTGTTTATTTGGTGGTTGAACGTTGTTTAACCGCGTGCACGAGGCGCTTTACACGACGCAGGTCGCAATCGCAATCCTCCACGATATGACGAATCGTCTGTTTATCCTCGATCCCGTTGGCAATGCAGACAGCGGAGATATTGCCGCTGTTCACGACGGGCATCGGAATGAATTTGCGCCCTATGCGGCTGTATATTTCGCGGTAGCCCTTGCGGTTGTTCTGCACACCCCGTTTGATGCGCTTTTCGAGATATTGTGTTGCCGTAAGTACGATACCGACGTGATCCTCTAACTTGTTGTAAATCGTAATGAAGAAGTAGAGCACTTGGTCGCTCAATTTGTCGGCTTCGTCCAGCACGAGCAGCACCCCGTCGCGGCGTTTGAGTTGGTGAACCGCTTCGGCAACCATATCGACGACCGTCGTGCCTGCGTAGTCCACACCCAACTCACGGAGCAACTCCGAAAGGAATTGCTTGCGGTTCCAGTATTCCGAGCAGGAGAGCGCCAGCACGTTGCGGTTGCAATCCGCGTATGCCTTAATCGCCTGCGACTTGCCGCACCCAGCGTCGCCCGTTACAGCGAACACGAGCGAATTGCGCTGCGCATCGGTCAATACGTCGTACATGCGTCGATAGCCGTCTGTTTCGACTACCACCCAACCGCGCGGGTCGTAGCCGATCTGCGACGCAACCGTGCGCCACATTTCGTCCGAAATCAAATCCCATTTGCCGTTTACGATCTGACTGATCGTCGCCGCACTGACGCCGCGCATCGAGCGTGCCGCCTTGTTTTGACTTTCCTTGCCGCCGACGTACTCCGCGAGGCGGTCGGCGATTGCCTGTTTTTCGGTAGTTTTCATATCCTTATTTTGCGTTTAGTATAAATCGAAAGTTGATGTTTTGCGACCCGTGATCGGGGTTATATCCTGCGCTTCGACGTCCTCGATGTTAGCACCAGCCAACCGCTTCTCGTTGCGACGGTCTTTGTGCTGACCCTGCGAATCGCAGATAAGGGTGCGCGTCAGCGTGTTGCTTAATGCAGGATTGCGCGTGAACAGTTCATCGACGCGCTCGTTCGCTTCGGCGAGCGTTCCGACCACGTGCGGCTCTAACTGCTGGCTGTTGAAGCAGCGAATGCGGTCGAGTTCCTCCGCGTCGCCCTCCTTGCGATCCGCAAGCGCCATCGGCTGGACGAACTTTTCTTCGAGTAGGAATTTCAACGAACCGTCCTCATTCACAGCGAGCACCCGTTCGGGGCGTTCGGGATCGTATTTGATGTTCCAGCGGATATGCGAATACTTGCGGAAATTGACATCGAAGCAGTCGTAAGAGCGTTCCGCGCCGAGCAGGCGGATATTCAACCCCGAACCCTCCAATGCGTTTTTGCAACCCGTTTCCGCGCCGAACGTCAGTAGATACTGCTCGTCGGTCATCGGTAGCCGTCGCTCGGCGGGAACGCAGCCCCACGCTGCGACGAACTTGTCCCGCTTCGCCGCCCGCTCGCGCTCGATGATCCACGCGATCTGCGCGCGGCATTCTTCCTCGTTGGGGAACTGCTTGCGCAGCAGGTTGAGCGCGTCGGCGTTCGGTTGCAGATTCTTGTTCGACGTGATGCCGAAGCCCGACCAGTTCGGGCACAACTGGCAATACTTTTTATTGAGGGTGAGGAAATAGCGTTCGATCGGTTTTGCTTTGGCATTGCCGACACGTGCGGGCGTTACCTTGTCGCCACTCACGCCGTAGATCGGCGTCATCGCTTTCATCGCGTAGTGGTCGCTTTGGATTTGCAGTGCGCGGTAGCGTTTGCCGAACAGTTCGCAGGTGTGGTTGGCTGCGTTGCGCAGGGCTTCGGTGATAAGCGCCGCACACTCTTGTTCGCCGACGGCATATCCGATCGGGTATTTGTTGAACACGTCGAGCACCACAACCACCGTCAAACGGTTCGAGTAAGTCGTTACGGTCTTTCCCTTGCGTGTCGTCGTTTTCTGATAATACAACTCGGCGTCCCAGCCGTCGAGCGACCACATATAAAGCGGAGCGGTCGGCGCGGAACGCTTGACCTGCATTGCCCGCTGGTTGTAAAACTCTTTCGCGCCGAGCCGTCCTGCGGCGGTTTCGAGATCGTACCGTTTGCGCCACGTTTTCAGCGCCGACGCCGTGATTGTAGACCACTCCATTTTTTCGGCGATGATATTGTAGAGCATTGCGATCTGCTCGTTGTCGAGGTTGCGGTGGTCGGACATCAGGCGAATAATGATCGACCGCTGTTCGTCCGTGCGGATCGACGAGGCATTTGCGTTTTGGAACTTGCCCGATACGAGGATTTCGTAATTCGGCTGACCGCCGCGATAGAACTCGTTGAACTTATCCTGTAAGCGGCGCGGGTTTTCGGGCAGCGAGTGCGGGAACTTGTCGGCGATGCGCGGCAGAGCTTGCGCTGCGCGACGCCAAAAATCCGACCTGCGCAGGCGCGGTTTGCTGACGCTCGCGCGGCGGGAATCGGCGCGCTCGATCACCGAGCGGAACGCCGCCAGTATCGAAGCGTTATTCGTGTATTCGATCTGCTTGTCGTAATTCAAACCCCGCACGTCGTCGATCTTATAATCGGCGTAGAACTGCGCCGCAACACCGTCGGGCGTGATGCTGTCGATAAACTCGCGGCTTTCTGCCTGCGCCCGAAGATCGGGGTAACGACGGTAAACTTCGACACGGTATTTCGTCGGCAGACTATCTGGGATATACAATGCCTCTGATCCCCTACAACCACGACGGACTTGCTGTATCTTTCCCTCTGCAACCCACTTTTTGATAAGCGAGGCGCTCATTATACCGTCGGTCAATTCTGCGTATGAAATACAATATTTTCCGTTATAGAGTTCCATATCCTTACTCTTTGTCGCTCCCGTGTCGGTATCGCTCCGAACAACGCCTGTGCGTTCACGGGATTTGCCTGTTTTATCCTTTCAAAAGATTAAGTTTCAAATTCTTAAAGCCTAAAATTGAAAAGCGGACACCGCGCGCACGTAGTAGTTGAGGTTCTTAGCGAGGTCGTCCGCGTACCCGTTGCCCATAGCCACGCCCCACGCGCACCGATTATCATTTTCGCAGGCGATACTTGACCAGTAGAACCCCATCACCATAGGCGGCAACCCCATAGTCAGGAAGCAGGCGTTTACCTCTGCGATATTGTCTGCGATGATCTTCAACTGCGCCACCGTCGGCAGGTGCCATTTGCCTGCTCCGATACTGCCGTGCGAATACTTGCGGCAAAAGTCGGCAGCGGGCGAACCAATGAAATTGTATTGCGTATCTCCGTCCGAATCGACGTGTAACGCGTCCGAGTATTTTTCGATGATGCGGTCGGTGGCTTGTGCAGCATCGAGCGACTCCTTGTCGGTAATAAGTTCGACATCTTCCCGACCGCTGTCGGCGGGGCTCCACTGTGCTGCAATCGTATTGTGCGGGGCAATTACGAATGCGGCTGTATTCGTGATAATTACAACTCCCACATCTGCCGAATGATTATGATCCCAATCCTGCCGCTCAACGAGTTTCAACTTGTTGCAATCTTCAATCAAGCACCATACGCCGATCGGGCGCTTTTTGAATTGCTCCTCTCCGAAAAGGGCATGTAACACCTCACGACCTTGCCCACCAGTGCGTCCGTACAAGTCGCACACTTGATCCTTTGTTAATTTTACCTCCATAACAATCTGTTTTATTGAGTTGTGTCTAAATCTTGTCGACCCGAAGTCCGTTTGCGGTCATTTCAAGCAAATAACCGTTGCGTACAAAATCATTTATCAAGGACGGGGCGCATTTGGAAATATGAATCGTGTAGTTCATCGATCCGATGTTTTCCACAAAGTGGTTTAACGTGCCGTTGATATGCACCGTCGTTGAGTGATGCCGAGCAATTATATCTATTGCCGTATTGAAATGCTCCTGCGTCATAACTCACGCGACCTCGAAGTCGATTTGTCCCAGCATCGGGTCTGTTTCATACATTCGTTGCATAAACTCCTCCGATGCCGTAAATTCTATTGCATAGCCGTCGAACGAAAAGGGCTTTTTATACACGAGCAGGTGCGACGCCAGCCGCGCGAGCATTTTATTTGTGCTGTAAGTTTTCATCTCGCTACTATTTGAGTTCGTTGATTGCTTTTTCCAAATTCGGACGCACCCATGATTCGAGGTAAATCTGTACCCGCCCGCGGATAACCTCTGCTGTTTCGGGGTCGATCTTCTTGTCGAAGCCCACCAAATCAAACAAACACGTGTAATTGTTGAGGTGATCCGCCGACAGGCGTTCCTGCACCACTTCGAGTAATTGTCTTGTTGCTACTTTTTTCATTGTTTTGCGATTATTTGTTGTTTGTATTATTCACTACTACACCGCCACGTTTGATTGCGGCGGCTCTGATCTTCTTTGCAAGTGTGGTATTTGTCTGACCCCGAAGCGCAGCACGCACTGTCGGGAGGCTCGTTTTGAACATATTAGCGAGATACTGTCGCTCGCCATATTCAACTAATACCTTTGCCATTTCTCTGTTTTTAATTATTTTACTATCTTTGTTCGCAAACTTTCATTTGTGAAAGCCTTTGCAAATATATACGCATTTTGCGTAATAAACAAGAAAGATAGTAAATTGTTTCGCAATATGAGTAAAAAAGATATGTTGCAATGCCTAATAGACTATTATTCAGGTGGGAATAAAACGCAGTTTGCCAATAAATTAGGCATATCGCCACAAGGATTGAGCAGTTGGTATAGCCGAAATACTTTCGATATAGAATTGATTTACGCAAAATGCGAAGGTGTATCAGCTCAATGGCTATTAACAGGTCAAGGCGATATGCTACGATCTGATGCCGAAGCACAAATTGCCGCAGCAGAACCCGTAACCATCGGAGGCATTCCCCTGATCCCGATCGAGGCGATGGCAGGTGTACTGTCAGGCAATAGCGCGCAAGTGATGGAGCGAGATTGCGAGCACTACAATATCCCGATGTTCAAAGGGGCGGAGTTCTTGATCCGCATAAGCGGCGATTCGATGCAGCCGAAGTATTACAGCGGTGATATAGTAGCCTGCAAGCGTCTACCGCTCGATACGTTCTTTCAGTGGAATCGGGTTTATGTAGTCGATAGCGAGCAGGGGGTAATCATCAAACGTGTGCGACGCGGAAGCGACGACCGACACATCGTTTTCGTATCGGACAACACCGCATACGAGCCGTTCGAGTTGCCATTGGAGAAAATATATTCGATAGCCCTTGTAGTAGGTGTCGTAAGAGCCGAATAAGAGTAAAATATACCCTTTTTTAGGGCTGTAAAAAGAAATATGCGTGCATATTTCACTGTAAAACAGTGTATTATGTGCACATTTTCCATTGCGAAATACTTGTCGAAAAAGTGCATTAAAGGGGGGCGAATCACTGAAAAACGCCCAATTTTGCCCCGTTTTTTTGCATTATAGGGGTTGTTATCCGTCAAAATTTGCACCCCAAAAGTAACCCCAATGGTAACTCCATTGTCATTTTTAGGGCATTTTCAAGCAAAACGAAATGTACAATTTCAGTTTGCGGGCGTGTTATTCAAGCGGCATTCAAACGTCGTTTAGGTAATATTTGAACACCTTGTCGTTTTGCCCGATTTTAGGCGATTTCGCGGTGTTACGGCATTCTTGCCGATATTCGGGCATAGAAAAGGGGCGAAACCGTAGTAACGCCCCGCAATATCCAAGCAAAATACAACTTATCGCCTCAACCGATCGTGCGGAATACAAGCAAAATCCAAGCAAATACACATTTCGTTTGCGCGCCGAAATTTTGTCGTTCTATCGTAACTATCTGATAACACTACTGTTGTACCGCTTTCTTACTCTTGTCTATTTGTACATTTCGTTTTCCTGCCCATAAATGTCTTTAAGGTCCCTAAGGACTTTAACTACCCAGACAACCTTTATCACAACTCCCAAACAAACATTAAACATCACAGCCATGCATTTCAAGAAACCGACCACAAAAACCAAATGCTCAATCGCAAACATGAAATTATACGACACGTTATTCAACGAATCGATAAATTTTCTGGAAGAACACGAATACAGCATCGATTCAGTAGATATACCGATAAGATTTGCTGTTCAATGGCAAATTCCCATAGACTGTAACAATTACGAACGGCAAAGACGACGCGACATATTGGCTTTCGACCCGACCGGAGCAATATTGAATATGCCGTTGGATATATTCACGCACGTTTATATCCAGCGATACGGCGACCCGTACACCAAGCGCGGCATCGACGACATGAGCGAAGAGGAAATCGAAGAAAAACTGAAATGCGACCTCAGTTTGAAGGCGGAACTGGAACTGTTCGACGAAAGATTCTGCCAGTTTCAGACGCTATTGCGCCATATACATAGGATGTATGTATTAAAATGTAAAGACAAGATGCTGCGGTTCGACGTGTTCGACCTCGATTCATACGACAAAGTGTTCAAACGAATCGACGCGGATATCGCCGAACACAATTGTCCCGGTTTGTAACGTAATTATACATCGAATAAATGAAAACCGGCAGACGCATTTGTTTATGCGTCTGCCGGTTCGATTATCGGGTGGGAGTTGCGCTCCCTGTTTCCGTTACTCCTCGGTCAGTCCCATCTGGTCGATGAGTGCCTTGGTCTGCGGCTTGTGTCCGCGGAACTCGACGTAGAGGTCCATCGGGTGCTTCTGTCCGCCGCTTTGGAGCAGTTTGCGGAACTTGCCTGCCGTCTCGCGGTCGAAGATTCCCTTCTCCTTGAAGAGCGAGAATCCGTCGGCTGCCAGTACCTCAGCCCACTTGTAGCCGTAGTAGCCCGCTGCGTATCCGCCAGCGAAGATGTGGGTGAATGACGGTGCCATTGCGGTGCCGGCGATAACCGGCATGACCTGCGTCGGAGCCATCGATTTCACCTCGAACTCCTCGACATCGCCCGTGTAAGGCTCTTTGAGCGTGTGCCATGCCATGTCGGTCATGCCGAACGAGAGTTGGCGCACGTTGGCGTATGCGGCGAGATAGTTCTTGGCTGCCACGATTTTCCCGACGAGTTCGGTCGGGATGGTTTCGCCGGTCTGATAATGTTTAGCCCACAGGTCGAGATACTCCTCTTCGGTAGCCCAGTTCTCCATGATTTGCGACGGCAACTCGACGAAGTCGCGGTAGACGCTCGTGCCGTTGAGCGATTCGTACTTGCCCTTGGCGAGCATTCCGTGCAGCGAGTGTCCGAACTCGTGAAGGAACGTCGTGAGTTCGTCGAACGTCAGCAGCGACGGCGCGGTTTCGGTCGGTTTGGTGAAGTTCATCACGAGCGATACGAGCGGACGAATCTCCTTGCCGTTCTCGATTTTAGTGCCGCGGAATTCGGTCATCCATGCGCCCGAACGCTTCGATTCGCGCGGGAAGAAGTCGAGATAAAGCACCGCGAGGAACTTGCCGTCGGCATCGGTTACCTCGTATGCCGTTACGTCCGGATGATATACCGTGATGTTCTCGGCAGGAGTGAAGTTGATGCCGTAGAGTTTGTTGGCGAGCATGAATACCGCGCTCTTGACGTTTTCGAGTTGCAGATAAGGCTTGATTTGCTCGTCGCTGACGGCATATTTCTCGTTCTTGTACTTCTCGTTGTAGTAGCCCCAGTCCCACGGCATCACGTCGCCTTCGAGTCCGAGCGACTTGGCGTAGGCGTTGATGGTGTCGTAGTCCTTTTGGGCGTACTCCTTGGTCGAGGCGAGCAACTCGGCGAGGAAGTCGTTCACGGTCTTCGTGTTCTCCGCCATGCGGTTGTCGAGTACGTAGTCGGCGTAGCATTCGTAGCCGAGGAGGTTGGCGATTTTAAGGCGCAGTTCGGTGATGCGCTTGATGTTTGCCGTATTGTCGAACTCGCCACCGAGTGCGCGCGAGTTGTAGGCTTTCCACAACTTCTCCTTGATGTCGCGCTGCGACGAATATGTCATGAACGGAACGTAACTCGGTGCTTTGAGCGTTACCGTCCAGCCCTTCTCGCCGCGGGCTTTGGCGTCCATCGCCATGCTCTCCTTGACGAAATCGGGAAGTTCGGCGACCTGTTTAGGGTCGGTGATGTTGTAGGTGAACGCATTCGTCGCAGCCAGCGAATTCTGACCGAAAGCGAGCGTCAGCGACGAGAGTTCGCCCGTGTATTCGCGGTATGCCGCCTTGTCCTCGTCGGAGAGGTTGGCACCGCTGCGGACGAAGCCCTTGTAGGTGTCTTCGAGCAACTTCTTGTCCTCTTTCGAGAGGAAAAGTCCCGGATGCTCGTAGACAGCCTTGACGCGCTCGAAGAGTTGCGGGTTGAGCGATACGTCGTTGCCCAACTCGGTGAGTTTCGGCTGGATGCGCATCGCTATCTCCTGCATCTCGTCCGAGGTGTCGGCTTCGAGCAGGTTGAAGAATACGCCGGAAATGCGTCCGAGCAGTTTGCCCTGATTCTCCATAGCCTCGATGGTGTTGGCGAACGTCGGTTTGGCAGGATTGTTCACTATGGCGTCCACTTCGGCGCGGCTTACGGCGATTGCCGTTTCGAATGCCGGCTCGTAGTCCGTGATTTTTATCTTGTCGAACGGCGGGGTCTGATGCGGGGTGTCCCACTCGGCGAGGAGCGGATTCGACGTGTCGATTTCGGGCAGTTGCACTACCGGCATCGAGTTGTCGGCGCAGCCTGCCGCAAATGCGGTGATTGACATAAACAATAAGATTTTTTTCATGTTTTTGTTATTTTGGTTTTTCGTATATTTATATTTGAGTTGCAATTCAAATTACATTGCCAACGTCATTCTGAGCGAAGCGAAGAATCTGCTTCGATTGAGTTTTTGTTTTAGATCCTTCGCTTCGCTCAGGATGACGATAGGGTAAGATGTCCTTCTTCAAATATTTTTGTTTTATCTAATCGAATTCGAGCGAGGCACTCTGCTTCGGCATCGGGCGCAGCGCGGCATCGCCTGCCGCCGCTTCGCCGTCTTCCGCAGGGATTTCATCCTCGGCAGGCTCGGGCTCCGTCCACAGTCCGCGTGCTTTGAGCATCGGCGTTTTGTCGGGTTCCTTGCCGCGGAAGTTGGTGTAGAGCGTCATTCCGTCAGCCGACCCGCCGCGCGAGAGTACCTGATTGCGGAACGTTTCGGCGATGCGACGGTTGAACGTGTCGCCGCTCTCGCGGAACGCCTCGAAAGCGTCCTTGTCGAGAACCTCCGCCCAGATATAGAAATAGTATCCCGCCGAATATCCGCCCGAGAATATGTGGGCGAAATAGTTGTAGCGGTAGCGCGGCTCGATTTGCGGAATCATTCCGCGACGCTCGTAGAGGGCGTTGTACTCGAATCCGTCCACGTCTATCGGCTCGTATTTCTCCGTCGAGTGGATGTCCATGTCCGACAGAGCCGCCGCGATGAGTTCCGTCGTGGCGAAACCTTGGTTGAACAGCGCGCTGCGGCGGATTTTGCCGATGTACGTGTCGTTTATTATCTCGTTTGTGCGGTAGTGTACGGCGTATGTTTTCAGCATCTCGGGTTCGAGCGCGAAATTCTCCATTATCTGCGACGGCAGTTCGACGAAATCGCCCTCCACGTCGAGCAGCCCGTTGTATGGGACATCGGAGAATAGGAAGTGCAGCGCGTGTCCGAATTCGTGGAACAGCGTCAGAGTTTCGTCTATCGAGAGCAGCGCAGGCGTCGAACCCGACGGACGCGTGAAGTTGCATACGATGCTTACCACCGGTGCGATGCGGTTGCCGTCGGCGTCGCGGCTCGGTTCGCGGAAGTAGCCGCACCATGCGCCCTGACCCTTGCCGGCACGCGGGAAGAAGTCGAAATAGAGAACGCCGAGGTGCGATTCGTCGCTGTCGAGTACCTCGTAAGCCGACACCTCCTCGTTGTAGAGCGGCACGGCTATCGGACGGAATGTCAGCGCGTAGAGCCTGTTGGCGAGGTTGAATACGCCCTGGCGCACGTTGTCGAGCGAGAAATACGGTCGCAGCATCTCCTCGTTGAGAGCGTAGTTCTGCTTGCGCAGTTTTTCGGCATAGTACCACCAGTCCCACGACTCGAAGCGGTCGTCCTCCTCGCTGAAATCGGCGCGGAAAAGCACCTCCATCTCGGCGAGTTCCGATTTCGCCTTTTCGAGAGCGGGCGTCCATATCTCGTCGAGCAGTGCGTATACGTTCTTCGGGCTGCCTGCCATCTGGTCGGCGGTAACGTATTCGGCGTAGGAGCGGTAGCCGAGCAGATGCGCCTTTTCGGTGCGCAGGCGTATCATGTCGTTCACTGCCTGTTTGTTGTCGTATTCGTCGTTGCGGTTGCAGCGGTTAAGGTATGCTTCGTACATCTGTTTGCGCAAATCGCGGCGCGACGAGTATGTCAGGAACGGAATCAGGCTCGGCTTGTGGAGCATGAACAGGTATTTGTTGTCCAGCCCTTTCTCGCTCGCCGCACTGCGCGCTGCATCGCGCACCGACGCTGGAAGCCCGTCGAGGTCGTCCGATGAGAGTACGAGTTCGAAGGCGTTGTTTTCGGCGAGAATGTTGTTGCCGAAACGGACGCTCGCGACCGACAACTCTTCGTTAATCTGCTTCAACCGCGCCTTGTCCTCCCCGCCGAGCAGTGCGCCCGAGCGGACGAAGTCGTCGTAGACCTTTTCCGTCAGCCGCAGTTGGTCGGGCGTAAGGTCGGTGCTGTTGCGCTTGTCGTAGACCTGCTTTATGCGGGCGAACAGAGCGTCGTTCATCAGTATTTTGTCGTAGTGGGCGGCGAGCCGCGGCATCATGCACTCCTCTATCTCCTGCATCCGCTCCGACGTGTCGGCTGCGCACAGCATCGAGAATATGTTGCTTACGTCGTCGAGCATCCGACCCGAAGCGTCGTAGGCTGCCAGCGTGTTGGCGAACGTAGGTTCGTCGGTTTCGGCGGTGATAGCCTCTATCTGCTCGTCGTGCAGCGACATGGCGCGCTCGAACGCAGGTTCGTAGTGGTATGCGCGGATACGGTCGAACGGAGGGACGCAGTAAGGGGTCGTCCACTCCTCAAAGAACGGATTGGGCAGATTTTCCTTGTCGCCCTTGCAGCCCGTAGTCAGTATGGATGCCATAATCGCTATCGATAATATTGTCGTAAAACGTCTCATTTGCCTGAATAATTGTTACCTTTGCAAAAATAATAATATTTACAGAGGTATGCAACTATTTTATGCTCCCGACTTCGTTTCGCCCGAATATACGCTCTCGGAGGAGGAGTCGCGCCATGCGGTGCGCGTATTGCGGCTCGGTGTCGGCGATACGCTGCATATAACGGACGGTCGGGGCAATCTGTTCCGTTGCGAGGTTGTGTCCGATTCGTTGCGGAGTTGCACGGTTCGTGCCGTGTCGGTCGAACGGGAGTACGGACGGCTGCCTTACCGGCTCGTGATGGCTGTCGCGCCGACCAAGAATATCGACCGCTACGAATGGTTTCTGGAAAAGGCGACCGAGATAGGCACGGCGGAGTTCGTTCCGCTCGAATGCGAACGCAGCGAGCGCAGGATTATCAAATGCGAGCGCGAGGAGAAGGTGATTACGGCGGCGGTGAAACAGTCGCTCAAAGCCTATCATCCGACGCTGCACGATATGACGCGGTTCCGCGATTTCGTCGCACGACCGTTCGACGGACGCAAATTCATCGCTCATTGCGATGCGCCGCTGGGCGAGAAAAAATACCTCGCATCGACGCTGAAAGCGGGCGAAAACGCGATTGTGATGATTGGTCCCGAGGGCGACTTCTCGCCCGAGGAGATACGCTTGGCGGTCGGGTGCGGCTTCGAGGAGATTACGCTCGGCGAGCAGCGGCTGCGCACCGAAACGGCAGCCGTGATGGGAGCCGCAATGGTGTCGGTGGTAAACAATATGGGGAGATAAGTCCTTAATATCCTTAAAGTCTTTAAGGTCGTTAAGGACTTTAAGGGAAAAACATTGCAGAGTTATGCTGTTACAACTGTTCTGGTCTTTTTTCAAGATAGGGCTGTTCACGTTCGGCGGCGGATATGCGATGATTCCGCTCATCCAGCGTGAAGTCATCGACAACCGCAGGTGGATTGCCGAAACCGATTTCCTCGACCTGCTGACGGTCGCGCAGTCGGCTCCGGGTCCGATTTCGCTGAACACGTCGGTCTTCGTGGGCTACAAGATGCGCGGCTATGCAGGAGCGATAGCCGCGATTGCGGGCGTCGTCCTGCCGTCGTTCGTCATAATCCTCGCGGTCGCGATGTTTTTCGCCGATATTCGCGACAATGCCGTCGTCGATGCCGCGTTCAAGGCTATGCGACCGGCGGTGGTCGCACTCATAATAGCCCCGATAGTCGGGCTGACGAAGGGTATGCGTTGGTGGTTGCTCGCCATTGCCGCAGCCGTCGCGCTCGTGGTCTGGGGTACGGGCATCTCGCCGATATACATTCTTTTGGCAGGTGCTGCGGCAGGATTGGTTTGGAGCGTCCGTGCGGCGGGAAAGGAGGCTGAGCGATGATTTATCTGCAACTTTTCATCTCCTATCTGAAAATCGGATTCTTCGGATTCGGCGGCGGATATGCCATGCTGTCGCTGATTCAGAACGAAATCGTCGAACAGCAGGGCTGGCTGACGGCATCGGAGTTCGCCGACATAGTCGCCGTGTCGCAGATTACGCCGGGTCCGATAGCGATTAACTCGGCGACCTACATAGGCTATGCCGTGGCGGGATTCTGGGGTTCGGTCGTGGCGACCGTCGCGGTCTGCCTGCCGGCACTCACGCTGATGATGCTGCTGACGCGGTTTTTCCTGAAACTGAAAGACAACAGATATATGCACGGCATCATAGCGGGCATGAAACCCGTGGTAATCGGCATGATTGCCTCGGCGGCACTGCTGCTGATGTTCCCCAAGAGTGCCGACGAAGCCAATTTCATCGACATGTGGAGTTGGGTGTTCTTCCTCGGATGCCTCTACGGGTCGTACCGCAAGGTCAATCCGATTCTGCTTATCGTGCTGTCCGCCGCCGGCGGAATCGTCGTCTACTGGCTGCCGTCGTTCATGGCGACGATAGGGTAGTCCGCCTACAACACGACTGCGAGCGAACCCCAGAACAGCATCGACAGTACGGCGAGGAACAGCACTATCGCCAGAAACGCCAGCACCGGCGCGATGCAGCCCCAGCGTTTCTCTCCCGTAGGCAGCGGGTCGGAGACGAGAGCCACGATAAGCCCTACGACGGGCGTGAAGACCAGTGAAATCAGAAACGACCAGCCGAAACCGATTCGTCGGCTGCTGCCGATGATTCCCACCAGAATGCTTAACAGCGAACCGCTGATAAGACCGAAAATAATCAATCCGAGAGCCATAGTTATTTGTGTGTTTTTTCCTTAAAGTCCTTAAAGTCCTTAAAGTCGTTAAGGTCTTTAAGGTCGTTATCTTGAAAATCGGTAGTAAGTTCCGAGCGGCAACTCCTTCGATGCGCGGTCGGCGAAATAGAGTTCGCCGTACTCCTCGTGCGACGGTACGCCGAACATCTGATGAACGATAGTCCGCGCGAGCGTCGATGACAACCCCATCGAGTAGAGGTTGAACACGAGGAACGAATCCTTCGGCACGAGCAGTTCGGCGCAGCATTCGAGCATCTGCGCGATGTTCTCCTCCAACACCCACTTCTCGCCGTTCGCACCGCGCCCGTATGCCGGCGGGTCGAGGATTATGCCGTCGTAGCGGTTGCCGCGGCGCACCTCGCGCTGAACGAACTTCATCGCGTCCTCGACTATCCAGCGTATGCCGTCCATTCCGCTCGCCTCCATGTTCTCGCGCGACCACGTAACCACCTGCTTCACCGAGTCGACGTGCGTTACCTCCGCTCCCGCGGCGCGTGCGGCGAGCGATGCCCCGCCCGTGTAGGCGAAAAGGTTGAGTACCTTCGCACCCCGCTTGGCGATGCAGCGGTCGTAGATGAAGTTCCAGTTCGCCGCCTGCTCGGGGAATATGCCGACGTGCTTGAACGACGTCAGTCCGAGCCGCATCGACAGGTGCATATCGCGGTAGTCGTAGCGGATGCTCCACCGCGACGGCATCTTCGGCGAGAGCCGCCACTCGCCGCGCTCGTCGTTGCGCTCGTCGCGCAGGAACGAGGCGTCGGCAATCCGCCGCCACTCGCTTTCAGCCAGCGACTTGTGCCATATCGCCTGAGGCTCGGGGCGGCGCAGTACGTATGCGCCGAAGCGTTCGAGTTTCTCGAAATCGCCCGAATCTATCAGTTCGTAATCCTTTATGTCCGGTGTCAGTTGCATCTCCTTTATCTTTGTTCGCTCACGTCGGTAAGGCTCATCCGACAGTGCGCGCAGTCGAAATTCAGTTCGTAGCGTTTGCGCCCGCGTTCGAGGAACAGCCGCCCGTCGAGCGTGTGCCGCTCGCGCAGACATTCGCCTATCTCGCGTCGGATGCAGTAGTCCGATACCATCACCCGTTCGCCTGCGGTCGTCGCGCGGCAGTCCAGCCCCTCGGCTATCTCCTCCGCTCCGTGCGAAGCGTAGAACTCGCGGGCAAGACGGTTCGTAACGTTGTCCTGCGGCGTCAGCGACTTGTCGGGGTATACAGCCGCCGCGTTTTCGCGGAAGGCATCGCCGCGCCGGTGATTCGCGATACGCTCCGTCCGCAGCCGTTCGAGCAGTTCGCGGCGCAGAGCCGCCATAGCCGATGACGGGACAAAACGTATGCCGCCGACGATTTCGATACGGCGTATCTCGAACGGGGTGTCGCCACTTCGGGACATCTGCGTCCGTGCGACCTCCTCCATCTTCGCCGCATTCTTCGCCTCGGCGGTTTCGCAGCCGATTCGCGCGCGGGCGGTTATGCCCTGCTCGTCGGTCGCCGTCGCCTCGATTCCGTCGTCGAGAAAACGCAACTCGACGTTCACCGCTATCGTGCGGCGTATGCGGCTGCGCTCGACGGCGAGCGAGAACAGGCGGTTGCAGTTGCGGTAAATCTCCGTTCCGCGGGCGATGCCGTCCATGCGGTTCGGCGTTATGCGGCGTCCCTCGGCGGCGTTCACGTTCGTGCCGACGAGTTCGCCGCCGGCGATGAAACATATTCCGTCGCCAGTCGCCAAATCGTTGTCGCGGTCGAGCGTAAAGGCGTTGCCGGCAGTCCTGACGACGCATCCGATGCGCTCGCCCATCGCCTTCGGCGTGTCGAACGATGCGACGCCGGCGCGCTTGCCGTCGAAAAAGTATTCGGATGCTCCGCGGGTGAAACTTTTCGCGGGGTCGGGTGCGAACTCTATCGTACTGCGTCCGCAGGAACTCCGCACGCAGTCGCCGCGTCGGGCGATTTCGGCGTCGAGCAGCCGTCGGTAGTGGCTGACGGTGTTGCGCAGGTAGGTGCGGTCTTTGAGCCGACCTTCGATTTTGAACGAGGTTATTCCCGCGTCTATCATCTCTCCTATGCGAGCCGACAGGTCGAGGTCGCGTACCGAGAGCAGATGTTTGCCCTTGATTATCGTGTTGCCCGCGGCGTCCGTGAGGTCGTATGCCAGCCGGCACGGCTGACTGCATTCGCCGCGGTTGCCGCTGCGTTCGCTCATCGAGCGCGAGAGGAAACAGCGTCCGCTTTGGGATACGCAAATCGCGCCGTGGACGAAGGCTTCGAGGTCGATATTCGTCCTGCTGCGTATCGCGCGTATCTCGTCCGCCGAGAGCGAGCGTTCGAGTATCGCCCGTGCGAATCCCGCCTGCTCGAAGAATGCCACCCGCTCGGGCGTCGCGCAGTTGGTCTGCGTCGATGCGTGCAGTTCGACTGGCAGCCCCATGCGGCAGTACGCCATGTCCTGCACTATCAGTGCGTCCGCCCCCGCATCGACGAGCGACTGCGCGAGTACCTGCGCCTCGCCGAGTTCGTCGTCGAAAAGCAGTGTGTTGAGCGTCGCGTAGAGTTTCGCTCCGAACGTGTGGGCGTATTCGGCAGCCCGCGCGATGTCCTCCGTCGAGTTCGTCGCGGCATATCGCGCACCGAACCTCGTGCCGCCGATGTAGACGGCATCCGCCCCGCAGTCGATGGCGTCGATTGCGGATGCAAGGTCTTTTGCAGGTGCGAGCAGTTCGAGTCTTTTCACGGTTCGCGGTTTATTCGCTACAAAAGTAGCAATTTCCGCACAAAATAAGAAATATCGATTTTCTTCAATGTGTGTACAACATACACGCTTTTTATGTAACTTTGCACGATGTAGCGATAATAATCGGTTATTCAAAGTCAAAAAGATATAAAAGTATGCTTACACTTCAACAACTGCGCGGCGACAAGGAAGCCGCTGTCAGAAAACTCGCCAAGAAGGGTGTCGATGCGGCTCCCGTAATCGCGAAAATCGAAGAACTCGACGACAAGCGCAAGTCGATTCAGAGCGAACTGGATGCCTGCCTTGCCCAGCAGAACAAGGCTGCCAAGGAGATTGGCGCGCTGATGGCTCAGGGCAAGCGCGAGGAGGCGGAGGAGCGCAAACGTCTGGTTGCCGACCTCAAAGCCCGTTCCGCCGAACTGAACGCACAGCACGATTCGGTCGCTGCCGAGTTGCAGTCGCAAATCGTACTGCTGCCGAACTTCCCTGCCGAAATCGTTCCGGAGGGCAAGACTGCCGAGGACAATCTGGTGGTGAAAATCGACGAGAACTATACCAAACTGCCCGAAAATCCGCTGCCGCACTGGGAACTCGCCCGCAAGTACGACATCATCGATTTCGATTTGGGCGTGAAACTTACCGGCGCGGGATTCCCTGTCTACAAGGGCAAGGGTGCCAAGTTGCAGCGCGCGCTCATCAACTATTTCCTCGATTTCAACACCGCAGCCGGCTACCGCGAGGTCGAGCCGCCGGTGATGGTGAACGAGGCTTCGGGATTCGGTACGGGTCAGTTGCCCGACAAGGAGGGACAGATGTACCACGCCACGGTGGATAACTTCTATCTCGTTCCGACCGCCGAGGTGCCTGTAACCAACATTTACCGCGACTGCATCCTCGACGAGAAGGATTTTCCGGTGAAGATGACCGCCTACACTCCGTGCTTCCGCCGCGAAGCGGGTTCTTACGGCAAGGACGTCCGCGGTCTGAACCGTCTGCACCAGTTCGACAAGGTCGAAATCGTGCAACTCGCTCTGCCTGATGTATCCTACGAGGCGTTGGACGGTATGGTCGCTCACGTGGAGCGTCTCGTGAAGTCGCTCGGTCTGCCTTACCGCATTCTGCGTCTGTGCGGCGGCGACATGTCGTTCACATCCGCATTGACATACGATTTCGAGGTCTACTCGGAGGCTCAGAAACGCTGGTTGGAGGTTTCGTCGGTATCGAACTTCGAGTCGTTCCAGGCGAACCGCCTGAAACTGCGCTACCGCGACGCCAACAAGAAGACCCAACTCGCGCACACCCTCAACGGTTCGTCGCTTGCCCTGCCGCGCATCGTAGCCGCACTGCTCGAAAACAATCAGACGCCGGAGGGTATCCGCATTCCGGAGGTGCTGGTGCCTTATACGGGCTTCGAGATGATAGACTAAACGGCGGAACTGCCGAAAAAAGATTCGGGGCAATCTTCAAAGATTGCCCCGAATTTCTTTAAGGTCATTAAAGTCCTTAACGACCTTAAAGTCTTTAAGGAGAGTGGCGTGTCAGGCTCTATTTCCCGAAAATCGTGTTGAGAGCCTTTGCCAACTGGTATCCCGCCTTGCGCATCTGCTGTTCGGCGAGCGGTATGGCTTTCGCCTGGAACTCGTCGCCCAACTTGTCGTCTTCGCCTACCCAGTAGAGGCTCTCGCGCACGTCGCGCGCTCCGTCCTCGAACCACTCCTGCGCCCATCCCGCCGTGCATTTCTTGATTTCGGCTTTCGACCATGTGTCGAGATAGTCGGCGTACTGCTTGTAGGTCCAGCCCTTGTGTGCATGCGTTATGGCGAATGTGTCCCACACGCGGTGCATGTAGGTCGGCTTGCCGTAGAATTTGACGTAAACCGCTCCTTCGTTGTTGTTGTCCACGTAACGTACGTGTGCCGGACAGTGGAAGTCGCCGACGATATGCACGATGCACTTTATGGCGCACAGAATCGTCGAGTCGCTCAACTGCAACTCGTCGCGCTGTGCCATGCGCTCGCGGAAATACTCCATCGCCGTTACGCCGTCGCGACCGTCGCGGTAACGGTTGCGGACGATTGCCGGCGAGGTGCAGTCTACATCGGCTATCGATGCGTGCCAGCCGCTAAACGGCTTCTTGTATTTCGGATGATTGGCTACCGAATCCATGAATACGGCATAGTGCGCCAGCGGCTTTCCGCCGGTGTAACGTTCGATTTCGGCCTTCGCTTTCGGCGTCAGATGCCGTTCGGCGATTTCGGCAATCGTGTAGTGTCCGAGCCGTCCCCAGGCGAAACTCTCGCCGACGGCGCATAGCGTCAGTGCGACGCTTGCCGCAATTACGAATATCCTCTTCATCGTCGTGCCTATTTGTCGAAAATGTCGTTCAGTACCTTCGCCAGACGCAGACCCGCTTTGAGCATCTGTTCGCAGGCGAGGTCGTCGAACTCGTTGAGCATGTCGCGGTCTACGTGCGCCATATCCTTCAACTCGGCATCCTCGGCGGCTTTCGGTGCGCGCTCGAAAATCACCTTGCTCGTGCGCGCGCTCTCCTCCAACCACTCTTCGAGCGTTCCGGCGACGATTGCATCCTTGCGCTCCTGCGAAACTCCGTCATTGAGGATGTGTCCGTAATCCATGTAGCCCCAGTCGGCGTGGTTGCCGATGACGACCATCGTGTCCCAGACCTTGTGATAGTTCACCGGCTTCTTCTCGTCGAGATAGCGGACGTTGTAGAACGAGTTGCACAGCACTGTTTTGCAGTCGGGCGTGCGGTACTCGGTATGTCCCGGGCAGTGGAAGTCGCCCATCGTGTGTACGAGCGTGTAGATGTGGAACTTGCGTGCCGAATCGGTCAGGTTCTCGTAGTTCCCCAGCAGACGCAGCGTTTCGCGCATCTGCTTGACGGGCTTGCCGATAGGCTTGTCGGTCGCGAGGTCGAAATCGCAGGTGTGGCGGCGTTTGTTCCATGCCTTGTGCTCCTTGCGGTGGTTGTCGAGCCATGATGCGTAGTAGACTATCGAGTGTCCGTCGATGCACTTCTCGACGTTCTCCTTCGCGCGCGGCGTGAGATTCAGTTCGGCGATGTAGGCGATTGCGGCGTGTCCGTCGCGACCCCATGCGAACGCGTCGGCATGGATGCCGATTGCGGTTGCCAGTGTAAATACGGTAAATATGATGCGTTTCATGATTTTGTCCATTTGAAATTAAGTTGCTATTTTATCGCTGCGGCAGGTTCGCCGTCGTCGAACAGACCGTTAAGCACCTTCGCGATGCGGTAGCCCGCAACGGCGACCTGCTCCGTCGAGAACGGATAGATGCCGTTGAGCCACAGGCGAAACTCTTTGCCGTCGAACCGTTTGTCCGGCGTAATCATAGAGTAGATTTTGCGGTATTCGGCGGCATTCGACTCTATCCATTTCGTGATGCTTCCGTCGGTCAGAGCCTCGATTTCGTCGGCACTTTTGCGGTTGAGTTGGTGTGCGAATTCGTTGGCGCGCCAGTTGAAAGTGCCGGTGATTGAGGCGCCGTCCCAGAATGCCATGTAACTGTCGCCCTTCTTCGCCTTGTCGCGGAAATATTTCCACGAACGCTCCGCCAGAAGGTCGGAGTATACGTAGTGCGACGGGCAGTGGAGGTCGGCAAGTATGTATACGATGAAACGGATGTTGTCGGCAATCTCCTCTTTCGAGAGGGTGTCGCGCTTTTTCAGTGTCTCTATCGCTTTCGCGAGTCCGTCGAACGCCTGTGCTGAGCGAATATCCTCGGACTGCGACTTGGCGGCTTTCTTGGCGGCGATGATTTTGCCTTTCGGCGTCAGGGCGACGTTGTGCCACTGGCGGCTTGCGGCGTACTTGTCGATGCCTGCCACGTCGTCCATCCAGTAGGCGTAGTTGGCAATCGTATGCCCGTCGAGTGCCTCGGCGACAGCCTTCTTGGTCGCCGGAGTGAGGTTGGCATCGGCTATTGCCGCGATGCCCGTGTGTATCGCGCTGTTCCATGCGTTCGCTGCGGGCGAGAACGCCATGGCTGCGAATATGAGCAGATATATCTTCTTCATGGTGTATGTTATTTGTCGAAAATGAGGTTGAGTACGTATGCCAGACGGTAGCCGGCGTTGCGGAGTTGGGTATCGACGACAGTTATCGCGTCGTTGAAGTAGTTTTCGGTCGTGAGAACCGCGTTCTTCTCTTTCGGTAGCAGTGCGAAGGTCTGCTCGGCAGCCTCTACCGCACCTTTGTACCAGTCGTCGGGCGTGCCTGCCTGAACGGCGGCGATTGCCTGCCCGTCGAACGTGTCGAGTTCGGCGGCGAGCATCATCGGCGACATGCCGTTATGCTTGATTGCGGTGATGCCTCCGTCCCACAACTTGTGGAAACGCATCTTCTTGCCGAGTACATTTACGTTCATCGGACGGCTTTTCGGAAAATCGACGTGTACGGGGCAGTGCATGTCGCCGACCAGATGGACGAGATACTTTATGTTTATATTGACGGTCGAATCGTCGAGAATGCGGAAATCGGGCATCTCTCCGATTATGCGCTTGACCTGACTCACGGATGCGGGCGGCAGCGGATTGCCGTTCTCGTCATGGCGGAGGTCGTCGGTCCAGTAGTCCACGTGCCATACGTGCGTCATCTCGTAGCCCTTGCTGTGGCGGTTCTTGTCCATCCACGAGGCGTAGTAGACGATGGAACGTTCGCCCGTGTACTTTTCGATGTTCGCCTTGGCGCGCGGCGTGAGGTGGCGTTCGGCGATATAGGCTATCGCGGAGTGTCCTCTGCCGTCCCATGCGAATACTTTCGCCCCCGAAAGCGTCAGGGCGACGGTGAGCATTAGCAGAAATCTTTTCATTGTGCGGATGTTTTAAGGTGTTATGGTTATCCGTGCAAAGATAGTGAATTCGGTCGGAAATAAGACCCGTGCGGGCATAAAAAAACCGGTTTTCGCAAGAAAACCGGTATGATTCGAGGCGTATTTCTTGCCTCGCCCGCATCAGGTTATGCGAGCGGAGTAACGCTTACGAAGGATTTGCCCGAAGCCTTCTTTGTGAAGACTACCGTGCCGTTTACCAGTGCGAACAGAGTGTGGTCCTTGCCCATACCTACGTTCTCACCCGGATTGTGAACAGTACCGCGCTGACGGACGATGATGTTGCCTGCCTTAGCGAACTGACCACCGAAAAGTTTGACGCCGAGTCGTTTGCTTTCCGACTCACGACCGTTCTTGGAACTACCTACACCTTTTTTGTGTGCCATGTTTCTCTAAATTTTAATTATGCAACAATGTCTTCGATGAGAACCTGCGACAGATACTGACGGTGTCCGTTGCACTTCTGATAGCCGGTTCTGCGCTTCTTCTTGAACACCAGAACCTTGTCGTCCTTCAAGTGTTTCAGAATCTTGCATTTTACCGAGGCGCCTTTTACCACAGGTGCGCCGACTTTAACCTGACCGCCGTTGTCTACGAGCAGGACCTTGTCGAAACTCAAAGACGAATCTACTTCGCCTTGAAGACGGTGAACATAGAGTTTCCGACCTTTTTCAGCCTTGAACTGCTGACCTGCAATCTCTACTATTACGTACATTTGTTAAATTTGTTATGTGCTTAAACATAATTCAGCCCGCAAATATAGCGATTTTTTCGATACGCGCAACACCTGCGCGATAATTTTCCCGAAAAGTTTGCGGGGAGAGGGGCGGGGGCGGGTCCTTAAAGTCTTTAAGGTCTTTAAGGACTTTAAGGTCGTTGGGTGCTACTGCCGCGTGTTTGGCATATTTTTGGGAAGCGGATAGTCGTCAAAACGTAAACTGCGGATGAAAAAGATTCTTGTCTATTCGCGCTCCGCGCGGTTCCGGGCTTTGGTCGAAGGATTGCTTTCGGTGCGCGGAACGGAGATTTGCAGAGCGGAATGCGTCGGCGAACTCGTCGAGCATTGCCGCTGCGGAACTTTCGACAGCGTGGTCGCCGACGACGTGCGTCTGTTCATGGACGGCACGGATTCGGTCGGTCGCCTGCGGCGGTCGCGGTTGGCAGGTCCGCGTATCTTCGTCGTGTCGGCAGACCTTACCGAAGATACGGTCGTGGCACTGCTCGGCGCGGGCGTAGACCAGTACGTGTCATTGCCGGCAGACCCGACGAGGCTGCTCGACAAACTGTGCGGAAAGAGGTCGGAGAGCAGTCATGGTTGAAACATTCTCCCTATATTATACGGTCGCCGTGTCGGCGGCTCTGGCGGCGTTCGGCGCATGGCGTATCGCCGCTTTCGTCGGACGGCGGCGCGAGAAACGCCGCGAGGCGGAGTGTGCCGAGTGCATATTCCGCATCTCGCGTGTCGTGGCGGCGGATTGCGAACCGTCGTATGACGGCTGCATAGGCGATTTCCCGCCGTCGGTCGTTGCCGAATCGCTCGCGTTCGCCGCCGACAATCTCGGTTTGGAGTGTATCGACCGTTTGCGGGGCATCGCCGACGGCTATTCGGCCTACGACACGCTGTTGTCTCATGCGCGCCGCAGCCGCGGATTCCGTCGGGCGCGCTATCTCGCGATGTCCGCCAAACTGCCGCCGTCGAAGTCGGCTGCGGCGCGCTGCGAACGTTTCCTGAACGACCGCAACCGCTTCGTGCGCTTCCATGCCTTCATGATTGCTCTGGCGTCCGACAACGGCTCCGCCATACGGCGTCTGGCGGCGACCGAAAGACGGCTTACGCACTTCGATGCGGCGGAGATAATGACGCTTCTGCGACGCGGAGTGTGTCCGGTCGCCTACACTCCGCTGCTGAAATCGGGCAACCGCAATCTCGCGATGTTTGGGATGCAGATAGTGCGTCAGTTCGGCATAACCGACTGCGAAACTGCGCTGCTCGACATCGTGCGCGGCGGCGACGACGATTTGCGGACGGATGCCGTGCTGCTGCTCGGCTCGCTGCACGGCGACGTGGCTGTGCCTGCCGTCAGAGGGTATGTCCGCGGGCTGCCCGTTGCGGTGCGCAGGTCGATATACCGCCACTTCGCCGTCGCGGGCTATTCGTCGTCTGCGCTTGCGGCACTGTTCCGCCGCGGCGAGCGGGCATGGTTCGAATCGGTTCTCAAATCGTATAAACGCTCTATCGTATGACGGCAGTCTGGTCGGCGGCATTCGTCCTTACACTGTTTTTGGCGGTCTGTGCCGCCGTATTCGCGCTCCGCGTCGCCCGCGGCGAAGAGAAGGCGCGGCTGATGATGATGTCGCAGGCTTCGGTGAGTGCGCCCGTCGGCAATATCGGGGTGTCGCTCGTCTGCATCGAACCGTCGTGCGCCGATGCGGTGTCGTCGATGCTCGCCGCGACCTATCCGACGTCGGAGGTCATCGCCGTCGTCGATTCCGTGCGCGACAGCGATATTGCCGCCGCGATAATCGAACGCTACGGTCTGGTCGCCGTCGATTACGTGCCGTGCGGGTCGCTGCATGTCGCAGGGGTGCGGCGGCTCTACCGCTCGCGCTGTCGGGCATGTCGCCGGCTGGTGATGCTGGATATGGCACACGGCGATACGGCGGCGATGTATGATGCTGCGGCGGGCGTCGCCTCCTACGACTATCTGCTGCCCGTTCCGTGCGGCGCATCAGTCCGCCCGTACGCCGCGGGCAGGATGGCTTCCGAAGCGGGATTCCATCCGAGTTACTCGGTGGCGGCGGTCGTAACCTCGCTCGGTGCGCCGCTCGCCATGGTCGCGCTCGAACCTCTTGTCGAATGCGGCGGATTCCGTAATCTTCGTAAATTGATTTCCGGTCGCTGCGGAACGGTGTGCCGTATCGACGAACCTCTCGCCGACTATACCGGCGGAAGACCGCCGGCGGTATTCGCTTTCATCGCTGCGGCGGCGGTTATTGCGACCGTTGCCGCTGTTGCGGTCGCTGCGGTGAAGGGGAGTGCGGCGATAGGGGCTGTCGCCGCGAACATGGCTGCGACGGTCGCCGTGCTGATGTATGTTTCGGGTCGCGTGATGGTCGGAAAGGGCGTGTGGCGGGCTTTTGTCGCGGCGACATGTAATTTTTGCAGAAATTTAACGTTCGATATTATGAAATGTGGCAAAATAGCGTTACCTTTACTAAACCATTAAAACTTCAAGCAATGTTTAACGACGATATACGAGCCTATCTTCTCTCACGGGCGTTCAATGCCGCAGTGAGGGCTGGCGCGGAGATAATGAAGGTCTACAAGAACAGCGACGACTACGATATTACCGTCAAGAACGACCATACCCCGTTGACCGTAGCCGACCGTCTGGCACACAACAAAATCAAGGAGGTGCTCGGCGAAACGCGAATCCCGATTCTGAGCGAGGAGGGGCGCGAAATGCTCTATGACGAGCGTCGCAACTGGGAGTTGTTCTGGCTCGTAGACCCGCTCGACGGCACTGTGGAATTCATCAAGGGCAACAACGAGTTTACCGTCAATATCGCCCTGATGTCGGACAACGTCTGCGTCGGTTCGGTCGTCTATGTACCTTATCTGCGCAAGGCTTATTTCGCCGAACAGGGCATGGGCGCGTATCTGCTGACGGATATTGCGCCGGCGGCTGACGCCGACTACGATTACGTGCATCTCTGCTCCGAACGGCGCAGACTGCCGCTCGACGATTCCAAACATTCGACGTTCCGTATCGCCGTTTCGCGTTCGCACCAGACTGACGACACGAAGGCTTGCGTGGAGCGAGTGTGCAGGTCGCATCCCGATGCCGAGATTATCGAGCAGGGCAGTTCCTACAAGTTCTGTCTGCTTGCCGAAGGCGCGATAGACTACTATCCGCGGACGACGCACACCTATGAGTGGGACACTGCGGCTGCGGAACTCGTGCTTGCCGAAGCGGGCGGTATCACCCGTTCGCTGCCCGACCACGGGGCGTTGAAGTATAATAAGGAGGATTTGCACAACCCTTGGTTCGAATGCTACTGCAAGGGCTGCGCCGAACAGTAAAGGATAGACCCTAACGACCTTGAAGACTTTAAGGACTTTAAGGTCGTTAAAGCCCCCCCCGACAACAAATAATGCGGGAACGAAATTCCCGCATTATTTTATCAGGTCAGACGGCTACCGCCTTTTCAGCCTTTCTCTTGCCATTCCCATCACGAGTGCCGGCGATTTCTTTTCGAGCAGCAGTGCCTTCATGCGCTGCATGTAAGGTTCGGTATGCTCGAAAAACATCTTGTATCCATCGCACAGAATGTTCAGTCCGTATTCGTCGGTCGAATCCTTGATGAAGCGGTGCTTCGGGCATTCGCCGCGGCAGAGGAAATAGTATTTGCAGTGGCGGCACTGGTGCGGCAGCGACGAACGTTTGAGTACGCCGAATTCGAACTGGCGGTCGCAGTAGGCGAGGTCGCTCAGCGAATCGGTGTGTATGTTGCCCAGCCGGTATTCGGGGTATACGAAGTGGTCGCAGGCGTAGACGTCGCCGTTGTGTTCGACCGTCAGACCCGTTCCGCAGGTCTCGCACAGCGAACAGATGGACGGCTGCACGCCGACATAGTTCGCCAGCGTGGCGTCGAACAACTGCACGTATCGCTCGCCGACGTCGTTCACGACCCAGTCGTCGAATATGTCGCACATGAACTGTCCGAATCCGCGCGCCGACACCGACCACGGGGCGATTTGCGCGCTCTCCTTGTCGGGCGACTGTATGAATCCGTCCGAAACGAGTTCGGCGACCGGCAGGAACTGCATGAACATGCTTATCTGGCGCAGAAACCGATAGACTTCGTGTCCGCGACCCTCGCTGTGGACATTGACTGTGGACAGCGTGTTGTACTCCACGCGCGAACGGTACATCATCTCTATTGCCTTCATCACGCGGGCGAACGTAGGCTGCCCGCCGGTATCGAAACGGTGGGCGTCGTGGATGTCCTCCGGTCCGTCTATCGATATGCCGACGAGGAAGTTGTTGTCGCGGAAGAAGTCGCACCATTCGCGATTGACGAGCAGTCCGTTGGTCTGAATCGAGTTCTCGACCTCGCGACCCTCGGCGTACTTTTTCTGCAATGCGACCGCCTTTTTGTAGAAGTCGATTCCTGCGAGCAGCGGCTCGCCGCCGTGCCATGCGAACGACAGCACGGGCGACGCGTTGCCCTCGATGTTGCGGCGGATGTAGAGTTCGAGCAGGTCGTCGTCCATTTTAGGCTCGTGATAGTCGTACAGAGCCGCCTTGTCGAGGTAGTAGCAGTACTTGCAGCGCATGTTGCATAAAGAACCGACGGGTTTCACCATCGAGGTGAAACCGCGTCGTTCTTCGCGCCGGAGAATGTCTTCGTATGTGAATTCTATCTTGCGCGCCATCGGCGATTATTTCGTGTATTTGATGTTGAAGTTCGGATTCTCGGCAGGCACGTGCGACTCGTTGATGTAGCCCCACATGCGCTCGACGATTTCCGGATGCTCGGCGGCGACGTTGTTGCGGAAGTCCTCGACCTCCTTGCTCGGAGTGGTCAGGTCGTAGAGTTCCATCTTGCGGTTGCCCTTGTTCACGTCCTGAACCAGTCCTTTCCATTTGCCCCAGCGCACTGCGAATATACCGCCCTTGGTCGGGTACTCCCAATAGAGGTACTCATGCTCCTTCTGCTTCTTCTCTTTGCCCGAAAGGAGCGGCAGCAGCGATACGCCGTCGGTCTGCGGACACTCGACACCGCCTATTTCACATACCGTAGGCATGATGTCGGTGAAGTCGCCGATATGGTCGCTGACGATGCCTTTCTTGATTTTTGCGGGCCACGAAGCGATGAACGGCATTCGGATTCCGCCCTCGTGGAGCGAACGCTTGCCCCAGCCTTTGCCGCAGCGGAACGGCTGCGCGCTGTCGAACCATACGGTCGGCGACGATGCGTTGTTGGCAGGACCGTTGTCGCTGGTGAAGATGATAATCGTATTCTCGTAGATGCCCAGACGCTTCAACTCCTTGACGAGTTCGCCGACCTGATGGTCGAAATAACTTATCATCGCGGCGTATGTAGCGTGCGGGTAGCGGCAAGGATAGTAGTTGTGAGGCCATACGTTCTGGTGGAAGTCGTCGCCCGCGAGCGGCTCCTCGTCGCCGAACTTCGCCACATAGTGGTCTACCCACTCCTGCGGAGCCTGCAACGGCGAGTGAGGCAGCGGGGTAGTCCACATCAGGAAGAACGGACGCTCGGCGTTCTCATTGACGAACTCCTTCACGTTCTCGAACATCACGTCAGGTCCGTAAACCTTGCCCTTCGAATATTTGTCGTAACTGCGCGGGTCGCGAGGGTCTGCCCCTTCGTCGAGCGGCGTACCCGGGTTGATGTACTCCTTGTTGATTTGCTCTTTCTGGTCGTTTTTCCAGTAGAACGGCGTGTAGTAGTTGTGCGCCAGACGCTGGCAGATGCAGCCGTAGTAGAAGTCGAATCCCATCGTCCAAGGCTTGCTCTCGTTCGCCGGTCCTCCGACTCCCCATTTGCCGACCATGCCGGTGCGGTAGCCCGCCTTCTGCATCTCTGTGCCGAGCGTAGGGGTGTCGGCATGCAGAGGATACTGACCTTCGAGGGTCGGGTCCATATATACGTCGTCGTAGTACCATACGCGTGGGTTGCCGTCCTGTACCTCCTGATTGTCGCGGATTTGTGCATGTCCCGAGTTCATGCCCGTGAGCAGGCAGCAGCGCGACGGCGAGGATACCGGTGCGGCGGTGTACATGTTGGTGAAACGGATTCCGTTTTCGGCGAGCGCGTCGATGTTCGGGGTCTCGGTCTTGGTCTGTCCGTAGCAGCCGAAATCGCCGTGTCCGGCATCGTCCATAAGGATGAAAATCACGTTCGGACGCTTGTCGTTCTTCGCCTTGTCGGCTTTTCCGGCTGCTGTCGCCGGTGCAGCCGCAACGGAAGGAACGGTTGCGCAAAGTGCAAGTCTGGTAAATTTGTTCATTGGTACGGTAATTATAAGTTTGGTACAAAAGTATTAAAAAAAAACGAGATTCCGACAAAGCGACCGAAAAAGTCTGCAAAAGGAAAACCGCGAGATGCCTTTAAGGACACTAACGACCTTAACGACCTTAAAGTCCCTAATGTCCTTAAAGTCTTTAATCCCATTACCCATCCCCGCCTTCCGCGAAAATTCTCCCGAATTGTTGCATGGTAACGAAAAAAGAGTTATCTTTGCCCGCTATGTTTAACTAAATATTTTACAATTATGCCAAAAATGAAAACAAATGCCGCTGCAAAGAAGCGTTTTACTTTCACCGGCACAGGTAAGATTAAGCGCAAGCACGCTTATCACAGTCATATCCTGACCAAAAAGACTAAAAAACAGAAGCGTAACCTCTGCTATTCGGGTATCGTTTCGTCTGCCGACGAGGCAAAAATCAAGAGCCTGCTGGTTAAATAACCGGTCGGACGAACTAACACAATTTATTAACACCGGAGCGACATAGCCCCAGAGAGTGCGAGAGAATCGCGCCGCTATCAACTCCATCAAAAACTTTTAATTATGCCACGTTCAGTCAATGCTGTTGCGTCCCGCGCAAGAAGAAAAAAGGTTTTGAAACTTGCCAAAGGCAACTTTGGTTCAAGGGGAAACGTTTGGACGGTAGCGAAAAACACCGTCGAAAAGGGTTTGCAGTTTGCCTATGCACACCGCCAACTCAAAAAGCGCACATTCCGTTCGTTGTGGATTACGCGTATCAACGCCGCAGTCCGCGCCCAGGGAATGACGTATTCCGAATTTATCGGTAAAATCAACGCCAAAGGCATCGCCCTCAACCGCAAGGTTCTGGCAGATTTGGCGATGAACGAGCCGAAAGCATTCGAGGCGATTGTAAAAGCAGTTAAATAGCACTTTTGCATCACGCAAAAGCGGGTCGGGCGGCATGCGTGCCGCCCGATTTTTTTAATCATATATACTTTATATTATATTGACATCATTTTGGACATAACGACGGGTTGTCGAAATATGATGTAAAATGGTATATATTAGTCCTTATTATATATGTTGCTTGCTCCTGCGAACATGCTCTGGCGACGCCGTCCGTGCGTTGCGTAGGCATATTGCGCGGATGATTCCGAATGCCGCCCAACTTTTGTCGAAATACGAAAATATGCTGTGTTTTTATACGATAAAGTTTATTTTTTTGACAATTTCCGAGTCGTATATACAACTGGTTGATAATCAATATAAAAATTTTCGGGGGGGGGGGATTTTTGCAATAAAAAACACTACGAAATATTTGGATTAAAGTATTATTTCATATACTTTTGCGCTTGATATAGTACGGTTTCTTTTACAGAAACGTGCAAGATCGGATTTTACAGGCAATAAACTTCATACGGATATACTTATAACTGCTTGATGCATAGACTTGTATTGTATCAGGCAGGATTAGAGGAATTGCCATTCGGAGAATATAAAGCCCTGATACGGTTTCCGCAGCCATGACACAAAAAGCCGAAACGACCGCACGCTGGTATGTGATGCGCGACCTTAAACGCCCGAATGCGAAGATGCCTGCATACCGACAACTTTCGGATGCCGGCATGGAGGTCTTCACGCCGATGCGTCAGGTACTTAAAGTCCGCAACGGCAGACGTATCCGCGAGAGCGTACCGTTTATCCGCGACCTGCTGTTCGTCCGCGAAATGCGCGCCGTTCTCGACCCGATAGTCGAAAAGACGCCGACGCTCCAATACCGCTACCGCCGCGGCGGCGAATACCGTGAACCGATGGTCGTCGCCGACGCCGACATGGATATTTTCATGCGCGCCGTCGCCTGCTCGTCGAATCCGCGCTATTATCTGCCGCAAGAACTTACTCCGTCGATGTGCGGATGTACGGTTCGGGTTGTCGGAGGCGTTCTCGACGGCTACGAAGGCAGACTGTTGAGCATCCGTGGTTCGCGCACCAAAAGACTTCTGGTGGAACTGCCGGATTTCGTAACCGTCGCCATCGAAGCCGACTTCGAATACGTGCAGATAATCAAATGACGGATTGCCGCCGGCACTTTGCAGCGGCATTGCGTATAGATGCATACGATAGATTACGACCCAAACAAATTTATTTACTCAATATGCAACGACTGATAACCAAATTGCATTTGGAGCGTTATTTGAGTTCCAAACTGATTCTCTGCATCGACCTTGCGATTTCCGTCATGGCATCGCTGGTCGCGCTCATAATCGTACACCTGCTCTTCGGAGGCGGCATCTCGAACCGTTTTGCACTGGTATGGCTGGTCGGCGCGACGGTATTCTCGCTGCTGCTGTATTATGTACTGAAAACATACCGCTTTATCATCCGCCATTCCACGCTGCGCGAAATCGCCAAGTTCGTGCTTGCGACTTTCGGCAAAGAGGTGCTGCTGGGATTGAGCGTGCCGGTGTTCGCCCGCGGCATCGTCGGGGGGGGGAATACGGCGGTATTGCTGCTGCTCGATTTCCTGCTTACGCTCTGTGCGCTGGTCGTGGTGCGCGTGATGATGATAGTCGGTTATGACCTGATAAAACACCGGTTGAAACGTCGCAGCAATTGCAGCCGTGTGCTGATTTACGGTACGGGCGACAAATCGGTGGCGTTGGTCATGCGTTTGCAGAACTCGCCGCACTACGAAGTGTCGGGATTCCTGACCTACGGACCGCGTCTGAAAAACCACATGCTCGCCCAACACAGCGTCTACTATTTCGAGAGTGCGGGCAACGTGAAGTATCTTCGCGGACGCTACGACATCGACGCCATATTGTTCGCCACCGAATCGGAAGCGCAGTCGGAACAGGAACGCCTGCTCAAATACGCCACCGACAACGACATAAAGATACTCATCGCCCCTCCGATAGACGAGGTCGTGGGCGGCAGACTGATGAAGTCGTCCATCCGCGAAATCAAAATCGAGGATTTGCTGGGTCGTCCCGAGATAAAGATTTCGCTCGACGAGATAATCGCCGACTTCCGCGGCAAGACGATTATGGTAACCGGTGCCGCAGGCTCGATAGGCTCGGAGTTGTGCCGCCAGTTGGCGACGTTCGGCATCAGGAAACTCGTGCTGTTCGACAACTCCGAAACGCCGATGCACAACATCCGTCTCGAACTTGAAGAGCGTTTTCCGGAACTCGACTTCTCGCCCGTAATCGGCGACGTCCGCATTCCGGCACGTCTCGATTTCGTCTTCCGCACCTATCGCCCGCAGGTGGTCTTCCACGCCGCAGCCTACAAGCATGTGCCGCTGATGGAGGAGAACCCGTGCGAAGCGGTGCTGGCGAATGTCGCCGGTTCGCGCAACGTAGCCGACAAGTGTCTGGAATACGGCGTCGAGAAGATGGTGATGATTTCGACCGACAAGGCTGTGAATCCGACAAACATCATGGGTTGCACCAAGCGTCTGGCGGAGATTTACGTGCAGTCGCTGGGTCTTGCCGTCGAGCAGGGCAGGATAAAGGGACGGACGAGATTCGTAACCACGCGCTTCGGCAACGTTCTCGGCTCGAACGGCTCCGTAATCCCTCGTTTCCGCGAACAGATTGCAAAGGGAGGTCCGGTAACGGTAACGCACCCCGACATCACGCGTTTCTTCATGACCATTCCCGAAGCCTGCCGTCTGGTGATGGAGGCTGCGACGATGTCCACCGGCACGCAGATATTCGTGTTCGACATGGGCGAATCGGTGAAGATTGCGCATCTGGCGAAACGCATGATAGAACTCGCCGGCTTCGAACCGGGCAAGGACATCAAAATCGAGTATACGGGTCTGCGACCGGGCGAGAAACTCTACGAGGAGGTGCTTTCCAATACGGAGAATACCCTGCCGACCTCGCACGACCGCATCCGCATCGCCAAGGTGCGCGAGTACGACTACGCCGACGCCTGCCGCGCCGCCGACATGCTCGAAACCCTCTCCCGCGAGGTGAACATACCCGACATGGTCCGACTCATGAAATCGACCGTCCCAGAGTTCATATCAAAGAACTCTCGGTTCGAGGTGTACGATAAAATAACGGAGTCAGTAAATAGTTAAAAAGTGCATTTGGAGAATTTTGGGGGGGGACTAAAAAACTTGTAAGGTGGTGCTATCCCAGTATTTCTACAGAATGACAAATTTAATATCTATCTGTAAAAACTAAATTTCGTTCTCCTTACAGCGAATTAAATATGACAAATAATGTTTAGGTAAATACGCAATATTGGGTTCGAATAAAATTATGACCTTTTATTACGATCTTAAGATTGATAACGCGATGAATATAAAAGTAAGCATTATAGTTCCAGTTTATAATGTCAAACAATATCTTTCTCGATGTCTTACCTCCCTTGTAAATCAGACATTAAATGATATTGAAATAATTGTGGTAGATGATGGCTCTACTGATGGAAGTGAGCATATTATTGATGAATTTGCATTACGTTTTTTTAAAATAATGCGTGTTATTCATAAAGAGAATGGCGGATTGATGTCTGCGTGGACAACAGGAGTAAAAGCCGCCAAAGGGGAATACATAGGCTTTATTGATAGTGATGATTATGCAGCAGTAGATATGTTTGAAAATTTATATAAGTTAGCAACATCGAGCAATGTTGATATCGTTATCAGCAATTATATCGTAAATGGTATCGCATTGGGGACTCATCCAATTAAAGAAGGGCGATATGAAGGCGAACAATTAGTAAACATTTTCAAAAAGCACGTTTTCCCATCGCCGTATACATATTCGATATCGATGTCAAGAATGCCTAAATTATTCAAGCGTCATATTATTACAGATAATCTAATATATACGGAAAGTTTAAGTAAAACATTTGAAGATCGTTATATAACTCCGGCAGCAATATTAAGTGCTCAATCAATATATTATACACCAAAGGGATATTATTATTGGATGCTTCGAAAAAATTCCAATCATGGTATGTATAAAGAGCATTTGTTGGACGATATAAAACGGGTGTATAATGTGCAATATCAAATTATTCATGATAAACAATTATCGTTGGAGCAAATTTGGGAGGAGGCTTATTTAGATTTCATTCGTTTATATGTAGACAGAAATATTATAAAGGTGGAATCGCTATTTACAAAAATTAAATCTGCAAAAGAACTTTTAAACGATAAACTGACAAAAGCAAGGCTTGATAAATACGGGCATTTATTGAGGAATAAGTTAGGTAAAGCAGTAATGATTTCGTATAAACTAAATTCTCCGGTCCTTCTTGCCGTATCGAGTTATTTGACCAGATCCGTTGACTGATGAGGAAGCCGTCTCTTAATGAACAAAGTGCTCTGAATGTCATTGGCAGTATCGTTGTAGTTGCTATTAACGTTACTATCAATTTAGTGCTTTCTCCTTATATAGTAAAACATTTGGGAGTGGAAGCGAATGGGTATATTACGTTAGCCAATAACTTCGTGTCATATTTGACTATGGTGTCTATAGCATTAAATTCCATGGTCGGAAGGTTTATTTTAATAGATAATCGCAGAGGATATCAACAATCGGCTAATGAATATTACAGTTCTGTGTTGATTGGAGATTGGATAATGGCAATGGTATTCTTTATGCCAATGTTATTATTTGTTGTTTTTATTGACAGATTAATTAAAGTCCCAGACCAACTTATATGGGACATAAGAATCCTGTTTGGGATAGTATTCTTCAATTATATTATTCAACTTTGTGTTCCGCAGTGGCAGACGGCGACCTACTGTACTAATAATTTATATTTGCGGTCGTTGAAGAATGCGGTTTCCAATATTATTCGAGCAGTCTCTGTTTATTTGTTGTTTAGGCTGTTTACCCCTCATAGTTATTATGTCGCAGTGTCGGCGACATTTATGACGATTGTCAGTTTGTCGATCGATTATACTTTTTATAAAAAGTTAATGCCGGAATTGAAGTGGAGTATTTCGTGGTTCAGATGGAAAAAAGTTAAAGAATTAGTGTCGTCGGGTATATGGAATACGATTTCGCAATGCGGAAATCTACTATTGGAAGGATTCGATATTTTAATTGCTAATATTTTCATCAATCCAGTAGCGGCAGGAGTTTTGGCTTTATCCAAGATGATTCCCAATATGATTAATCAAATAACTGGAACTGTGTCTACAACTTATGGCCCTCGACTGACATATCTATATGCCGATGGGAAAATAAATCAAATGGAGAATGAGATTAAAAATAATATTGTGTTGCTTTCAGTACTTTCGAATATACCCATTGGAACTTTCTTCGTATTCGGGATTCCATTCTTTAAACTTTGGGTACCATCACAGGATGCATTTCAACTTACAGTCTTGTCCTCTTTGTCCTTATTAGGTTTACTCTTTGCAGGATTGGCACAATGTTATGTTAATATTTTCGGTGTTGTGAACAAGTTAAAACTTAACTCACTCATGATAGTTGGTTCAGGTTTAATAAATTTGACATGTGTATTTTTATTATTGAAATATAGTTCGTTAGGGATATATTCCGTTGTAATAACGAGTTCGGTAATAACAATTATACGAATTATGACATTCGTTATTCCATATTCCGCCCGTCTTATCGATACATCCAGTTGGAAATTGACAATATATCTACTGCGAGGTGCGATCAATGTTGTAATCCCGATTGGCATAGGGCTAATATTCAGGTGTTTAATTGAAATAGACGGATGGGGAGGTCTTGTAACTGCAATCGGCGGTACAGCAATTATATCCGCACTTATTTATATGATAGTCGTTTTAAATAGAAATCAGAGAGAGACGGTTCTTAGAATATTCCATGTAATTCAATAATTATTACATATAAAATTAGGACCGACATACATTTTATTGATAAGTTGCTAAACAACACTATATTTAGCGGTGTATTGATTTCATAAAAAATAATATATGAACATTTCAGTAATATTTGCGGGTGGTGTTGGCACCCGTATGAATACAAAATCTCGTCCCAAGCAGTTTTTGGATCTGAATGGCAAACCTATTATTGTATATACAATTGAACTGTTTGAGAATCATCCCGATGTAGACGGCATAATCGTAGTATGTTTAGAGAGTTGGATCCCTTTTCTTCGTAAAATGCTTAAAAAATTCGAGATTACCAAAGTCGTTAGAATTGTTTCCGGAGGAGTATCAGGTCAAGACTCTATATATAACGGTCTGTGTGCAGCAGAAGATTATGTCAAGGAACAAGGTGAAAGTAATGCTATAGTAATGATTCATGACGGAGTGCGTCCTTTGATAACAGAAGACACGATTACAGACAATATTGAAAAAGTTAAGGAGTGCGGAAGTTGTATTACGGTCGTTCCTGCTACCGAGACTTTTGTAGTAACTCACGAAGACGGTTCATTGGAACTGCCATCACGTTCGCTCTGTAAACTTGCTCGTGCACCGCAAAGTTTTTATCTGAATGATATCATTAGTGCGCACCGAAGAAGCAGAAAAGAGGGTTTGACAGGATTTATCGATTCGTGTTCATTAATGAGTTACTATGGCTATAAATTGGGATTGATCGAAGGTCCTATGGAAAACATTAAAATTACAACACCTACTGATTATTTCGTGTTTCGCGCAATGGTTGAAGTGCATGAAAATCAGCAAATATTCGGAATATACTGATGACACAAAGACTTTATCAATTCGATATTCTCAAAGGAATAGGGATACTTTGCGTGTTGCTGGGGCATAGTGCTTTGAGTGGATTCCCCAAAGAGATCATATATGGTTTTCATATGCCATTATTCTTTTTCTGTTCAGGAGTCTTCTTTAAAGATAGAAATTTGCGTGAAACTATAACTAAAAGCATAAAGCAACTCTTATTTCCATATTTGTTTTTCCTTTTGGTGTTATTGTCATGCGATTTTGTACTTTATCTGAAAGCGACACATAGTCTTTACGAAACGGTTATATCCATATATAATAGTATAAATTGTCCTTTAAACGAAGATTGCCGCTTGTATTTAACGATTTGGTTTTTACCTTGTCTTTTTATTGTAAGAATATTATACGCGTTATTGTATAGGTGTTGCAAATGTAATGAGGGAAAACTATTGGCAATATCTATTATTGCCGGGGGGGGTATTTTATCGGTAATCATATAACCTTACCTTTTTTTCTCGATTCTGCAATTAGTTGTTTAATATACTATCATTTCGGTTATTGTTTTTATAAATATAATCTGTATAAAATCCGATTAGCATTACGATGGACAATACTTTTAGGGTTTTTATATATTCTTACTGTAGCATTGTTACATCCGCATGTCGATCTGAAGTATAACACATTCCCGTTCTATCTAATTATACTATCATCGATGGCAATCATCGTATTGTATCAGTTCAGTTTGTTTTTATCGAAAGAGTCGAATGTAATTTCTGCTTTTTTGATTAAATGCGGTAATTGCAGCCTTACGATGTTGGGTTTGCATAGACCGGTTTGGTTATTCGTATATCCGATATGCTTGAAATTTGAATTTAACGAGTATATGCTAATAATAGTTGAAATGATTACTGCGGTGTCGTTTATACGATTAGCGGATAAAATACTTAACAAATACGCTCCGACCTTGATAGGTAAACAAAATAACAATCTTGTATATTGTAAACAGCGCATATGAATGCTCAACTTGAAGATGATATCTTGGAATACTCTCAAACTTTTCCTTTTGCGGATAAATTGAGAGATGCATCCTTTATGATTACCGGTGCAACGGGATTGATCGGTTCCATACTTGTCAGATGCTTATTGGCATTAGACCGGAATATCAGTATCACTATTCCGGTTCGCAATTTTGAGAAGGCTGTTACCCTATATGGGAAAGATGCAGCGAAGATTAAAATCATACCGTGCAATCTATGTGATTATATCGAATCTTTGGAAGACCATTTCGATTTTATCATTCATTGTGCGAGTCCTACTTCGGGAAAGTATGTGAATGAACATCCTGTCGAGACTTTCGAGTTGGCGATAGAGAGTACACGCGCATTATTGAAATATGCCAAGTCTAACGATGTTAAGAGTTTCGTTTATGTCAGTTCGCTAGAATACTATGGTCAAAATAATGACAATAGGTTTATTACGGAAGAAATGCAGGGTTATATAGATCCAGTAAGTCCTCGATCCTCATATCCTATGGGCAAGCGAGCGGCAGAATATTTATGTTTTGCATACGCTTCCGAATACGCAGTACCCGTAAAGATTGCCAGGCTTACGCAGACTTTCGGAGCAGGTGTGTCTAGTGATGACAATAGAGTTTTCGCACAGTTTGCGAGATGTGTTCTAAACGGGAAGGATATAGTGATGCACTCTACTGGAGAGTCTGCTAAACCTTATTGTTATACTACGGATTGTGTATCTGCAATTCTATATATTTTATTAAAAGGTGAGAATGGAGAATCATATAATGTCGCGAATCAGAGTACATATATAAGCATTGCTGAGATGGCAGAATTCCTTAAGACAAGATTCAATTCCACTATAGATGTCCGTATAGAGCAGCATCCGGAAATGGGCTATGCTCCTATCACGAAACTTCGTTTATCTACTGAAAAATTGAATGGCCTGGGCTGGACTCCTAAAATAGGCTTGGAAGAAATGTACAAAAGGCTTTTAGCATCGTTTAAATATGCATAGGAATTATCTTAATTTTAAGATTGTAAGTTTCTCTCATTCTTTTCACTGTAATCAAATATTATTTAACGAACGAAGTTTATAACATTGTCTATTAATGGATAATAGAAGTAAAATGACACTCCAAGAGCATAAACAAGTAATGCTTGGTATTCTTTTGGAATTTACTAAATTTTGCGATCGACACGGCTTAATGTATTATTTGGATGCGGGGACGCTTATCGGTGCTGTACGTCATAAGGGATTCATCCCTTGGGATGATGATATTGATGTCAACATGCCGTATTGTGATTATGATAAGTTCATTTATATTACAAAGCAATCCGGAGGTTATATGACTGAACATCTTAGAGTGGAATATCCAGAAGAAACTATATATCCGTTTTTGAAAATTTCCGATGACAGAACCATTCTTGTGGAATTTCCCGAGAAAAATCCGATGGAGGTTGGCGTATACATCGATGTATTTCCCAAATATGGAATAAAGGATAAGAAATGGAAATCCAGAATGGTATGTAAAATCTCTGAGCTGTTAGGACTTTTCCACTGGTTTTCTTCTTATAGCATTTATGCCTGGCGTCGTCCCGGTCATAACATATTAAAAAAAACGATGGCAGCGATAGGTCGATTGTTGTTTCCGCAAGAGAAATTTTCTACACGAATTCAAAATTGGTTTATGCATCAATATGCAAAACACCACCCAGCCGAAAATTGCCAGTACGTAACGACTCTTACCAACGGTGAGTTCAATAAATTGGCTCCGAGGGCTTGTTTTGATGGATTCCAATGGTTGGAATTCGAAGGCTATAAATTTAAAGCACCAAAAGATTTTGATACATATCTGCATTGTTTGTATAGTGGGGATTATATGCAACTACCACCCGAAAATAATAGAGTGCATCATGATATTATAGTTTATTGGAAATAGAATACTATATGGTTAAGAAGTTTTGCATTCTGCTTTTTATGATAGCGTGCTCTGCTACAATTTATTATAATGGATTAGATAACAATACTTCTAAAATGCTTGCCATGGCTTGCTTCGGAGTACTGTTTCTGTTTGCCGTCTTTGACCAAATCAAACGTCGTCAATTATTGTCTTTATTCAAGAGATGGTTGGCTTGGATTATCTTGGCAATGACAGTTAATATGTTGTACGGTCTACCAGCAAACTCAATTCTTGAAATCGTATTTCCTTTGGTAGTAGCATTTGAGTCTTATCAGTTATTGGATATTCCGCGAAATCAATGGAGTGTATTTTTTCTTCCGTTATGCGTATTTTCATCTGTTTGTGCCGTATGGTCTGTATTATATGGTTTAGGTTCTTTATCTATTGCTGAATATTATGACAACGACATCGCGAAGAATCAAATAGGTGCGGCATTTACGACGTTTGCAATTATCAGTGCCATGTTTGTAGTGGAGGAAAAACGATTGCTCTTGAAAATCCTTTTTACGGTTGCATCTATTGTAAATCTTTATCCGGCATTATGTTTCACATGTCGTACTGCACTGCTATGTTATGCTTTTGTGGTTTGCTTTATTCTATTTCGGGTTTATGGATGGAGAGGTTT
This sequence comes from uncultured Alistipes sp., assembly GCA_905213895.1. GTDB lineage: Bacteria > Bacteroidota > Bacteroidia > Bacteroidales > Rikenellaceae > Alistipes. The sequence continues at coordinate 78,397 of CAJMKE010000002.1, forward strand.
TATTGTAATCCCTATTATATTGTTAGTAATTGTTGGCTTGGGCGGTAACAATCTAGGCAATTTATTATACGAATCTATTGTAGGCACTCGGGACATAAATGATGCCGATGACATTTCTTCCGGTCGAATAACATATGCAAAAGCCTCTCTCGATTATTTTTTAGAGCATCCGTTCTTCGGATATTACGGGGCTATGGATGGAAGTAATATGCCTCCCAATGCGCATATTTTTTTGTTATATAGACTAACGAAATGGGGACTTTTAGGCTCAATACCGTTTCTGGCCTTATATTTTAGTATTATAAAAATTTTCTTTAAGAGCATTAAACATAGAGAAATATTGGTGATGGGAACACTGTTCCTTGCATTAATGGAAAGTTTCTCGGAGTATTCTCCTCCGTTCGGTCCCGGCTCTTGCTTTATACCTGTTTTTATGATAGTCGGAATGTATTTGCGAAATAAATAATAAAAATGAAAATAAATAAAATACTTGTTATCGATGGGGCCATGGTATCAAGATCTCCGCATGTAAAAATGTATCTTAATGCTTTGGATAATTTGGGGATCGAATATGATGTCATCGGTTGGAATAGAAAGGGTGATGATTTGTCGGATGTTCCTAACAATTACTATATTTATGATAATCCAACCGATGATCATTATCCGGTGTGGCGAAAAATTTGGGAGATATATGGATTTTATAAATATTTCCAAAAAAATTTAGGCGGTGATGAGTACAAAGCAGTAATAATCTTCGAGATTGCCAATACTATTCTTTTTACTCATTTTTTAGAACGTAAATATAAAAATAGATATATATTTGATATCAGGGATTATTCTCCGGTTTGTAAATTCTGGCTCGCGCGAGTTATACTATCAAAGTTAATAAACAATTCGTATAGAACTGTGATATCTTCGGCTGGTTTTAAAACTTGGCTTCCCAAATGTTATGATTATCTGATTTCTCACAATATTGACATAAAATATTTTAATAATCTGAAGAACAGTCCATTCGTGGATTTCCATGCTCCGTTGCGGATATTGACGATTGGAAATTTGAGAGATCCCGAAATTAATTGTGAATTAACGAGAAGTTTCGGAAACGATATGAATTTTGACATGAGGTTTGTCGGATATGGTTATGCGGGTCAGATAATTCAAAAATTTTGTTCAAACAACAATATTGCTAACGTATCATTTCATGGACGTTATAAAAAATCAGAAGAGATATCGTTTTATGAAGATGCGGATATAATAAACTGTTGTATGGGCAACAATATGTTAAGTAATTATTTGATGTCTAATCGAATTTATCTTGCAGCACTTCTGCGAAAACCGATTATTTGTATAAAAGGATCTTATCAATCCAATATTGTGCAGCAATACAACCTCGGTTGCATCGTAAATAATATAAATAACATGAAAAATGAATTACAGGAATATTTAGATAGGTTTGATAGAATAAAATATTTGAATGGAGTTTCGTTGTTTTTGCAAATGGTTGAAATTGACCAAAAGAAATATTTGAATCAAATTGAAGAATTAACCGAGTTAGAATGATGAGTATTAAATACATTTGGTCAAAACTGATAAAGAAACTCAGATTGAGTTCGATTATCAATAGTAATATTCATAAAACTTCGACAATCGAGTCAGGCAGTAATGTCGTAAATGTTATAATGGACAAGTATTCCTATTGTGGATACGATTGCGAAATAGTTAATGCAAAAATAGGGGCATATTGTTCTATTGCCAATAATGTTACTATAGGCGGTGCTATGCATCCGATGGAATGGGCGAGCACTTCGCCAGTATTCTATTATGGTCGTGATAGTGTCAAAAAAAAGTTCGCATCATTCCATCGTGCGGAACACAAGAAAACAATTATAGGGAATGATGTATGGATTGGGGGGGGGAGTTTTATAAAGCAGGGTGTCCGTATTAGCGACGGAGCGGTCGTGGGGATGGGATCAATCGTTACTAAAGATGTCCCACCTTATGCTATTGTCGCTGGAAATCCAGCCAAATTAATTCGTTATCGTTTTGACGACGAAACTATAAATAAACTGTTGAAGTCAGAATGGTGGACATTGGAAGACGAAGATTTGACGGTTTTCGCTCGTAATATTCGAGAACCAATGCTGTTCGCTGATTCGATAATAACAAGTAGACTGTAAATATTTAATAACACGATTTATGTCAGAAAGATCTTATCAAGTGTGTACCCATTGTGTAATGGATACAAGCGACAAAAATATCCTATTCGATGAGAATGGGGTATGTATGCGATGCAAGGAATATGAAGAGAGTATCTTACCTTGGTGGAATTACGGAAAAGGGCACGAAGCAGAATTACAGACCATAATCAATCGCATCAAAAATGATGGTAAAGGCAAGGAGTACGATTGTATACTCGGCATGAGCGGAGGGTTGGACAGTTCTTATATGCTCCATTTGGCGGTGAAGGAATGGGGACTTCGTCCGTTTGTGTTTCACATCGATGCTGGATGGAATCTTCCCGTTGCCGAAGAAAATATTCGCAAGATGTGTGATAAACTCGGTGTCCACCTGCATATACAGAAACTGAACTGGGAAGAATTGAGACAAATGCAGATCGCTTTCTTCAAGACCGGTCATGCAGGATTGGATGTCCCCCAAGATCATTCGTTCATAGCCCAAATAGATAAATATTCCGAAGAACTTGGCGTCAAATACATTCTTAATGGTTATAACATCTGTACTGAAATCATTGCGGATCCGGAATCATGGTTTGAAGGTGCTGGTCCAACTGCAGATAAAACATATGTAAAGGATGTATTGAAAAAACATGGTGGTGTTCATACGAAAGATTATACTTACACAACAGGTTTCAAGCACAAGTTTGTACTACCGTATATTAAAGGTGTTAAGACATTGCAATTATTGAATTACGTAGAATTCACAAAACAATCTATGATCGAGACTCTGCAAAAAGAGTATGATTATCAACCGTACGGTCAAAAACATTTTGAGGATTTGCTTACGAAGTTTCTTGAAGCGTGGTGGTTGCCGAAACGTTTCGGCTTTGATATAAGAAGAGCGCAGTTGTCGAGTCTTGTGATAACCGGTCAGATGTCGAGGGATGACGCATTAAAAATTCTTGAAACACCTCCGGTGCCTGAAAAGGAATGTATGGAAATGTTTAAGGAGGTCTGCCGTAGATTGGAGATCAGTGAAGAAGAATTGATGTCTTATTTTAATTTGCCTAAAAAGTATAGGCATTATAAAAACAATTCATGGGCATTTGCAGTCGGTATTAAATTGTACCAATTTTTGGGTCTCGACAGAAGAATCAGAAAGTAATGCAATTGTTATTTAATGCTTTTATTTGGGACTGAGGTATCAATATGAATATTCTTTTTCTGACGCTTTCACATATTACTGATATTCATGAGCGGAGCATATATAATGATCTGGTGCGAGAATTAATGCGAAGAGGTCATAGTGTGTATATTGCATCTCCGACAGAAAGGCGATATGCCATGCCGACGCAATCGTATGAAAGTAATGGAGCACATATTCTAAATATCAAAACTCTCAATATTCAGAAAACAAATATAATAGAGAAAGGTATCGGTACATTGATCATAGAATATCAATTCGATTATGCCATAAGTAAGTATTGGTCTGATATAAAGTTTGATTTAGTTCTTTACTCAACACCTCCAATTACTTTTAACAGAATCATAGCCAAAGTGAAACGTCGTTGCGGGGCACGGAGTTATTTGATGCTCAAAGATATCTTCCCTCAGAATGCCGTCGACCTCGGAATAATGAAAGAGGGTGGGCTACTACACAGGATATTCCGTCGTAAAGAGAAGCAACTGTATGAGTTATCGGATCGAATCGGGTGCATGTCTCCCGCCAATTGCCGATATGTAATAAAACATAATACTCATGTTGATCCTGTAAAAGTAGAGATTTGTCCTAATGCAATTGAAGTGATACCACAAACCGAGATTTCAATTGTCGAAAAATCGATACTGTTATCTAAATATGGAATTCCGTTTGACAAAACATTATTCATTTACGGTGGTAATCTCGGGAAACCTCAAGGATTGGAGTTTTTAATAAACGTATTAGCAATAAATGAAAAACGCACGAACAGTTTTATCGTGATAGTTGGTTCTGGAACAGAATATCCAATGTTATCCGCATGGTTTGACAAGTACAAACCGTATAATTCTAAACTTGTATCCACTCTTGAAAAAAAAGAGTATGATAGACTTGTCGGGATTTGTGATGTAGGATTAGTTTTTCTTCATCCTAAGTTTACTATCCCGAATTTCCCGTCTCGAATTCTCAGTTATCTTGAAAATAAAATGCCGGTTCTGTTGGCCACAGATATAAACACCGATGTCGGTAAAATAGCAGAAGACAATGGCTTTGGCTTTTGGTGCGAAAATGGTGATATAGAAATGTTTGAAAAACTAATGGATAAATTTTCCGATTTATCTACTATAAAAAAAATGGGGCAGAGAGGTTATGAATTCCTTGTTGATAATTATCAAGTTTCCAATGCTTGTGATATTATTTTAGATCAAAAGAAAAAATAAGCATTAAAATATGTATCGTTGTTTTTTCAAAAGAGTAATAGATTTTTCGGTTGCTTTTTGTGGACTGCTTTTCATAGGTTGGCTTCTTGCTGTCATTGCACTTTGGCTTTATTTTGCGAATAAAGGTGCTGGCGTTTTCTTTACTCAGGAACGTCCCGGTAAGGGTGCTAAAATTTTCAAGGTCATAAAATTCAAAACCATGACTGACGAACGCGACGCAGACGGCAATCTTTTGCCGGACGAAAAACGTCTGACAGAGGTCGGTCGGTTCGTGCGTTCGACTTCTATCGATGAATTGCCACAACTTTGGAATGTTTTTAAAGGAGATATGTCGTTAATCGGACCGAGACCATTGCTCGTACAATATCTTCCTTTATACTCTCCGGAACAGGCGCGTAGGCATGAGGTACGTCCTGGTATCACAGGGTGGGCGCAATGTCATGGTCGCAATGCCATATCTTGGCAGAAGAAATTTGAATTGGACGTGTGGTATGTCGATCACATCTCATTTATTACCGATTGTAAAGTGATTTGGAACACTATCCAGAAAGTATTGAAACGCGCAGATATATCATCGGAAACTTCAGCGACTATGGAGCCATTTAATGGAAATAATTAATACATGAAAGATATCGCAATATACGGAGCCGGCGGATTCGGTCGCGAAATCGCCTGTCTAATTAGGCAAATCAACAATGTTGAACCGCAGTGGAAGTTTATCGGTTTTTTTGATGACGGAATTCCGAAATGTGAGCGAAATGAATATGGGACTGTACTCGGTGGGATAAATGATCTTAATTTATGGAAAAAGTCGATCTCGATAGTCATGGCTATAGGTTCGCCTCTAACGGTTAAGGTATTGGCAGATAAAATATCAAATCCCAATGTATCTTTTCCTAATATAATAGCGCCGACTACGCTTTTTCTCGACAGGAACAGCGTGAAAATGGGTCATGGAAATGTGATTTGCAACCGATGTACAATCAGTTGCAACGTTACGATCGGTGATTTCAATATTTTTAATGGGTATATCCCAGTCGGTCATGATGCTATTATCGGCAACTACAATGTTTTCATGCCGTCTGTGAATGTGTCGGGCGGAGTAGAGATCGGCAATTGTAATTTCTTCGGAGTGCAGTCGGTCGTGTTGCAATATCAAAATGTTGGCAGCAATGTACGCATCGGAGCCAATAGTGTTGTAATGCGCACTGCAAAAGACGGAAACTTGTATATGGGCAATCCTGCTACAAAAGTTAAACTTTAAATAATATTAGAAAATGGAAATTCAAGAATTCATTCAAAATTTCTCAGATCAGTTTGATGATACTGATTCAGTAGTGTTTACTCCGGAAACCAACTTCCGGGAACTCGACGAGTGGTCATCTCTACTTGCATTATCGATCCTTGCAATGGTTGATGAAGAATATGACGTGCAGTTAAAAGCGGATCAGATGCGTAAAGCAAACACCATTCAAGAACTTTTCGAAATCGTAAAATCGCTTAAAGACTAATGGCTGTTTTTTCTACGGAACACGTTGCCATTAGAGGTATATCCGCTTGCGTACCTGCTGATATACAGTATAATAGTAAGGTGTATGAAAAATATGGAGGTGGGGGGTATGAACAGTTTGTCGCAACGACTGGAGTTAAACAGAAGAGAATAGCATCGAAGTATATTACGTCATCAGACTTGTGTTGCTCTGCCGCAGAGAAATTGATGACCGATCTATGTTGGAAGAATGATGAAATAGATGTACTGATTTTTGTTTCACAAACTCCCGATTACATCCTTCCTGCTACTTCTTGCATCCTTCAGGAAAGACTCGGACTTTCTAATAATTGCTATACTCTTGATATATCGCTTGGCTGTTCCGGATGGGTTTATGCATTGAGTGTGATTGCATCTCTGATGCAAAATGGATTTTTTAGAAAAGGGTTGCTTTTATCTGGAGATACTGTATTAAAACTTTGTTCCGATAATGACAAAAGTACGTACCCTTTATTCGGAGATGCTGGTACTTGTACCGCTTTGGAATTCGACGAGAATGCAAAGGCAATGTCATTTGTTATGCATACCGACGGTTCGGGCGCAAATGCAATTATTGTAAAAACCGGTGCAGCAAGAAATCGTGTAACACCAGAATCGTTTGTCGAGGAAGATTACGGTGAAGGAATACGACGTAATTCTTATCAGATTGAAATGGATGGTATATCGGTGTTTACATTCGGCATATCCAAAGCATCAAAAGTCGTTAATGAATTATTAGATGTTACAGACGAAAATCGCGAAAATATCGACATTTACTCTTTTCATCAGGCAAATCTCTTCATGAACGAGAAGATTCGTAAAAAATTGAAACTATTACCCGAACAAGTACTGTATTCAATGGATGAATTCGGTAACACTTCTTGCGCAAGCATTCCGTTGACGCTTGTGGTTAGACGTGCAGACGATCTTCGTAATAAATCTTTGAAGCATATCGGGTGCGGTTTTGGTGTGGGACTTTCTTGGGGGGCAGTGCGGTTCGACACAGATAATATTATTGTACCAAAATTAATCGAGATTTAAATGGAATACAATCCCTTTTCATTAAAAGATAAGACTATTCTTGTTACCGGCGCAAGCAGCGGGATCGGTCGTGCAATTGCTATCGAGTGTTCCAAAATGGGCGCTGTTGTTGTTGCTTCGGCGAGAAATAGAGAACGTCTTGAACAAACGCTTTTCCAAATGAATGGAGAAGGGCATTTATCGATAACCGCTGATCTTGGAGATGCGGATGATGTTGAGCGTATGGTAAAGCAGTTGCCGCAACTCGATGGTGTTGTACATTGTGCGGGTATTGGAGATCGAACGCTTGGCAAAATGGTTCGAGAAAAGGATATAGAAAGGGTGATGAAAACTAATTTTGACGCTCCGGTTCTTCTGCAACGCGCATTATTAAAAAAGAAACTCATAAAACAGTCTTCTTCAATAGTTTTCATCGCTTCTCGTGCGCCTTTTGCTCCGACAATTGGGAATGGTCTGTACGCAGCCTCTAAAGGTGCTATAATCGCTTACTCCAAAGTTCTTGGGTTGGAACTTGCTTCTCAAAAAATTCGAGTCAACTGCATATGTCCGGCAATGGTCTGGACAGAACTTGTAGAACGTGATGCATTGCTGACTGGCGCCGATTATCATGAAGCGGAGAAAGCATATCCTCTCGGACGATATGGTCAACCCGAAGATGTAGCTTACTTATGCATATATTTACTATCTGACGCAAGTGGCTGGATGACTGGTAGTAGTGTGGATATAACTGGGGGGGGGGAATTCTCTCTAAAATCGTAAGAATGAAATCATTTATTAAGGCTATATCATACTATCTCCCTTCGACTGTAGTTACTAACGAACAGTTGGTGAGGGAATTTCCGGAATGGACTGTTGAAAAAATAGCCGAAAAAGTCGGTGTGAATCGAAGGCATATCGCCATGAATGAGACAATATCCGACATGGCTGTCAAAGTAGCGGAAAAACTTTTTGCCGAGAATCCTGACGTTAAGCGGGAGAATGTGGATTTTGTACTTTTATGCACCCAAAGTCCGGATTATTTTTTGCCGTCCACGTCTTGCATTGTCCAAAACAGACTCGGATTATCTACGCATTGCGGGGCTTTCGATTTCAATCTCGGATGCTCAGGGTATGAATACGGTTTGGCGACCGCAAAGGGATATATCGCTTCCGGAATCGCTCGAAATATATTGTTGATAACATCTGAAGATTACAATAAACATATTCATGGTCGAGACAAAGGGAACCGCACGATCTTCGGTGCGGCGGCGACGGCAACCCTAATATCGACAGAAGGTTTTGCAGAAATCGGAGAATTCACACTCGGCACTGATGGTTCCGGTGCTATGGAACTTGTTGTCAAGACCGGCGGAATGGCATTTCCCGCCAAAGCGGATGATTTAAGATACGATGAAAATGGTAATCCGCATTCATCAGATTATCTCTATATGAACGGTGCCGAGATTTTCAATTTCACGCTTCGTATTGTTCCAAAAATGGTTGGGGAAACGCTTGCAAAAAACGGTTTTGATAAGGATAATATAGATCTATTCGTATTTCATCAGGCTAACAGATTTATGCTCAACCATCTCCGCAAAAAGATGAAGATTGAAGAAAGCAAATTCTTCATTAATATGTCGGAAATTGGAAACACCGTTTCATCAACGATTCCTATTGCTCTTTGCGACGCGAAGCGACAAGGAATACTACGTGGAAATGTTCTTATAGCCGGTTTTGGAGTCGGTTTAAGTTGGGGCGCTTGTGTATTGAGAGTTTATTAAATCAAGAAAATCAGATGTCAAGAAAACGTATTTATCTTTGCCTTGCCCATATGTCGGGCGAAGAGCAGAAATTTATTAAGGAGGCATTTGACACCAACTGGGTAGTGCCTCTCGGTCCTAACGTAAACGGCTTCGAGTCGGACCTCGAAGCGTTTGTCGGTGAGAATAAGAGGGTCGTGGCACTTTCTGCCGGTACGGCGGCGGTGCATCTCGCACTTATCGCTTGCGGTGTAGGACCCGGCGACGAGGTTTTGGTACAGAGTTTCACATTTTGTGCGTCCTCGCACCCGATTACATATCTCGGAGCGACACCGGTTTTCATCGATTCCGAACGCGACAGTTGGAACATGGACCCAAAACTTCTAGAACAGGCAATAGAAGACCGTATTGTCAAAACCGGAAAGAAGCCTAAGGCGATAGTTCCGGTATATCTCTACGGAATGCCGGCTAAAATCGACGAGATTATGGCGATTGCCGACAAATACGATATTCCTGTCGTCGAGGATGCCGCCGAGGGATTCGGCAGTAGGTTCGACGGTCGGGTTTGCGGAACATTCGGCAAATACGGAGTTTTGTCTTTCAACGGCAACAAAATGGTAACCACCTCAGGCGGCGGGGCATTGATTTGTCCGGATGCGGAGGCGAAGAACGAAATCATGTATTATGCCACCCAAGCCCGCGAGGCATATCCGTACTATCAGCACGAGCATATCGGCTATAATTATCGTATGTCGAACATTTGTGCCGGTATCGGTCGCGGACAGATGACCATTGCGGATGCACATATCGAACACCACAAGCATGTTTGCGCTCTGTATAAGGAGTTGCTGGCTGATGTGGACGGCATTACGCTGCACGAAAATCCATCGCCGCGTTTCGATAGCAATTATTGGCTGTGTACCATAGTACTCGACCCATCGCTGCGAATTAAGGGTGATGAGCGTGCATATGCTGCCGCAATTCAAGATGCGGTAGGCGGTGCGGCAGGTGTCGTCCATTCGGGCGGTGAAATTCATACCGATTGCGAACCGAATCGCAACGTAGAGGCACTTCGTATCGCTTTGGATGCTGCCGGTATCGAATCGCGACCGCTTTGGAAGCCGATGCACAAACAGCCGGTCTATGCAAATGCTCCGGCATATGTAAACGGCGTAAGCGAGTCGTTGTTCAAAGTTGGCATGTGTTTGCCGAGCGGACCTTATGTCTCGGATGACGATGTGAAATATATAGTAGACAATATTAAAAATGCAATGTTGTAAAATAGTATAAATATGAGCATTTTCAAGGATAAAGTCCTCTTGATAACGGGAGGCACAGGTTCGTTCGGCAATGCGGTGCTGCGTCGTTTTTTGGACAGCGATATCAAGGAAATTCGTATTTTCAGCCGAGACGAGAAGAAGCAGGACGACATGCGACACATGCTTCAAAATCCGAAGGTAAAGTTCTATATCGGCAATGTTCGCGACAAATCATCGGTCGATATTGCGATGCGTGGTGTGGATTACGTGTTCTCGGCTGCGGCTCTGAAACAGGTTCCTTCGTGCGAGTTTTTCCCTATGGAGGCTACGAGAACGAATGTAATAGGTACCGGAAATGTGCTTGAATCGGCAATCGAACACGGCGTGAAAAACGTCGTCGTTCTTTCGACGGACAAGGCCGCTTATCCGATTAACGCAATGGGAATATCGAAAGCCCTTATGGAGAAGGTCGCCATCGCCAAGGGTCGCGAATTGGGCGAGAACGCTGCGACGACAATTTGCTGCACCCGTTACGGCAATGTTATGGCAAGCCGCGGCAGCGTTATTCCGTTGTGGGTGGAACAGATGATGGAGGGCAAGCCGATTACCATTACCGATCCTAACATGACACGTTTTATGATGACATTGGACGATGCGGTGGATTTGGTAATATATGCGTTCCAGCACGGGCATAACGGCGACTTGTTTGTCCAAAAGGCACCAGCAGCAACTCTCGACACGTTGGCGGAGGCATTGAAGCAGGTTTATTCCAAAATAGACCCGAAATACGGCACAACGGAAGTCAAGGTTATAGGTACGCGGCACGGCGAGAAACTTTACGAGACGCTCGTTACCCGAGAAGAGATGGCAAAAGCAATCGATATGGGCAATTACTATCGTATCCCGTGCGATACGCGCGACCTTAACTACGACAAGTTTTTCACCGAAGGTAGCGAAGATGTGTCGAAGATAGAGGATTACCATTCGCACAATACACGCCGTCTTGATGTCGAAGGCATGAAAGAGCAACTGCTCCGTTTGCGATTCATTCGCGAAGACCTCGGCATCGAAAAACGAGCCAAACCCCGCGATATCCGTTCGGAGTAAATAAAATCTCATTATAACCAATTCGTACGAATTGCCGAGAGTAAACCAATGACCATTTTATGAAAATACTTGTAACAGGGGCGAAAGGCTTCGTAGGCAGAAATCTTTGCGCTCAGTTGAACAATATCAAAGAGGGTAAGGCGAAATGCTACGGAAATCTTGTAGTAGATGAGGTTTTCGAATACGATATCGATTCGACGCCCGAGGAACTCGAATCCTATTGTCGTGAGTCGGATTTCGTATTCAATCTTGCCGGCGTGAACCGTCCGCAGAATACGGAAGAGTTCATGCAGGGCAATTTCGGGTTCGCATCGACATTGCTCGATACGTTGAAAAAGTTCGGCAATCGATGTCCGGTCATGCTATCGAGTTCGATTCAGGCGACGCTTATCGGACGGTATGCCGAAGGCGACTACGGCAAAAGCAAGAAAGCCGGTGAGGAGTTGTTCTTCGATTACGGCAAGGAGACCGGAGCGAAAGTATTGGTATACCGCTTCCCGAATCTTTTCGGCAAATGGTGCCGCCCGAACTACAATAGTGCCGTCGCAACGTTTTGCAACAACATAGCCAATGATTTGCCGATTCAGGTGAATAATCCTGCGACCGAACTCGAACTGCTCTATATCGACGATCTCGTGGACGAGATGATTGCTGCATTGAAAGGCGAAGAGCATCATTGCGAGTTCGATGGGGTAGATACAGTATTGAAGGCGGATGGTCGTTATTGTGCCGTACCTGTTTCGCATAAGGCGACGCTCGGCGAGATAGTCGGTTTGTTGCATAGATTTCATGAGCAGCCCCAAACTCTCGTCGTTCCGGAGATACCCGAAAACAGTTTTGCCAAGAAACTATATTCGACCTATTTGAGTTATCTGCCGAAAGATAAGGTGAAATTCCCGCTGAAAATGAATGTCGATGCACGCGGCAGTTTCACAGAACTGCTCAAAACCTGCAATTGCGGTCAGGTTTCAATCAATATATCCAAACCGGGAATTACGAAGGGACAGCATTGGCACAACAGCAAGTGGGAGTTTTTTATCGTGGTGTCCGGACACGGATTGATTCAGGAACGCAAGATAGGCACCGACAAGGTTTTGAATTTCGAAGTTTCGGGAGACAATATCGAAGCGATACACATGCTCCCGGGATATACTCACAATATAATCAACCTGTCGGAGACAGAAAATCTCGTAACGGTTATGTGGGCGAACGAAGCGTTCGACCCGAACCGTCCGGATACATATTTCGAACCAGTGGAATAAAATAAATTATGGAGACCAAACTCAACTATTCGAACATAAAATTTGCCGACAACGGCAAACTGAAACTGTTGATAATCGTCGGTACACGACCGGAAATCATACGTCTTGCCGCCGTAATCAACAAATGCCGGAAATATTTCGACTGCATTTTGGCGCACACTGGACAGAATTACGATTACAATCTGAACGGAATATTTTTTCGGGATTTGAAACTCAAAGACCCGGATGTGTACATGGATGCCGTCGGCGACGATTTGGGCGCGACGATGGGGAACATCATAAATGCTTCGTACAAACTGATGGCGCAAATCCGACCGGATGCCGTACTCGTGCTTGGCGACACCAACAGTTGTCTGTCGGTAATAGGCGCAAAACGTCTTCACATTCCGATATTTCATATGGAGGCAGGTAATCGTTGTAAGGACGAATGTTTGCCGGAGGAGACGAACCGCCGTATTGTGGATATAATTTCCGATGTCAATATGGCATATTCCGAACATGCGCGTCGTTATCTTGCAGATTGCGGTCTGCCCAAAGAACGTACTTATGTAACCGGTTCCCCGATGGCTGAGGTTCTTCATGAAAATCTTGCGGAAATCGAATCTTCGAATATTCATGAGCGTTTGGGCTTGGTAAAGGGCAAATATATTCTTTTGAGTGCTCATCGTGAAGAGAATATCGATACGGAAAAGAACTTCGTTTCTCTTTTTACCGCCATTAATAAGATGGCGGAAAAATATGACATGCCGATTCTTTATAGTTGCCACCCGAGAAGCAGAAATCGCCTCGCCGCATCGGGATTCCAACTCGATAAACGTGTGATACAGCATGAGCCGCTGGGCTTCCATGATTATAATTGCCTGCAAATGAACGCTTATGCTGTGGTTTCGGACAGCGGAACGTTACCTGAGGAATCGAGTTTCTTCACGTCGGTAGGACATCCGTTCCCTGCGGTCTGCATCCGTACGTCGACAGAACGTCCGGAGGCATTGGACAAGGGTTGTTTCGTCTTGGCTGGTATTGACGAAAAATCGTTGTTGCAGGCGGTCGATACGGCAGTCGAAATGAACAATGCCCATGACGACGGCATCCCTGTTCCGAACTATACCGACGAGAATGTCTCCACGAAAGTCGTGAAACTGATTCAAAGTTACACCGGAGTAGTCAATAAAATGGTGTGGAGAAAAGAAGAATAAAATGGAAATTTAAGTGATATAACTTTATGTAAAACACATCAATTTATTATAAAAAATGAAAGTATCAGTAGCAGGTACGGGCTATGTCGGGTTGAGCATCGCGACATTGCTTTCGCAGCACAATAAGGTAACGGCGGTGGACATCGTGCCGGAGAAGGTCGCGATGATTAACCGTCGCAAGTCGCCGATTCAGGACGAATACATAGAAAAATATCTCGCCGAGAAGAATCTCGACCTTACGGCGACCCTCGATGCCGAGGCGGCATACCGCGACGCCGATTTCGTCGTCATCGCCGCTCCGACCAACTACGACAGTCAGAAAAACTTCTTCGACACCTCCGCCGTCGAGTCGGTCATCGACCTCGTATTGAGCGTCAATCCCGATGCCGTCATGGTCATCAAATCGACCATTCCGGTCGGATATTGCCGCAGCCTGTACGTCAAATATGCGCGGAAAGGTGTCGGGAAACTCAATCTCCTCTTCTCGCCCGAGTTCCTGCGCGAAAGCAAGGCTCTGTACGACAACCTCTATCCGAGCCGCATCATAGTCGGCATTCCGAAGATTGTCGATAACGAGATGTTCGCCGAGGAGAACGAAGCGATTCGCAAGATAGCCGACATCCCTGCGTTGGAAAAGGCTGCGCATACGTTCGCCGGACTGTTGCAGCAGGGCGCAATCAAGGAGAATGTCGATACGCTGTTCATGGGTCTGAAAGAGGCAGAAGCGGTGAAGTTGTTCGCCAATACCTATCTCGCCCTCCGCGTAAGTTATTTCAACGAACTCGACACCTATGCCGAGATGAAGAGTCTGGATACGCAGTCGATTATCGACGGTGTCTGCCTCGACCCGCGTATCGGCACGCACTACAACAACCCGTCGTTCGGCTACGGCGGTTACTGCCTGCCGAAGGACACGAAACAGTTGCTGGCGAACTATGCCGACGTGCCGCAGAACATGATGTCGGCAATCGTCGAGTCGAACCGCACGCGCAAGGACTTCATCGCCGACCGCGTACTGGCGCAGGCGGGCTACTATACCGCCAACAGTGCGTGGAACAGTGCGGAGGAGCATCCGGTAACCATCGGCGTCTACCGGCTGACTATGAAGTCGAATTCGGACAACTTCCGCCAGTCGTCGATTCAGGGCGTCATGAAGCGTGTGAAGGCGAAGGGTGCACAGGTAATCATCTACGAACCGACATTGGAGGACGGGACGACGTTCTTCGGCAGCAGGGTCGTGAACGACCTCGCGGCATTCAAGTCGCAGAGCGACGCCGTCATCGCCAACCGCTACGATGCGTGTCTGGACGACATAAGGGAAAAGGTCTACACCCGAGATATTTTCAAACGAGACTAATCCGTAAATAGTTTTGCATCGTCATATCCACTCCTCACAAATAACCTTTCCCGAATCCTGCGACGCACCCGTCGCAGGATTTTTTTGTTCCGACAGTCGGCGCGGATGCAAAAAAGTGGGGTAATGATGCAAAAAACAGTCCGGCACGACGTATATCGTGCCGGACCTCCACAAAAATTCAAAGCATACGCCGCCCGGAATATTGGCGTTTCTCCCGATGCCGCGTATTCCGGTACGGTCGGTCTGGCGGAAACCGACCGTAGAATCAGAATGTTACACCGACTTTGATTTTGAAACCGTCGGTGTCCGCATATTGGGCGTAAACGCCCGAAACGTTGAACCGTCCGACGCTCAAACCGATGCCGGCATCCCAGTACAGCCCGATTTCCGAATTGCCGTCGCGGCTTTGGGTTGAGTAATTGAAACCCACTCTTGCATCCAGAAACGGTGAAACGCGCCGTTTGAGAACATACGCGCGGAAATTGAAAAATCCGTTCAGCATGTGGGCGGTGTCGCCTTCAAGTGTGGTGTAGTAATATCCGTAGCGACCTCCCGAGTAGTAGTTCGACTGTTCTACCTGCAAATCGGGAATCACCTGATAAGCCAGTCCCAGACCGAGGAAAAAACGGTGTGCAATCAACGCACCGTGCGTGGTGGAGATGTGCAGACCGTCCTCCGCACCGTACTTGCAGCCGAGAATAAATCCCGCATCGACCATTCCCATGTATCCGCTCTTACGTTCCCAGCGCGGCTTCCTGGTTACCGCGTCGGCTATCGCGACGGTGTTGCGGGTCTGCCGCGACAGATGCGCCGTCTGCGGACGCATGTAGTCGGCAATCCTTATCGTGCGGTGTTCGGCGGGCTTGCGCAGCGCATTGACGGTTTCGATGTCTTCGACAGTCGCCGTGCGGAACGCCTTGTATTTCGCGGGATAACCGCTCACCGACAGGGTATAGTCCGTGGCGAACGGCTTGATTTTGCGGTCTACCGACACTTTCGGTTCTATCAGAACGTCGGCGTCCGTGCGTTCGAGAATCTGTGCGACAGCCTCCTGCGTCTTCTCCTTGATGCCGATGCGACGCTTGAACGAGAACATGCGGTTCGCCCACTCGAACACGTCGGACTTTTCGCGCTTGTCGGCGACGTCGAGTTCCACGACGGTCGGCATCTGCGTAATCTCGCTCGAAATGTCGGCTGTACGTGCCGTCCGCGTTTTGGTAACGGCGCACGACGCCATGACCGACGCGACGGCGGCGATGATTATTAGTCGTTTCATCGCTTCCGCTATTTTTCGTTGGCAGGTTCGACTGTCTTGATTATCACGGCTGCCGGCTCACGGAGTTTGGAGATTACCGCCGCATCTTCGAGCGTCGTCGAGCGGAATCCGCCGTATGTGGCGGCGTAACCCGTAACCTCGACCTTGATAAGTTTCGACATCACAGGATTCTTGCCCTTGTATGTGTAGGTGTACGACGGATTGATAAGCACGTCCGCACCGCTTTTCGCCAGAGCATCCGCACAAGCCTCGCGCTGTCCCGCTCCTTTGGCGATGAATTTCGGTTTCCCGTTCTTGCGGAGTGCCTCGTATAAACCGTAGGATTTGGTTTCGGCGACTTTCAGGTCGGTCGTACTCGGCGAGAGCGAGATGTTCGCCGGCAGTTTGGCGGTTCTCGACGAACGGGTCTTTACGGTCGATGCGCACGAACACATCATGCCGGCAACGGCAAGCATCAAACAAAGTTTTTTCATGATAAGATAATTTTTAGTTCCGGATGCCGACCCCGAATATCCGTCAAGCCATAAAAACAAGAAAGTGTGAGGTCGATTAGTTTATCTGTACGGAGGCTCTGGAATGCCTTATCACGAATAAACAATACCCCACACCCGTATCGGGTATGGGGCAATAATGCCGCCAAAACAGATGCCGTGATACCGCAATACAAGGTGACGAGTGTGATTGCCGTCCTCGTGATAATGAAATTTTCCAGATTTCCGTACAAGGATAAAATGCTAATACACTTTCATCAAAATATGTCTGTCCCGCAGGACAATGCAAAATTATCTATTTTTGCACAATCTGCAAAACATTCACGAAAAATCCCGCACTTCGAGGTGCGGGATTTTTATAATATCATCAGCATTCCGTTATTTCCGCTGTCTTACCTCGTCGAGCAGTGCGGCGAGTTCGGCGACCTTCTCGGGGTATTCGGCAGCGACGTTCCTGCGCTCGCGCTCGTCTTTCGCGATGCGGTAGAGTTGCGGCTGCGGCGAGTTGCCGAGTTCGACCGACTTGCGGTATTCGTAAGTCTGCTTGTCGCTCGGTTCGAAATACTTCCAGCCGTCCTTCATTATGGCGAGCGTGTTCTGACGGTTCTGCTGCACTATGTATTCACGGTCCTCGTGTCCTACGCCGAGAAGTTCCGGCAGATGATTGCGGCTGTCTGGTGCTGCGCATTCGGGCAGTTCAGTCCCCGTGAGCGCGGCAAGCGAACGGTATACGTCGATTTGCGAGAAAACGGCTGACTGTTCGCCCGATTTGACATACGACGGCCATCTGACGATGAACGGAATGCGCGTCCCCGCCTCGTAGAGACTGTATTTCCCGCCGCGGTAGATGCCCGACGGCGTATGCCCGTTCAGACGCATGAACGCTTCGTCCTGATATCCGTCGTCGATTGTCGGACCGTTGTCGCTCGTGAAAATCAGCAGCGTGTTGTCGGCGATTCCGAGACTGTCCAGCGTCCGCATCACCTCGCCTATGGTCCAGTC
This sequence comes from uncultured Alistipes sp., assembly GCA_905213895.1. Taxonomy (GTDB): domain Bacteria; phylum Bacteroidota; class Bacteroidia; order Bacteroidales; family Rikenellaceae; genus Alistipes. The sequence goes on from CAJMKE010000002.1 coordinate 96,250, forward strand.
GAGTTGCAGAATCACGTCGCCGCGGCTTCCCAGACCGCTCTTGCCCGCGAACCGCGGATGCGGCACGCGCGGCACATGCACGTCGTTCGTTCCCATGTAGAGGAAGAACGGTTCGTCCTTGTGCGCCGCGATGAACTGCGTCGCCTTCTCGGCGATGGTGTCGGCGATGTCCTCATCGACCCACAGAGCCGATTTGCCGCCCGTCATCCAGCCGATGCGCGAGATTCCGTTCACTATCGTGTTGTCGTGTCCGTGGCTCGGACGGAGTTTCAGCAACTCGGGGTTCTCCGCGCCCGTAGGTTCGTTGCCTACCTTGTGCTTGTAGTTTACCGTTATCGGGTCGTTCGGGTCGAGCCCGACCACACGACCATTCTCGATGAATACGCACGGCACGCGGTCTACCGTCGCCGGAATCAGAAATTCGTAGTCGAACCCGATGTCGCGGGCGTCGGGGCGAATCTCGACGTTGAAGTCGGTTCCGCCGGCAGGTCCGAGTCCGAGATGCCATTTGCCGACCGCTCCGGTCGCGTATCCCGCGTCATGCATCGCGTCGGCGAGCGTGTGGCACTCGGTGTCGATGATTAGTTCCGAGTTGCCCGGGGCTATGCCCGTGTTCTCCTGCCGCCACGGATACATTCCCGTGAGCAGCCCGAACCGCGACGGCGTACTGGTGGACGAGGTTGCATAGGCGTTGGTGAACCGCTGCCCCTGCGAGGCGAGACGGTCTATGTTCGGTGTCGAAATGCGGGTTGCGCCGTAGCAACTCAAATCGCCTATTCCGAGGTCGTCCGCGAATATGAATATTATGTTCGGACGGGCGTTCTCGGGCAGCGGAGCCGGCTTGTCCACGCATCCTGCGAACAGCGGTGAAGCGGCGATGGATGCGAGCAGCAGTTTCTTGTTCATGTTCAGATAGTTTAGGTATGGTTATTATCTTATGTAATACAAAGTTATGAATTAAATCGGCAATTCCGCGCATTTTTGCGAAAATCTTCGCTCCCCAGATAGTCTTTAAGGTCCTTAAAGTCCCTAAGGTCTTTAAAGCCCCTCTTTCCCCACAAGTTAAAAATAAATTTTGCTTTCCCCTCGCTTATTCGTATCTTTGCCAAATTGAAAAATGCAAAAAGTATAAACATCATAAAACCATGACACAGGACGAACTGTTTAAGAAATTGGTCGCTCACTGCAAGGAGTACGGATTCATATTCCCGTCGAGCGAAATCTATGACGGACTTGGCGCAGTCTACGACTACGGTCAGAACGGCGTGGAGTTGAAGAACAATATCAAACGCTACTGGTGGGACTCGATGGTCAAACTCCACGAGAACATCGTCGGTATCGATGCCGCGATTTTCATGCACCCGCGCACGTGGGAGGCTTCGGGACACGTAGCGGCGTTCAACGACCCGCTCATCGACAACAAGGATTCCAAGAAGCGTTACCGCGCCGATGTCCTTATCGAGGACTGGCTCGCCAAGCAGGACGAGAAGATTCAGAAGGAGGTGGACAAGGCGCGCAAGCGTTTCGGCGAGGCGTTCGACGAGGCGCAGTACCGTGCCACGTCGCCCCGCGTTCTCGAAACGGCAGCCAAGCGCGACGAGGTGCATAAGCGTTTCGCCGACGCGCTGAATGCCAACGACCTCGCCGGGTTGCGCCAGATTATCATCGATTGCGAAATCGTATGCCCTATTTCGGGTACACGCAACTGGACGGACGTGCGCCAGTTCAACCTGATGTTCTCGACCCAGATGGGTTCCACGTCGGATGGTGCGAACACGATATACCTGCGCCCCGAAACGGCACAGGGAATCTTCGTCAATTTCCTCAATGTCCAGAAGACCGGTCGTATGAAACTGCCTTTCGGTATCGCACAGATAGGCAAGGCGTTCCGCAACGAAATCGTCGCACGCCAGTTCATCTTCCGCATGCGCGAGTTCGAGCAGATGGAGATGCAGTTCTTCGTGCAGCCGGGAACGGAGATGAAGTGGTGGAACGAGTGGCGCAACACCCGTATGGCATGGCACCGCGCGCTCGGCTTCGGCGACGACAACTACCGTTTCCACGACCACGAGAAACTGGCTCACTACGCTAATGCCGCTACCGACATCGAGTACAACTTCCCGTTCGGTTTCAAGGAGGTCGAGGGTATACACTCCCGCACCGATTTCGACCTCGGTCGTCATCAGGAGTTCTCGGGCAAGAAGATTCAGTATTTCGACCCCGAAACGGGCAAGAGTTATGTTCCGTACGTCGTCGAGACCTCTATCGGCGTAGACCGCATGTTCCTCCAAGTCATGTCGGCAGCCTACTGCGAGGAGAAACTCGACAACGGCGAGGAACGCGTGGTACTGCGCATCCCTGCATGTCTCGCACCGACGAAAGCCGCCGTTATGCCGCTCGTCAAGAAGGACGGACTGCCGGAACTCGCACAGAAAATCGTCGATGATTTGAAATACGATTTCAACGTGGTTTACGACGAGAAGGACTCCATCGGCAAGCGTTACCGCCGTCAGGATGCGGTCGGCACTCCGTTCTGTATCACTGTCGACCACCAGACGCTCGAAGACGGCACGGTTACCGTCCGTCATCGCGACACGATGCAGCAGGAGCGCGTGGCTGTCGACAAGGTATATGCCATGGTCGATGCCGAAACGTCGTTCCGCCCGCTTTACAAGAAACTTCACCTTTAATCGACAAACGTGCGACGGCATGTCGTGAGCCGGACCGGCTGCGGCGTGCCGTCGCGCACGAATGAACGGACATGGGACGGATTCTCGCAATAGATTACGGTACGAAGCGGACGGGACTCGCCGTCAGCGACCCACTGCGCATCATCGCGGGGGCGTTGGAGACGGTCGATTCCAAGTCGCTCGAACGCTACGTAGCCGACTATTGCGCCGCCAACGACGTCGATACGATAGTCCTCGGCAAGCCGTCGCAGATGAACGGCACTCCGTCCGAGACGATGCGTTTCATCGAGCCTCTCGCAGCCCGTCTGCGAGCGCGGTTTCCCGACAAGGAGGTCGTGCTTTACGACGAACGCTTCACCTCGGTAATCGCCCAGCGCACTATCCGCGAGAGCGGCATCGGTCGTATGGCTCGCCGCGACAAGTCGCTCGTCGACAAGGTCGCCGCCACCGTGATTCTGCAATCCTACATGGACAGCCGCAAGTAAACCGACCGTGAAACGAATCGTTGCCATATCGCTTCTGCTCCTCGTGAGCATCGCCTGCGCATCGGGACAGTCCTCGGCGCAGAAACCGAAGGACTGGGCTAAATTCGGTCGCTACGAGCGGGCGAATGCCGACCTGAAAAACAGCGGCAGACGCCCCGACGCGGTGTTCATGGGCAATTCGATTACCGACAACTGGGCGAAGTTCGATTCGCTCTTCTTCGCTCGCAACAATTTCGTCGGACGCGGTATCAGCGGTCAGACGTCGTCGCAGATGCTCGTGCGCTTCCGCCGCGACGTACTCGACCTCCGTCCACGGGCGGTAGTCATCATGGCAGGTACGAACGACATCGCGCAGAACAACGGTGCCATATCGTACGAGAATATTCTTGGCAACATCGCTTCTATGTGCGAACTCGCCAAGGCACATAGAATTAAGGTCATCCTATGTTCCGTACCTCCTGCCGCGGAGTTCCGCTGGCGCAGGGAGATGCGACCGGCGCAGGCGATAGCCGAACTGAATGCGATGCTGCGCGAATATGCCGCGGGCGAGGGGATATACTGGCTCGACTACCATTCGGCACTCGCCGACGAGCGCGGCGGCATGCCCCGCAAGTGGTGCGCCGACGGGGTGCATCCCAACATGCGGTGTTACGCCGAGATATTCGAACCTATGGTTCTGAAAGCAGTAAACAAGGTGCTGCGGACGAAGCACGACTACGTTTCGCCGCCGCCCAAACAATAAACATACGCCGACAGCGTTTGAAATGTAATGTCTAACAGCCGTCATGTTGAGCGTAGCGAAACATCTGTTTTGATTGGTTCTGAAAATTAGATCCTTCGTTTCACTCAGGATGACGAATCGTAAAATTGACGTCATTCTGAGCAACGCGAAGAATCTGTTTGGATTGATAATGTGAAATGTAATAATATATATAGGTATGATTTATCCGATAGTAATCTACGGTTCGCCCGTATTGCGCAATAAGTCGGTCGATATCGACGCTTCGTATCCCGATTTCAAGAAACTCGTGGACGACATGTTCCTGACGCTCACCGAAGCGAGCGGGGTAGGGCTTGCCGCTCCGCAAATCGGCAAGAACATCCGTATGTTCATCGTCGACTGCACTCCGTGGGGCGATGAAGACCCGTCGCTCGCCGACTATCGCCGCGTGTTCGTCAATGCGCGGATTTACGAGCGCAGCGAGGAGACCGACCTCTTCGAGGAGGGCTGCCTTTCGCTGCCTGGCATCCACGAGAACGTGCGCCGTCCGGTGCGAATCCGCATGCGCTACCTCGACGAGAATTTCGTCGAGCATGACGAGGAGTTCGACGGACTGCCGGCGCGCGTAATCCAGCACGAGTACGACCATATCGAGGGCGAGGTCTTCACCGACCATCTGTCGCCTCTGCGCCGCAATCTTCTGCGCGGCAAGATAATGAACCTCGTGAAGGGCAAGTTCCGCTGCGCCTACAAGACGAAATAGGCTGTCGGTGCGTGATAACGGGCAATCTGCTTCGTTACATTCGATTTCGGCATCGGTCATTTACACCGAGTAAACTACCTCACCGAAAATCTCGGCAGTTTTGTTATGGCGGCAGGCTTTCTACCTGCCGCCGACCTTAAAGTCTTTAATGACCCTAATGACTTTAAGGTCGTTGAAAACAAAACACTCGCCCGCGCTCCGAAGCGCGGGCGAGTGTTTTGTCTGTGTAATCAGCCTATTAGAAGTTGTACGTGCAGGTGATGCCGAGGTTGGCAAGACCGTACTTGTAGAATGACGCATTGGAATAGCCTTTGCCGTATCCGATTGCTGCGCCGAATACCGGAGTCCAGTCTGCCGAAAGCGAAACCGGTGCGCCGGAGAACTTGAAGCCTATGCGAGCCAGTCCGCAAGGACCTACGTATGCTGCATGCTCGCGACCGCCGACGTTGAGACCGCAACCGAAGTCGGAGAAGAAGTTACCTGCGCTGTAATTTCCGAACTCGAAGCAACGCCATGCTGCGAGAGCGGTGAAATCAGCCATTACGCTGGCTCCGGCATTGCACCACGACATACCGAAACGTGCTTCGAGATAGAATGGTTTTCCAGCCACGTCGCCGAGTCCGTGATACGAGGTAACTGCCTGGAATCCCGAGCCGATACGACCGCCGATTGTCCAACCGTCCTGAGCCGATGCGCTGAATGCGCAGAACAGAACCGCCAAAGTAAGAATAAGTTTTTTCATAGCCTTTGAATTTTTAGTGAATTAAGAACCTTCAAATATTTCCCAAATATAATAATTCCATATCGATTTCTCGCTACAAGAGCGATTTTTTTCAACAAAGCGTCCGAATGTCAAAACAAAAACGACGCCTTTTTGCAACTTTTCCGACTGTTTTTTCGGATAGTCGTATACATTTTTTGTATCGGAATCCGATGTCCGTCATCGCTGAACCGTACATCTTGCTATCTGTCATTGTAAATTCTCCTTTCGTCATGTTGAGCGTAGCGAAACATCTGTTGAAATAGTTATGATAATTAGATCCTTCGTTTCACTCAGGATGACGTTGAATTTATTTCTTCCTTTTCCTGCCTCGGCATAGTCCGAACAGGTTCGGCTCTGCCCTCGGCTTAATGAAAAGGTTGAATTTGTTTCTTCCGCAGACCGATAGCGAAATCGCCCTTCTCCTGCACAGCCGCCGTGGAGGAGACCGTGCGAAGAAGGACGATTGTCGGAACGGTTGTCGGCGCAATTCACGCCTAATCCCGCTGCTATTTCTCGCTCAATGCCGCGTGAGCCGCTGCCAGACGTGCGATAGGCACGCGGTAAGGCGAGCAACTTACGTAGTTCAGACCTGCGAAGTGGCAGAACTCTACCGACGACGGTTCGCCGCCATGCTCACCGCAGATACCGCATTTGAGTTCCGGACGGGTCGAACGACCCTTGAACACGGCTTCGCGGATGAGTTGTCCTACACCGTTGCGGTCGAGAATCTTGAACGGGTCGGCTTTCAGAATGTTCTTTTCGAGGTATACAGGCAGGAATTTTCCTATATCGTCGCGCGAGAATCCGAGCGTCATCTGCGTAAGGTCGTTCGTACCGAACGAGAAGAACTCCGCAACCTCGGCAATCTGATTTGCCGTTACGGCTGCACGCGGAACCTCAATCATCGTACCCACGAGGTAGTCGATTCTATCGTTGCGCTCGCTGAACACGGCGTTGGCGGTCTGGTCGATGATGTTCTTCTGGTAGCGCAACTCCTTGTGGTTGCCGACGAGCGGAACCATGATTTCCACCTTGACAGGCGTACCCGCAGCCTTCACGTTCATCGCAGCCTCGATGATTGCGCGGCTCTGCATCTCGGTGATTTCAGGATAGGTGTTGCCCAGACGGCATCCGCGGTGTCCGAGCATCGGGTTCTGCTCGTGCAGAGCCTCGACCTTGGCAACGATTTTCTCGTAAGGGATGTTCATCTCGGCAGCCATTTCGCGCTGCTCCTTCTCGGTGTGCGGCACGAACTCGTGCAACGGCGGGTCGAGCAGACGGACGATGACAGGATAACCCTTCATCACCTTGAACAGACCCTCGAAGTCGCCTCTCTGCATCGGCAGCAACTTGGCGAGAGCCACGCGGCGTCCTGCCTCGTCGTCGGCGAGAATCATCTCGCGGATAGCCTTGATGCGGTCGCCCTCGAAGAACATGTGCTCCGTGCGGCAGAGACCGATACCTTCGGCACCGAATGCGAATGCCTGCTGCGCGTCGCGCGGCGTATCGGCATTGGCGCGTACTTTCAGCACCGAATATTTCGAGGCGAGTTCCATCAACTTGCCGAAGTCGCCGTCGAGGTTGGCCTCTTTGGTAGCGACCTCGCCGAGGTAAACCTCGCCGGTCGAACCGTTGAGCGAAATCCAGTCGCCCTCCTTGATGGTATAGCCGTTCACCTTGATGGTGCGTGCCTTGTAGTCGATTTCCAGTTCGCCTGCACCCGATACGCAGCACTTGCCCATACCGCGGGCAACGACGGCTGCGTGCGAGGTCATGCCTCCGCGTGCGGTGAGGATGCCGGCGGCGTCGAGCATACCCTTCAAATCCTCAGGCGACGTCTCGATGCGGACGAGGACAGCCTTTTTGCCCGTAGCGGCGAAGTGCTTCTCCGCGTCGTCGGCGAAGAATACGACAGGACCCGTTGCGGCACCCGGCGAAGCAGGCAGACCCTTGACGATGACTTTCGCACTCTTGATAGCCTCCTTGTCGAATACTGGGTGGAGCAACTCGTCGAGTTTCGCAGGCTCGCAGCGCAGAACCGCGGTCTTCTCGTCGATAAGACCCTCGCGGAGCATGTCCATAGCGATTTTCACCATCGCGGCACCGGTGCGCTTGCCGTTGCGGCACTGCAACATCCAGAGTTTGCCGTCCTGAATCGTGAACTCGATGTCCTGCATGTCGGTGAAGTACTGCTCCAAGTGGTGCTGTATCTCGTTGAGTTCCTTGTAGACCTCCGGCATCACCTCTTCGAGCGAAGGGTATTTAGCCTTGCGCTCCTCCTCGCTGATGTTCTGTGCCTTCGCCCAACGCTTCGAACCCTCGATTGTGATTTGCTGCGGCGTGCGGATACCCGCTACCACGTCCTCGCCCTGTGCGTTCACGAGGTACTCGCCGTTGAAGATGTTCTCGCCGGTTGCGGCATCGCGCGAGAAAGCCACACCCGTAGCCGAGTTCTCGCCCATGTTGCCGAATACCATCGCCTGTACCGAAACGGCGGTTCCCCACTCGCTCGGGATGTTGTTCAACTTGCGGTAGAGGATTGCGCGCTCGTTCATCCACGAACCGAACACGGCGCAGATTGCACCCCACAACTGGTCCCAAGGATTGGTCGGGAACTCACTGCCGGTCTGCTTCTTGATAGCCTTCTTGAATGCGGCTACCAGTTCTTTCAGGTCGTCGGTGGTCAGTTCGGTATCCATCTTCACGCCGCGTTTCTCCTTCTGGGCGTCGATGAGTACCTCGAACGGGTCGTGGTCTTCCTTCGATACCGGCTTCATGCCGAGTACCACGTCGCCGTACATCTGCACGAAGCGGCGGTACGAGTCCCATGCGAAGCGCGGATTGCCCGTGCGCTTTGCGACAGCCTCGACTGCTACGTCGTTCATACCGAGGTTGAGGATGGTATCCATCATGCCGGGCATCGACGCGCGTGCGCCCGAACGAACCGACACGAGCAGCGGCATCTGGTTGTCGCCGAAACGCATGCCCGTAAGTTTCTCGATATTCTTGATTGCGCTCTCCACTTCCGGACGCAGCATCTCGATGACCGCCTCGCGACCGTGCTTGTAGTATTCGGTGCAGACCTCGGTCGTGATGGTGAATCCCGGAGGAACCGGAATTCCGATAAGGTTCATCTCGGCGAGGTTAGCACCCTTTCCGCCGAGCAACTCTCTCATTTTGCCGTTACCTTCGGCTTCCTTGTTGCCGAAAGTGTAGACACGTTTTACGTTTGCCATAATGATTCTTGGTTTTCGTTAATTTGTTAGTTAATGATATTTTCTATTCTTTTCTGTTTCTAATCTTTTCCGAATAACAAATATAATAAAATTTCCCGAACTGCGACCATGTTTTAATTAAAATTTCATAATCACTCTCATTTATGCGGTTATTACGCCCGAACCGACCAGTTCGTCGCCGTCGTACCAAGCCGCGAACTGCCCTGCGGTGATTCCGCGCTGCGGTTCGTCGAACAGTATGTAGGCGGCATCGTCCCTGACGGTGAGCGTCGCTCCCTGCAACGGCTGGCGGTAGCGGATTCTGACGTCGAAATGCCGGCTCTCACCCGGCTTCATCGCCTTACGCGGCTCTATCCAGTGCATCTCGTCGAGTTCGATGCGCAGCGCACGACGGTACAGCCCCGGGTGCGAATCACCCTCGCCGACATATATCGTGTTGGTCGCCACATCCGTGCCGATGATGAACAGCGACTCCTTGCGACCGCCGATGCCAAGCCCCTTGCGCTGCCCTATGGTGTAGAAGTGCGCTCCGTTGTGTTCGCCGATTTTCTTGCCGTCGCGAACGGTGTAGCGGAACGGTTCGGCGAGCCGCTCTAACTCGGTCTGTGCGCCGTACTCGGCGTACCTGCGCCACGTCGGCAGTATCTCGTGTATGTTTCCTTTCTTGGCGGCGAGTTTCTGTTGGAGGAATACGGGCAAATCAACCTTGCCGACGAAACATATCCCCTGCGAATCCTTGCGCTTCGCCGTGGCGAGTTTCTGCTTCTCGGCTATGCGCCGTACCTCGGGTTTGAGCATGTCTCCGACCGGAAACATCGCGTAGCGCAACTGCTCCTGCGAGAGTTGGCACAGAAAGTAACTCTGGTCCTTGTTCGGGTCGCTGCCCGCCAGCAGCGAGTAGGAGATTCCGCCGTCGGTTTCCTCCTCGCGCTTGCGGCAGTAATGCCCCGTGGCGACGAACTCGGCACCTAATTTCAGAGCCTCTTTCAGAAATACGTCGAACTTTATCTCGCGGTTGCACAGCACGTCGGGATTCGGCGTCCGTCCGCGTTCGTATTCGGCGAACATGTAATCCACGACGCGTTTCCGGTACTCCTGCGACAAGTCGACGTAGTGGAACGGAATGTCGAGCCGCTTGGCGACGAGTTCGGCGAACATCTGGTCGTCGTACCACGGACAGTCGCCTTCGAGTGTACCCGTCGTGTCGTGCCAGTTACGCATGAACAGACCTATCACTTCGTGTCCCTGCCGTTTGAGTAGATACGCGGCTACGGAGGAATCGACGCCTCCCGAAAGTCCTATCACTACACGTGCCATAAGAAACTGTTTTGCTTTTATTATATCGTGTTTTACGCTTTCTGTCTAAAAAGTTTCGGCTTCTTTGAGGTTATTTTCGGCATATTTATTTTCCGTCTTTTTGGAAATAGCCCGCTATTACCTGCAAATCCGCAAAAGAAATCTGCTCGAAAATCACTCTCAAATAATCTCGAAATAAAATTCAAACAGTTTCTGAATGTTGTTTTCGGTAAATCGAATGTCTGTTTTTGCCCCTCCGCGCATAAGGGTGCGGATTAAGGGTTACAAAGATAGTAAAAGCCGAGGGCAAATGCAAATTTCATTTGCCCTCGGCTGGGGGAAGGTTGTCAAGCGCCGGTTGTTTAAGGACTTTAATCCCGCTGCGCGGTCTTTTCCTCCTTCGCGCCTCGGCAGTCCGAACAAGTTCGACTGCTCTCGGCTTGTCGTCGGTTAAGGTTGGGCAGGACGGTTCTTTGCTGCGTGCTGTGGGTTGTGCGGTGGTTGTCAGGCGCCGCCTTTAAGGTCGGCAGGACGGTTTTCTTTAAGGTCCTTAAAGTCCTTAACGACCTTAAAGTCTTTAAAGTCCCTAAGGTCCCTAAAACCCCTCCTTCCCTTCCCCCCCCCAAAAAAAAACTCCCCTCCCGCGACCATTGCCGCAGAAGGGGAGAGAAATCGTTGGCGTGCCGATTATTTCGCGGCAGCCTCCTCGTTGTGGTCGTAAGCGTCCGCCTTCATGTTCCAGAGGGTCGCAAGCGTTACCAGACCGAGTATTCCGACGAAAATCATAATCTTGAATACGCCTTCCCAACCGAACTTAGGGTTGTCGGCGATAAGTCCGAATACGTATCCCGAGATAATCGGCGCGATGTAACTTACGAAGCCGATGATTCCCAGTGCCGACGATGCTCCGCGGCGCGTTACCTGATTCGACGCGATAACGCCGATAAGTGCCTGCGGACCGTAGAGGAAGAATCCTGCGCAGATGAGGAATCCGCTCAACACCAGAGGATTCGTATCCTCAGGGAAGAAGTAGAACGCCGCCACGAACGCTACGACGCCCAACATGCAGAATACGCACGTGCGCTGACCGCGTCCCTTGAAGAGTTTGTCGGTGATGATGCCCGCCGTGAGCATGCCGATGACGCCGAATACCTCGAATATCGCCACCACCCATGCCGACTGGGCAGCCGTCAGACCGTGGCTGTCCTGCAAGAACGAAGGTCCCCAGTCGAGTACAGCCATGCGGACGATGTATACGAAGAAGTCGCCCAGCGCGAGAATCCATACGATAGGGTTCAGGATGACCTTGTGCAGTATGAACTTGTTGTGGTCGCGACGCTCCTGCTCGCTGCTCTCCGCCTTTTTGTTCTCGCCGGTGCCGCCGAGTTCGGGCAGTCCGACCGATTTAGGCGTGTCGCGCAGGGTGATGATGATGAAAATCACACCCGCAACGGCGATGAACGCCGGAATGAGGAACGCCCACTGCCATGCGCCGACATGCTCGATTGCATTGGTCAGTCGCTCCGGACTGACGTTGTCGCCGAGATTCTCGGTGATGCGTGCCACGACCTCCGGATTGCCGCTCATGTTAGTACCCATGCTGCCCATAATCGCACCGCACAGTACGGCTGCGACGAATGCGCCGATGGAGTGCGAGGTGTTCCAGATGGACATCTTCGTCGCCAATTCCTGTGGCGGCACCCAGTGGGTTATGAGCCGGTTGCACGGAGGGAATCCGCATCCCTGCACAATCTGATTGACGATGAACAGAATGGTGAACAGTATCACCATCGCCTTGACGAAGGCGTCGCCGTAGTCGGCACCCACGAAGTAGGCGCAGATTACCGCTCCCGCACCGAAGATGAGGTTGCATATCGCACTGACGGACAATCCCGTAACCATGTGCCAGCGACCGTTCACGCGGTCTGCCAGAAAACCGTTCACGAGTTTCGAGATGCCGTATATGAAACTGCCGATTGCGAGCACCGCACCGAAGGTCGCCTTCGAGATGCCGTATTCGGCTGTCAGACCGGGGATTGCGAACGAGAAGTTCTTGCGCACGAAATAGAATATCGCATATCCTATCATCGTTCCGATAATCGTGCGCCACTGCCAGTATCTAAACTTTTTTTCCTGTTCCTGTGTCATTTGAGTTAGGTTTTAGGTTTGTCGGTCGGGTTAGTTTATCGCTTTTTCGACCTGCCCGAACGCCGCCGCGATTTCGTCGAGAATCGGTGCGTCCGCGTCGAACGATGCGATTTCCGCCATAGCCGCTTTCAGTCCGAGAGCCGCGATTTTCTCCTGCATCGTTACGCTCTGCGCATCCTCTGGATTGTTGTAGTGGAGTGCCGCGCCGATGCCCAGCAGCAGGTTCGGCGTCGCCACGCCCGCTTCACGCGCCGTGAGGGTAGGTTTCACCAATCGGTCTGTCGCCGAAAGTTTGCGCAGCGGCTCGCGACCCACGCGCGTAACGTCGTCTTTCAGATAAGGGTTCTTGAAACGACCTATGATTTTGTCGATGTACTTGAAGTGCGCCTCCTTGTCGAAACCGTATTTGGCTATAAGACCGAGTCCGCTCTCCTGCATCGCAGCCTTGACTATGGCGTAGATTTTCTCGTCGGCGATGCTCTCGTCGATAGTGGCGTAGCCCTTCATCTTGCCCGTGTATGCCGTGATTGCGTGTCCGGTGTTGAGGGTGAATAGTTTGCGCTCGATGTATGCGATGAGGTTGTCGGCGAGGTTCATGCCTGCGATGTGCGGCGCACCTCCGACGAACGACGCCTGCTCTACGTTCCACTCGTAGTATGCCTCCACGACAACGTCGATAGGGTTCTCGCTGCGTACCGGCGGCACGATGCGGTCTACCGAGCAGTCGGGGAATCCGACCCATTTCTCGCAGTAAGCCTTGTCCTCGCCTTCGAGGTTGCCGAGTACATGCTCTTTCAGTTGCGACGAGGCGCGCACGGCGTTCTCGCATGCGATGATGTTGAGCGGCTTTTCGATGCCTGCCTTGCGGCGTGCGGCGATGCCCTTGGCTATTGCCGGTGCGATGCGCGGCAGAATCACCACTCCGACAGCCGTCGTGATGAGTTCGGTCTGTCCGTCGGCGATTTCCGCGATGACGGCATCCGTCGTCGAGTTCACGCCCGAGATGTTCGTAATCTTCTGCTCCACGCACTCCACGTCCATGATGTGTACCGTGTAGCACTTGTCTTCGTTGATTTTGTCGATTACAGTCTGATTCACGTCTGCGAAAACGACATGATATCCGGCTTGTTCGAGTACGGCGCCGATGAATCCGCGTCCGATGTTACCCGCTCCGAATTGAATTGCTTTTTTCATTTTATATAGGTGTGTATTTGGTGTTAAATATTGTTCCCGTTTGCGGCTTATCCGCAAACGATTTGCGAAAATACTCAAAATTTACGGATTAACCAAAGATATTCCCGTTTTCTGCACCCTCCTCCCCGAAAAACTCCCTAAGGACTTTAAAGACCTTAAAGTCTTTAAGGACTTTTCTTTTTTTTGTTTATCTTTGCTTTATGATTTCTCCCGATGCATCCTGCGAGAGCGTCTATACGACGGTTGCCGCCCACGACGAGCGGTGGGGTATGGTGTGTACCACCGTCGGATTCCAAAGTGTTCCTCCGCGGCATCCCTATCCCGTTTCGCAGCATCCGTCGGTTTACGGCACTGTCAAGAGCGGTCGCACGCTCGACGAATACCAGTTGGTCTATATCGTCGAGGGAGAAGGCACTTTCCGTTCGGCATCCTGCCCTCCGACGCGCGTTTCGGGCGGAACGGTAATCCTGCTCTTTCCCGACGAGTGGCACTCCTATTCGCCCGACCCCGATACGGGGTGGCGCGAATGGTGGGTCGGATTCCGCGGTGCCGATATGGACAACAGGGTGTCTGCCGGCTTTTTCGACCGCCGCACCCCGCTGCTGCATATCGGTTACAGCCTCGGCATCGAGGAGTGCTACAACGAGATTTTCCGCAGTGCGAAAGCCGAGCGCAGCGGTTTCCAGCAACTGGTTTCGGGTATCGTGATTCACATGCTCGGCTCGATGCTTTTCAAGCACGGCAACTGCCTGCTCGACGACAAGCCGATGACTGAAATCATCGACCGCGCCCGCGAAATGATGCGCTGCGGCATCGACGAGAACGTCTCTCCCGAGGAGATAGCCCGCCGGCTGAATGTCGGCTACACGACGTTCCGCCGTGCGTTCAAACAGTATGTAGGCATCCCGCCCGCCCAGTACCAGATACAGTTGCGCTTCAACAAGGCCAAGGATTTGCTTGAAAACAGTTCGATGTCGATTAAGGAGATTGCCTACGCCCTGAATTTCGACGGATTGAGCCGCTTTTCGGCATTTTTCCGCCAGCGTTCTGGCAAGTCGCCGTCGGAGTACCGCGCCCGCCGCATCCGCCGCGACTGACAGAATGTCATAGTCGCTGTCTCCTTAAAGACTTTAACGACCTTAAAGTCCCTAATGATTGTGGTTGTTTCCCTCTTTGGAACGGAATTTGCTATATCTCGGATGTTTCGCGGTATCGGCAGCTTTTGTCGTATCGCGATAAAATAAAACGGATGTGCAACACGTTATCTTAACCGAAATAGTAAAAACCGTATTTTGCCTATGGGGTATTTGGACTCTTTTTGTGTATATGAATTTTAATTTAATGCTTTGAAAACTATGAAAAAGAGTGCATTTTTGTTTGCAGGGGTATGCGCGGCATCGGCTCTCGTCGGCGCGGGCGTATCCGCATACGTGGTTGCCGACCGCCTCGGCTCGTCCGAAGCGTCGGTGGAATATGTCGAACCTGCTGCCGTGCAATCGCCGTCGGTCGGCTCCCATTTTACGTCATATACTCCGGAGTCGTATCCCGACCTGACATACGCGGCGGAGAACGCCGTGAAAGCGGTCGTCAATATCGAATCGATTCAGGAGGTCGAGGTCGGCGGCAGCCGGCGCGGTTTCGACCCGTTCTTCGAGTTCTTCGGTTTCCCGCAGGGCTACGGCGAGCAGGGCGCGCCGCAGAAGCGCGAACAGCGTTCGGGCGGTTCGGGAGTGATTCTCTCCGAGGACGGCTATATCGTAACCAACAACCATGTCGTCGAGAACGCATCCAAACTGCGTGTGAAACTCAACGACGGTCGCACGTTCGATGCCAAAATCATCGGTCGCGACCCCGCAACCGACGTGGCGTTGATTAAGGTCGAGGCAGAGAATCTGCCTACGCTGCCTTTCGGCAGTTCCGACGCGCTGCGTCTCGGCGAGTGGGTGCTTGCCATCGGCTCTCCGTTCGACCTGCAATCGACCATCACGGCTGGTATCGTCAGTGCCAAGGCGCGCAGGCTCGATGTCATTCCGAGCGAATTCCGCATCGAATCGTTCATCCAGACCGACGCGGCTGTGAACCCCGGCAACTCGGGCGGCGCACTGGTCAATACCCGCGGCGAACTCGTCGGCATCAATACCGTAATCAAGTCCTCTACCGGCAGTTATATCGGCTACTCGTTCGCCGTTCCGGAGAGCATCGTGCGCAAGGTAGTCATGGATTTGAAGGAGTACGGCGTTGTCCAGCGCGCATTGCTCGGCATTACCTACCGCTATATCGACCAGGATTTCATCGACCAGATGGGCGACGAAACGGGTATCAAGACTGTCGGCGGAGCCTACGTGGCATCGGTCGTCGAGGGCGGTGCGGCTTCCGAAGCGGGCATCCGCAAGGGCGATATAATTACCGACATCGACGGCACTCCGATAGATTCGTCTACGGCTCTTACCGAGCAAATCGGCAAGCACCGACCGAACGACAAGATAAAAATATCCGTAAAAAGAGGCGATTCGGTGAAACATTTCGACGTCGTTTTGCGTAATAAAGCCGGTAAAACCGAATTGCTCACCAAAGAGGACGTCGATGTCGTCGAGGTTCTCGGCGGCAGACTCGTCGATGCGGGCGCGAAACTGTGCAAGCAACTCGATATCCGCGGCGGAGTGCAGGTCGCAGGTATCAAGCGCGGCGGACTGCTCGACAGAGCGCGCGTGAGGGAGGGTTTCGTCATCACCCACATCAACGACAGGGCGGTTCATTCGGTTTCGGACCTCAATTCCATGACCGACAAGATACGTTCGATTGACGGCGTGTACCCGAACGGACGTGCGGCAAGTTACGTCATGGTCGAGTAGCCGGCTGTGTTTAAGGAAAAATTATATAATATAAGATGCGTCAGTTAAAAATCACCAAATCCATTACCAACCGCGAGAGCGCGTCGTTGGACAAGTACTTGCAGGAGATTGGTAAGGAGGAACTCATCACCGTCGAGGAGGAGGTAGAACTCGCCCAGCGAATCCGCAAGGGCGACCAGGAGGCTTTGGAGAAACTTACGAAAGCCAACCTCCGCTTCGTGGTATCCGTTGCCAAGCAGTATCAGAACCAGGGGTTGAGCCTGCCCGACCTTATCAACGAGGGTAACCTCGGTCTTATCAAGGCGGCAGAGAAGTTCGACGAAACGCGAGGTTTCAAGTTCATCTCCTACGCCGTATGGTGGATTCGCCAGTCGATTCTGCAAGCGTTGGCGGAGCAGTCGCGTATCGTGCGTCTGCCGCTCAACCAGGTAGGTTCGCTCAACAAGATAAACAAGGCTTTCGCCCGCTTCGAGCAGGAACACGAGCGTACTCCGTCGCCGGAGGAACTGGCGAACGAACTCGAACTGCCGAAGGAGAAGGTTACCGATACGCTGCGTGTTGCGGGTCGCCATATCTCGGTGGATGCCCCGTTCGCCGACGGCGAGGACAACTCGCTGCTCGACGTGCTGGTGAACCCCGATTCGCCGAATGCCGACCGCGGACTGATAAACGAGTCGCTTTCGACCGAAATCGACCGTGCGCTCGAAACGCTTACCGAGCGTGAGCGCGACATCATCCGCTATTTCTTCGGTATCGGCTGTTCGGAGATGACGCTCGAAGAGATAGGCGAGAAGTTCGACCTCACGCGCGAGCGTGTCCGCCAGATTAAGGAGAAGGCAATCCGCCGCCTGCGCCATTCGTCGCGCAGCAAACTGCTGAAATCCTACCTCGGATAGCGGTGAGGCTGCGGTATCCGTTATGTCCGTTCTCTCTTGCAAGAGAGAACGGACATCTTTTTGTTATTTATAGTTGTTAACTTATATTACCTATATTACTTATTTTACCTATCACCATTCTTGCAATTCCGAATAAAAGCATTACCTTTGCTCCCGCAAATGTGGAAAGATTTGGACTGCTTGCAACCACAATAAAAAATCGCTAAACCAGCATTTTTATACAACAGTCATATCCTTCCATATTTTAATCGTTAAATTAAACTATTAAAGTATGGGATTTTTGTTTACATCGGAATCGGTGTCGGAAGGACACCCCGATAAAGTTTCAGACCAGATTTCGGATGCCATTCTCGACGAGTTCCTTCGTCGCGACCCGTCATCGAAAGTCGCTTGCGAAACGCTCTGCACGACGGGACTTGTGGTCGTCGCGGGCGAGGTGCGCTCCGACGCCTACGTCGACATTCAGCAGACCGCACGCCGCGTCATCGACCGTATCGGCTACAACCGCAGCGAGTTGCAGTTCGACGCCGCCTCATGCGGAATACTGTCGGCAATCCACGAACAGTCGTCCGACATCAATCAGGGTGTCGTGCGCAGCACCGAGGAGGAACAGGGTGCCGGCGACCAGGGCATAATGTTCGGCTACGCCACCCGCGAGTCGCGCGAACTGATGCCTGCCACGCTGATTCTGTCGCATGTGATTTTGAAGGAACTGGCGGACATCCGCCGCGAGGGCAGGGTGATGACCTACCTGCGTCCCGATGCCAAGAGCCAGGTTACCATCGAGTACGACGACGGGCGTCATCCGGTGCGCATGCATACTATCGTGGTTTCGACCCAGCACGACGACTGCGTCGATGCCCCGCAAATCCGCGAGGACGTCCGCACCATCCTTATTCCGCGCGTCAAGGCTCGTCTGGAACGCGCCAACGACCCTCTCGCCGCACTTATCGGCGACGACTATATCCTGCATGTCAATCCGACGGGCAAGTTCGTCATCGGCGGTCCTCACGGCGACACGGGACTTACGGGTCGCAAAATTATCGTCGATACCTACGGCGGTCGCGGCGCACACGGCGGCGGTGCATTCTCGGGCAAGGATTCGTCGAAGGTAGACCGCTCGGCAGCATACGCGGCACGCCATATCGCGAAGAATATGGTTGCGGCAGGCGTCGCCGACGAGGTTCTGGTGCAGTTGAGTTACGCTATCGGCATCGCACAGCCGCTGTCGATTTACGTCGATACCTACGGTACGAACAAGTTGGGTATCAGCGAGGGTGAAATCGCCGAGCGCATCGGTCGCCTGTTCGACCTGCGTCCTGCGAGCATCGTCCGCCGCTTCGGACTGAAAAATCCGATTTTCGAGGCTACGGCATCCTACGGACACTTCGGCAACCGCCCTTATACGAAGGCTGTCAAGTTCATAGAGAACGGACACGAGGTGGAACGCGAGGTTGAGTTCTTCGGCTGGGAGAAACTCGATGCCGTGGACGACATCCGCAAGGAGTTCGGGCTCTGACCATAGCGGCAGCGGTATGCTAAAACAGCGTGGCTTCCCCGAAGCCACGCTGTTTCTTTAAGGACCTTAACGACCTTAAAGACTTTAAAGTCCCTAAGGACTTTAAGGACCCTAAGGTCTCTCATATAGTATCGCTCTACAACTCCAACAACCCATCCGGCAATACGAGTTTCATCGTCCGCCGGTCGAAGTCTATCGCCGCGATGAACTCTTCGGCGGCGGGTACGAGATGCCGTTTGCCGCCAATCTCTATCTCGAACAGCGGGTTCGCGTCGTTGTCGTAAAAGTCGGTTACTTCGCCTTTGAGCCGCCCGACCGAAACGCGGAATCCTATCAGGTCGTCGAACGTGAATTCGTCCTCCTCCCCGTCATCGCCCGTCTCGATGAACAACTCCTTGCCGACGAGCATCTCCGCCCGCTTCGGCGTGTCGAAATCGGCGAATGCGACCGTTGCCCCTGCGGCTCCGCGCCGTGAGAACGAGTCGCAAAAAAGAGGAACAACCAGCGAGTCCACATACGTGAACAACGGTTGTTCCTCCCAGTCGAAGTCGTCGGGAAAATTCGTGTAGAGGTTTATGCCGACCTCGCCGCCTGCTCCGAAGAGTCTGCTTACACGTCCTACCGCCGACATTTCGTTCCGATGCTACTCTGCGGCAGGTGCTTCTGCTGCGTTCTCCTCGGTTTCGGCAGCAGCGGCAGCCTCTGCTGCGGCTTTCGCTTCTGCTTCGGCAGCGGCTTTCTTCTCGGCGACAGCCTTCGCGCGAGCCTCCTTGACGGCAGCCTCAGCGGTCAGACGAGCCTTCTCCTCGGCTTTCGCGTCGGTCGAAAGTTTGTTTACCTTGGCAGTGATTTTGCCCTCCTTTTCGCCGAGCCACTTGTTGAACTTCGCTTCCGCGTCGCTCTCCGAGAATGCGCCCTTGGCTACTCCGCCGAGCAGGTGTTTCTTGTACAACACGCCTTTGTACGAGAGAATCGCACGGGCGGTGTCGGTAGGTTGCGCGCCTTTCATTAACCAACTCAGAGCTTGCTCGAAGTTCAAGTCGATTGTAGCAGGATTCGTGTTAGGGTTGTAGGTACCCAGTTTCTCGATAAATTTACCATCACGTGGCGCTCTGCTATCTGCAACGACGATGTGATAGAAAGCGTAAGCCTTCTTGCCATGTCGTGCCAAACGAATTTTAACAGCCATTTTGCTATAAAATTTTAATAAATGAATAATTAAACGCTAACCCACTTCGGATTAATCGGCACAAAGATAGTGATTTTTCGCGATTCCCGAAACTTTCCGCCATATTTTTCTCCTTAACGACCTTAAAGTCCTTAAAGTCCTTAAAGTCTTTAAGGTCCCTACGGTCGTTAAAGTCTCCGCCTTTCCCTTTACTCTATCTCCCAGTCGTATCCGTCCTTGCGGTCTTTCACGCGGATTCCTATCTCCGTCAGACGGTCGCGGATTTTGTCGGACAACGCCCAGTTTTTCGCCGCTTTCGCCTCCATTCGCATGTCGAGCAGCATCTCGACCAGCGGAGCGAGCATGTCGCCGCCCGCAGCCTGCGCCTGCTTCTCGTCGCGCAGACCGAGGATGTCGAATACCCAGCGGTTTACCGTCGCACGCAGCGTGTCGAGGTCTTCCGCCGTGATTGTCTGCTGCCCCTCGGCGAGCGAGTTGAATATTCGCACCCAGTCGAACAGAGCCGAAATCACCATCGGCGAGTTGAGGTCGTCCGCCATCGCGGCTTCGCATCGGTCGGCGAGGTCGGCAGGATTGACGGTCGATTTCTCCGACGGCTTCACCTTGCCCAGTGCCTCGATACCCTTCATCAGACGGTCCAGTCCCTTCTCCGCCGCCTGCAACGCCTCGTTCGAGAAGTCGAGCGTCGAGCGGTAGTGCGCTTGGAGGATGAAGAAACGTATCGTCATCGGCGAATATGCCTGCACGAGCAGCCGGTGCGTGCCGTTGAACAACTCTTCGAGCGTGATGAAGTTTCCGAGCGACTTGCCCATCTTCTGCCCGTTGATGGTTATCATGTTGTTATGCACCCAGTAGCGCGCCGAGTCGTGTCCGAGCGCGGCTGTCGACTGCGCGATTTCGCATTCGTGGTGCGGGAACATCAGGTCCATTCCGCCTCCGTGTATGTCGAACCGCTCGCCGAGATATTTGGTGCTCATTGCCGAACACTCCATGTGCCAGCCCGGGAATCCGTCGCTCCACGGCGAGGACCAGCGCATTATATGCTCCGGCGAAGCCTTTTTCCAGAGCGCGAAGTCGAACGAGCGGTGCTTGTCGCCCTGCCCGTCGAGCGCGCGGGTGTTGGTTACGATGTCGTCGAGATTGCGTCCCGACAGACATCCGTAGCGGTGCTTCTCGTTGTATTTCTCGACGTCGAAATATATCGAACCGTTCGACTCGTAGGCGAATCCGGCATCGATTATCTTCTGTACGAACTCTATCTGCTCGATGATGTGTCCCGAAGCGTGCGGCTCTATCGATGGCGTCAGCACTCCGAGCGCATCCATCGCCTTGTGGTAACGCTCAGTGTAGTAGTGGGCGATTTCCATCGGCTCCAACTGTTCGAGCCGCGCCTTTTTTGCGATTTTGTCCTCGCCCTCGTCGGCGTCATGCTCCAAGTGTCCGACGTCGGTGATGTTGCGGACGTAGCGCACCTTGTAGCCCTCGGCTTGCAGATAGCGGAACAGCAGGTCGAACGTGATTGCCGGTCGTGCGTGTCCCAGATGCGGGTCGCCGTAGACGGTAGGACCGCAGACGTACATTCCGACATGCTGCGGGTTAATCGGCACGAACTCCTCCTTCTTGCGGGTGAGCGTATTGTAGAGCGAGAGATTATGTTTCATCGTTTCCATTTATTTTTTGCAAAATTAACAATTTCGCGTCAATTCGCGATACCGAATCCCTTATTAAGTGCGTATTTGTCCCCTAATCCGCGTTTTTCTGCTTTAAGGACATTAAGGTCCTTAAAGACCTTGATGTCGTTAAGCGACTATTTCTTCTCCTCCGTCGCCGTCGAATCCGCCTTCTCGCTGTCGGTCAGTATCAGGTCCTTGTTCTCCGCGCCGAGCGTGCGGTAGTAGTCGTTGATGCTGCGCACCGCATCCTGACGGTCGGCGTATGCGGCGAGGTAGTAGAGTTGCGACAGTTCGTCGAGTTTGTCGTCGATGATGTTGGTTACGAGGTCTGCCTGCACGCCCTCGAATTGCAGATAGTATTCGATGTAGTCTATCAGCGTGTCGGCATACGCCATCAGCAGCGCATCGCCCTTATCGTTCGCGCCTATCGCGTAGTACGCCTCGATGAAAGGGTAGGTGTTCGCCTCCGAGAAACGGAGTTTGGTTACCGGCAGCACCTCCAATCCGCGGTCGAGCAACTCCTCCGCCCGCTGGTCGTCGCCGCGGCGGATGTACTCCTTCGCCACGCGGGCGAACGCCTCGCGCGCACGCGATACCATGATGTTATACTGCGTGAAGTAGTCCACATAGACCCTTGGGTCTTTCAGGTTGCCGTAGCGCATCTTGTTCATCAACTTGTCGTAGGCGTAGTCGGCGTCTATGCGACCGATGTCCCACGCGCTCTTGTACGGCGTGAGTATCGGCACCAGACGGTAACTGTATCCGTCGAATTGCAGATAGTCGAGCAGCCCGAGATTCTGCAACACGTACACCTGCGTGAAGTATATCGGTCGCTTCCAGTCGAAGTTGGCGAGCATGTCGAGCAGCATCAGTTCCGACCGCGAAATCGACGACTTGCGCATGTTGATGTAGACCGTATCGACCATCAGGTCTCGGTCGCTCTCCTTGACGATGCCTGCGGCTATGGCGTTGTCCTTGTTCACCGGCAGCGCGATGCGCTTGGTCGGGATGTAGTCCGACGCGATTCCCGTACCCACGTCGATTCTCGTGCGCGGGTCGTCGCTGCGGACGAAGTCGATGACGTCCTTTATCTCGACCACGCGGTCTACCTTCGAATTTATCGGCAGCCAGTCGTTCACGAACGTGTATTTCTCGCGCGGCAGCGAGAACGGAATGCCCTCGGCGTCGTTAGCCTTGCATTTCATCTCGTCCACATACCATTCGCCGTCGAGGTAACTCGAATTCATCACTCTCACGTCGGTGCGCACGCCGTCCACCTCCTGATTGAACCAGAGCGGGAACGTGTCGTTGTCGCCGTAGTTGACGATTATCGGGCTGACACCATCTTTCTCAACTATCGATTCGAGATAGTTGTAGCCGATGTCGCGCGCCATCGAGCGGTGCGAGCGGTCGTGGTCGTCCCAGTTCTCGGCGCAGAGTATCGCCGGTACGACAAGTCCGATTGCCGTCGCTGCGATTGCCACCGCCCTGTTGTCGCGCTTCGCGAGATATTGCAGGAAATCTTTGAGCGCGAGTACCCCGAGCCCTATCCACATGCAGAACGCGTAGAACGAACCCGCGTAGACGTAGTCCCGTTCGCGCACCTCACCCGGCGACGAGTTGAAATAGACCACCAGCGCGATACCCATCATGATGAAGAGCCACATCACTATCGTGAAGTTGCGCTGGTCGCGGTTCAACTGGTATATCAGACCGATGATGCCGAGCAGGAACGGCAGGAAATAGTAGGTGTTGCGCGCCGGATTCTCCTCCATCTCGCGCGGCAGGTTGGTCTGCGGACCCAGATAGAGTTCGTCTATCGGGCGTATGCCCGACAGCCAGTTGCCGTTGGTTATCGTAACGTCCGAAGCCTGTATGTCGTCCTGCCGACCGACGAAATTCCAGAGGAAGTAACGCCAGTACAT
The DNA here is from genome assembly GCA_905213895.1 of uncultured Alistipes sp. Lineage (GTDB taxonomy): Bacteria > Bacteroidota > Bacteroidia > Bacteroidales > Rikenellaceae > Alistipes. Next base: position 119,600 of record CAJMKE010000002.1, read on the forward strand.
GTAGTTCAACTGATAGGAGAGGAAGTAGTGCAGATTCTCGGCAAACGTCGGTTCGACTATCGTCCGTGTCTGCTCGCCGTCGTGGTATGCGACCTTGCGACCGTAGTCCAATACCTCCTCGCGAATCGGTCTGCCGCTCTCGTCGCGCAGTATCTCGCCGTTTTCGTCGCGCGCGAAATCGAGTTTGGTGCGGTATGCCGCCCACGGCTTGTAGTCGCGCTCGTCTTTCAGATAGTTCCACATCCGCGGGAACAGATGCATGAACTGCGACGGATATACGTAGTCGTCCACCGTCGATTTCTGCTCGTATTTACCGGTACTCTTGTTGAAGTGGTAGAACGTCCGTTCAGTGAAACTCTCTATCGGCGCGGCATACGATGCGCCGTAGAGCAGCGGTCGGTTGCCGTACTGGTCGCGGTTGAGTACCGACAGCAACGCCGACGGATTGTCGGGATTGTTGCTGTTCATCGGCGGATTCACCGCAGCGCGTATAGTTACCGACGCGTAGGACGAGAAACCGAGCATAATCATCGTTATCGATACGGCAATCAGATTCCATAGCGTGCTGCCCCGCTTGTGCGTCGCGTATATCCAGTAGCCCAGCGCGGCGAACATCGCCAGCACGAACGTTACGATACCCGAATTGACGGGCAGCGACAGCGTATTGACGAAGAATACGTCAGCCAGCGCGCCGAGGTATACCGTGTACGGGATTATTATGCCGTTGATGACGAGCAGTATCGCACCGGCTATGAGCGTTACGAAACAGATGCCCTTGAACGTGATTCTGTCGTACTTGCGGAAATAGTATATGAACACCAGCGCGGGAATCGTCAGCAGGTTCAGGATATGCACGCCTATCGACAGTCCCATCAGATAGGCAATCAGCACTATCCACCGCATCGAGTGCGGCGAGTCCGCCTGCTCCTCCCATTTTAGCATCAGCCACACGACCAGTGCCGTGAACATCGACGACAGCGCGTAGACCTCGCCCTCGACCGCCGAGAACCAGAAAGTGTCTGTGAACGTGTACGCCAGCGCGCCTACCGCACCCGCTCCGAGAACGGCTATCGCGTTCTGCTCCGTCAGTTCCTTTCCCTCCTTGGTGTAGAGCCGTCGGGCGATATGGGTTATCGTCCAGAAGAGGAACAGTATGCAGAACGCACTCGCTATCGCGTTCATGGCATTCACCGCATGAGGCACATAGTGCGTTGTCGGCGCGAACAGGGTCGCGATTCGTGCGAGCAGCATGAACAGCGGCGCACCCGGCGGGTGTCCCACTTCGAGTTTGTACGATGTCGCGACGAACTCCGAGCAGTCCCAGAGGCTCGACGACGACTCCATCGTGAGGAGATACGTTACGGCTGCCGCGGCGAATACCGCCCATCCCGTAATGTTGTTCCAGCGATTGAACCTGTTGATATTCATAGTATGTTCTCTCTTTCCGTGAAAATAACGGACAAAGTTAGCAAAACTTATTCATATAACCCCGAATTTTTCCGAAAAGAGTATTCTTGCGCCCGAAGCGTCATGGCTTTGCGCAAAAGAATCGGGCTGCGACGGATTTAGCGTCGCAGCCCGCAATCTCCCTAACGACCTTAAAGTCCTTAAAGCCTTTATCTCCCAATCCCCCTACGCCTTGTTGCGGTTGTTGTAGAGGAAGCGTCTAATCTTCTTGGTCGGGGTCTTCACGAACTCCTCCTCCTCCTCGACCACTTCGGTGATGCGCGAATTGCGGTTCACGCGCGCATTCACATACTCCTTGATTTCAGCCATGGTCTCGTCCTTGAAACGCTCCCACTCCTGCTTCGTCTGCTTCCACTTGTCCACGAGTTCCTCGTAGCGCGCCTCTATCGCCTCCTTGTCGAAGTGTACGAGCGCGACGAGATGCCCCTCCTGCTCGGTTACGACCGATTCGGAGATGAACACGTGCGAGTTGAGTACCGTTTCTATATCCTCCGGATAGATGTTCTCTCCACTCGGACCGACTATCATGTTTTTCAGACGCCCCTTGATGTAGAGCCAGCCGTCCTTGTCGAAACAGCCGAGGTCGCCCGTGCGGAACCAGCCGTCGGAGGTCATAACCTCTCTGGTCGCCTCCTCGTTCTTGTAGTATCCCATCATTTGGCTCGGACTCTTGACGACGATTTCGCCCTGTCCGGTTTCGAGATTGACATTCTCAATCCGCGCTTCGATGCCTTTGAGTATCGGTCCCGTCGAGCCTATGCGCACCATGTCGCCTACGGCTCCCGCCAGCAGCGGCGCGGTCTCCGTCAGTCCGTAGCCGATTGCGTAAGGCACCTTCGCTTCGTAGAGGAACTTCTCGGCATTGGTGTCGAGTTTCGCCCCTCCGATTCCGAGGAAGCGGATGCGTCCGCCGAAGAACTTCAACAACTTCTTTCCAGCCACGCGGTGCAGGTAGCGGCGCATGAATCCGACCTTGTATATCGTCCGCCAGGATGCGTTCGACGTGAATTTAGCCAGCACGCGGGCGCGGTATATCTTTTCGATGATGAGCGGAACGATAATCATGATTGTAGGTCGCACCTCTTTGAGTGCGGCCGTGAGCACCGATACCGTCGGAGCCTTGTCGAGGTATACCATGTGGCATCCCGCCGAGAATGCGTATACCAGTCCGAGCGAACATTCGTAGGTGTGCGACAGCGGCAGCACCGACAGCAGCACGTCGTCGTCTTTGAGCCTGAACAGCGGCTCTATCAGCCATGTCTGCGCGCTGATGTTGTAGTGCGACAGCATCACACCCTTCGGCGACGAGGTCGTTCCCGACGTGTAGATTATCGCCGCCAAGTCCTCCGGTTTCGGAATCGCCGTCGAACCCTGCTCCTTCACCCGCTGCGAGATGATGCTGAGGTTCTTCGTGCGGATTACGATGTTCAGTTTGTCGGTCGTGGTCTTCGACACCTTGTTGTACAGTTTGTCCGACACGAGCAGAGCCTTCGTCTCCGAGTGTTCGATTATGCGGTCGAGGTCTTCGGTGGTGAAGTCGGGGAGTATCGGCACAGCGACGTATCCTGCGGTGGTTACGGCAAAATAACTTATGCCCCAGTTGGGCATGTTGCTGCTCAATATCGCCACTCTGTCGCCCGGGTTCAGTCCCGCCGACACGAGCGTCTCCTGCAACTGCGCGACGCGCTCGCCGACCTGACTGTATGTGATGTCCTCTCCCTGCCATTGCGACAGCGCGATGTGGTCGGAGAACTTTTTGATGCTTTCGTGAAGCACCTCGTATAAGGTGGTAAGTTTCATCCTTCTTCGAGTTAAGTTTGAAATTCGGGTACGTTAAACTTCGCAAAAATAACGTATTTTTCCCGAAAATCAGTATTTTTGGGCGTAATATTGTCCCAATGCTCTGTTCAGGAACCATAAAAGAGGTCGCTTCAAGTGTCGGATTCGACCTGTGCGGGGTGGCTGAATGCCGCCGGTTCGACGGCGACGAGGCGTTTTTCCGCGAGTGGCTCTCGCGCGGATACTCCTCCTCGCTCGACTATTTGAGCCGCAATCTCGACAAGCGTTTCGACGCCTCGCGACTGGTCGACGGCGCGCGCAGCGTCGTCGTCTGCGCCGTGAGTTACAAAAACTCCGTGAGCGGAGGATACCCGTCCGACTGCCGGACGAAGGTGGCGTCCTACGCCTGCTGCACCGACTACCATTCGACGATAAAGGGGATGCTGCGCCGCATGGGCGCGTCGCTCAAAGAGATATACCCGTCATTGTCGGGTCGCATCTTCGTCGATTCCGCCCCGATTCTCGAAAAACGCTATGCCGTCGAGGCGGGTCTGGGCTGGATAGGCAGACAGTCGCTGCTCGTTACGCCGCGTTTCGGGTCGTTCGTCCTGCTCGGCGAACTGGTGCTTTGCGACGGGTGCGACCGCTACGACGAGCCGTTGCGAACGGCGGGTTGCGGCGAGTGCCGCCGCTGTATCGACGCCTGCCCGAACGGAGCGGTTCTGGGGCGGCATATCGACACTTCGAAGTGTATCTCGTGCGCGACTGTCGAGCGCGCCAACGGACTTGCCGACCTCCACGGCTGGATTTTCGGCTGCGACGAGTGCCAGACGTGCTGTCCCTACAACAGGATTGCCCCTCTGCACTCCAATCCGGAGTTCGACCCCGTCTTCGACCCGACGGCGATGGATGACGACGCGTGGCTGTCGCTGACGGACGACGAGTTCGCCGGACGCTTCGCCCCGACGCCTATGTCGCGCAGCGGATTGCCACGTCTGCGCGAGAACGTCCTCCGCAACCGCAAGCCATAAAAAAAGTCCTTAAAGACTTTAAGGTCATTAAGGACTTTAAGGTCTTTAAGAAAGCGGTTTATCAGAGATTCCCCACCGTATACTCAATCATCTTCTGCCGGATATTGCCCGTGCAGTTCGGCAGCATCGAGTGGTTCTGGTCGGGATAAACCATCATGTCGTATTGCTTTCCGGCGCGGTTCAGCGCGCGGCACATCTCCATCGAGTTCTGGAAATGTACGTTGTCATCCGCCGTTCCGTGCATTATCAGCAAACGTGTCCGCGGCGAGAGTTTCGCGGCATGCGAGAGCGGCGAATTGTCGTCATAGCCTTTCGCATTCGTCTGCGGCAGACCGTTGTATATCTCGGTGTAGATTGTGTCGTAATACCTCCACGACGTTACGGGCGCGACGGCTATCGCCATTCTGAACAGCCCGTCGCCGTGCAGCGCGCAGTTCAGAGCCATGAACCCTCCGTAGGACCAGCCGTAAATTCCGATTCGTCCGGCATCGACATACGGCAGTGCGGCGAGCATCTTCGCGAACGAAATCTGGTCTTCGGTCTCGCGCCGTCCGAGGTCGCCGTAGGTGCATTTCTTGAACTCCTCTCCGCGGAATCCCGTGCCGCGACCGTCGCAGCAGGCGACGATGTAACCCTTTCTTGTCAGCGCATCCTCCCAGTCGAGCGACCAGCGGTCGCGCACCTGCTGCGAACCAGGTCCAGAATACTGCGTCAGCAATACGGGATACCGCTTCGCGGGGTCGAAACCAGCAGGCAACTGTATGTAATAGTCGAGCGTGTCGCCCCGTTCGGTAACGAACCTCTCGAACCGCCGCTGCGCCCACTCTCCGTGTGCCGCCATCGCCGCCCTGCTGTCGGCGAGCGTGTCTATCGCCCGCCCGTCGGCGCGATGGACGGTAATTATGTTGGGTGTCGAGGCGTTGCTGAACGTCTGCACGTAGTATTTCATCCCCCTCGACGGCATTATCGTGTGGAATCCGTCGCCCGTAGTCAGCCTCCGTTTGCCCTTGCCGTCGATTGAGACCGTGTAGAGGTCGCGCCGCAGCGGCGACTGCTCGGTAGACATGTAGTAGACCCTCTTGTTGTCTGCCGCGACTATCGACGTTACGTCCCAGTCGCCCTTCGTCAGCGTGTAGAGCCTGCCGCCGAATACGGTGTGCAGATAGAGGTGCATCCGTCCCGCCGTGGTCTCCTCACGGACGATGAAACGGTGCATGTCCACGAACGTTACGGTCTGTGCGTCGGGACGCTCGACATACCGCGGCGACTCCTCGGAGTAAATCACCCGCTGCGACCCGTTCTTGCGCTGCAACACGACCTCGAAACGGTTCTGCAATCTGTTCACGCGGTAGAAATAGAGTTCGCCCGTCGGCGTCCACGCGGGGTTGAATATGTACTGGTCGGTTTCGTAGCCCGTGTCTATTCTGCGCTTTTCGCCTTTCGAGATGTCGTACACCCACAGTTCGACCACCGAGTTGGCGTCGCCCGCCTTCGGATATTTGAACGAGTATGCCTTGTTGTACAGCGTGTTGTCGTAACGCATCATCTCGAATGTCGGCACCTTGCTCTCGTCGAACCGCAGATAGGCGATTTTCAGCGCGTCGGGCGAAAAGGCGTAAGCCTTCGTGAACCCGTACTCCTCCTCGTAAACCCAGTCGCTCGTGCCGTTGATTACCGAATTCCACTCTCCGTCATCGGTTATCCGCAGTGTGCTTCCGTCCCTCGTGTCGTACAGCCAGAGGTTGTTGCCCTTGGCGAACGCCAGCCGCCTGCCGTCGGGCGAGAACGACACGTCGCGCACCCCTTCGAGTATCTTGCGCGGCTTCTCCGCCCCCTCCGCCAGCCAGTAGTCGGCGGTATAGGAATGACGGTATATGGGCTTCACGCTCCGTGCGTCGGCGAAGAGTATCGCCTGCTCGTCGGGCGAGAATGCGTAGTCCGCTATCGGGAAACCCGTTTTCAGCAGCCTTACCGTGTCGTTGCGGTCGGTATAGGCATGACGGACTATTCCGCTGCGGTCGCTTACCGTGTAGTGTTCGCCGTCGGCTGTCGGACGCAGCCCGTATACCGAGCGGTTCGCTGCCCGTGCGCTGCGCACCTCCCCGTATTCGTTCTGTGCGGTCGCCGATAGCGCAACTGCGCACATCGCCGCCGCCGAAATAATGGTTTTCAGCATTTTTCTCAATGGGTTTTTCTTTAAGGACCTTAACGACCTTAAAGTCCCTAATGTCGTTTTTCCTAAATATCGTCCACGTTGAAGTCGTACCCGAGCCGCTTTCCCGTAACGAACTTCGAGTTGTCCATCTTGGTGTTGAACTGCTCGACCGTAACGCGCTTGTTGTCCTCGTAAGGCGGCGTGAGCAGGTCGAAGTTTATGGCGTAGTTTATCGCCGTTTCGAGTATCGCGACGAGTGCTTCGCGCGAAATCTCCTCCTTGCCGAAGTTCATCGCCCGCATCGAGGTCTGACGCTTGCCCTCGACGAAGAACTTGCGCTCGCGGTTGATGAATATGCGCCCGATGAGGTAGCCTTCGTCCGAACTGCGGTTGAACTTGAACGAATCCGACAGGAAATCGTATATGTCGATTATTCCGCAGTAGGAGTTTGCCCGCTCCTGCTGCACGTAAGCGTTCTGCCAGATTATGTGGTTCGAATCGAACTCGAACACGTCGGTGTGCATTCGGAATATGAGCAGGTCGCTGGCTATCTGCAACTGCGCCTCGAACTTTCCGCGGTCGCGGTATTCGAGCCTTACGCGCTTGTCGAGCCGCCCGTCGAGGGCGTCGTCGAGTTCCGACGCCATTTCGAGCAGCGTGTCTTTGAGTTCGCCGAACGCGGCGAAAGTGTTGTCGAAGACGCGCTGTTTGAGTGTCGATTTTTCGACTATCGTCGAGAGTATTTGTTCACGTAGCGATTGCGATGTCATGCCGTTGTCTGATTTGGTTTCCGCAAAGTTAGTGAATATTTGCGATTCCCGCACTCTCCGCCCGAAATTTTGCTGGTCGTCAAGGAATCCGCCGCGCTGAAATGTATTATATATGAATGCCGGAGCAGAAGGGACGTCCGTGCGGCGGACCGGCGGTAACGGTTTTTAAGTAGGTTTTTTATTGGTGGCAGACGTCCGCCGCAACGGGCGTCTGCTTTCGCCGGTGCCGATTCGCCTCTTGTTTTGCGCATCAGGTGTTGTATCGGTACGAAAAATTGTGTAAATTTGCATTATGGCGCAAAACGGATACGACATGTTTCGTTCCGATTGCGATTCGCAGTCGGTGCGCATCGAAACGGAGAATGATTTCGATGCCCTGTATCTGAATTGCTACAAGAGCCTTTGCCTCTATGCGTCGCGCTACGTTTCCGCCGAGGAGTCGGAGGAGATAGTGCAGGACACGATGATGTGGCTGTGGGAGAACCGCGATACCGTCGCTCCCGAAAAATCCGTCAAAGCGCTTCTTTTCCGCATCGTCCACAACAAGTGCGTCAATCGCGTGAAGCACAACGCCGTCCTCTCGCGCGTGCATCGCCAAATCGAATCCAACATGCGCCGCCATTTCGAGTCGCCCGACTTCTATTTGAGCCGCGAACTGATGCAGATGCTCGACGCCGCGCTCGAAAAGATGCCCGACCACCTGCGCGAGGTATTCGTTTTGAGCCGTGTCGAACACCTTTCATATAAGGAGATTGCCGAGCGGCTCGGCATCGCTCCGAAGGCTGTGGACAACCGTATGGTCGCCACCATGAAATTCCTCCGCCGCGAGTTGAAGGAGTACCTGCCGCTGCTGCTCTTCCTGATAGGGTAGCCTGCCGCGCGCGAGCCTGTGCACAAGGCTCCTTAAAGTCTTTAAGGTCCTTAAAGTCCTTAAAGTCTTGTCTCCCCTCTTTTTTTCTCCCCTCCGTCAAGGAATCCGCCCGCCTTAATTGTATTATATATGTAAAGCCAAGAGATATGAACAACAAATCTTCTATAAACGAAGCCGTTCTCCTCGCATTCATCGACGGCAAACTGCCCGCCGACGAAGCCGCAGCCGTCGAACGCTGGTACGATGCGTCGGAGGAGAACCGCAAGATGCTGGAACAACTCTGCTTCGCGGTGTTTCTGAGCGACCGTGCCGAGATGATTCGTAATCTCGACCCCGAGAAGTCGCTCGCACAGTTGAAATTGCGCATCGCCGAGAAGGAACGCCGCGTGCGCCGCCGCACACGTTTCGCCGCCGCCGTCCGCCGGAGCATGCGCTATGCTGCCGCCGCACTGCTGCTGGTCGCCGTCGCGGGCGTTACGGCATATTTGGGTCGCAGGGATTCGGGCTGCTGCGAAATCGTCGCCGACGGCGTTGCCAACAAGACCATCGTCCTTCCCGACAAATCGACCGTCGTCCTCAAACCCGATTCGCGAATCTCGTTCCCGTCCGACTTCACCGCCGACAACCGCGTGGTAAAACTCGACGGCGAGGCTCTGTTCGACGTCGCCAAGATTAAAGGCTCCGAATTCAGCGTCAAGGCTCACGGCGCGCGAATCGTCGTCAAGGGAACGCGTTTCAGTTTCAAGGCGTACTCCGACTCGCCGAATGTCGAAGCCGTGCTTGTCGACGGTGCGATAGATTTCCGCTCGTCGGGACACAACATCGCCGTCAAGCCCAATCAGAAGGTCGTCTACGATATCGACAGCCGCCGCGTGAACATCATCGACGTCGATGCGCGCATGGAGGTCTACGGCGTCCGCACGTTCGAGAGCGAGCCTCTGCGCGACGTATTCCGCATCCTCGAACAGGTCTACGGCTGCGACATCGTGTTCGACGACGACCGCACCGCCGACATAAAGTTCTCGGGTACGGTCAGCCGCGACAATACGCTCGACCATTCGCTCGACATCATCACGCTGACTACCGGCACACGCTTCCGGCGCGACGGCAAACGGATAGTCATCCTGAAATAGCCGCCGACAATCGAACTCACTAACCTAATATAAATGAACATGAAACGAAATCTACTTGATTTTAGGCTGCGGCGATTCGTCGTCGCATGTCTGGTGTCTTGCATTTCGGTCGTCGCGGCATACGCGCAGCAGGGCGCGGCGCGCATCGACGCCACCGGTGTAACGACATTGAAGCAACTGATTCAGCGCATCGAGGCGGGTAGCGACTATCGTGTTTCGTGGCGGGACAACCTGCCCAACGAAATATCGGTGTCGGTTTCCGGCGGCGAACGCACCGTCGACGAACTGCTGAAAGAGGCTCTGCGCGACAAGGACATCACCTATGTCATCAAACAGAACGACATCATCCTGCTTCCGCGCGAGAACCGCCCTACCCCCCCCCGAACGACCTCCGCAAAACGCTCCGACAGAGTGATTGGCGGTACCGTTCTCGATGCCGAAACGGGACAGCCCGTCATCGGCGCGTCGGTGTGGGTGAAGAACTCGACGATAGGCACGACCGCCGACATCGACGGCAAGTTCTCCCTCAAATACGATGACGCCAACTCCGTCCTCGCCGTGTCGTTCCTCGGCTACGAGGAGCAGGAGTTCCCGCTCAACACGTCGGCTACTAATCTCGTCGTGAAGTTGAAGACCTCGGCTTCCGCAATCGAGGATGTCGTTATCGTCGGCTACGGCGTTCAGAAGAAGGCGAGCGTCGTCGGCGCGATTTCGTCGGTCGCCGTGGACGACCTCAAAGCCCCCGTCGCCAAACTTTCGGGCAATATCGCCGGACAGTTGGCTGGCGTGGTCTCAATCCAGCGTTCGGGCGAACCTGGCGCGGGTTCGACATTCTGGATTCGCGGTATCAGCACCTTCGGCTCGTCGAAAACGCCGCTCGTGCTGGTGGACGGCATCGAGCGCGACATGGATTTGGTCAATGTGGACGACATCGCCTCCATGTCGATTCTCAAAGACGCTTCGGCGACCGCAATCTACGGTGTCCGCGGTGCGAACGGCGTCGTGATGATTACCACGCGCGACGGACAAATCGGCAAACCGAAGGTCTCCCTCTCCGTCGAGGCTGGTCTGCTGTCGCCTACGCGCATGCCCGAGATGCTCGACGCGACGCAGTTCGCGACCATGTACAACGCGGCTTCGGGACGCGAGGTCTATTCGCCGACCGACATCGAGAAATACGTCAGCCGCGTCGACCCCGACCTCTATCCGAACGTGAACTGGCTCGGCGAACTCTACAAGAGCCACTCCTATAACGAAAAGGTGAATCTGAGCATCAGCGGCGGCGGCGAAATCGCCAAGTACTATATCTCAGGCGCATTCTACAACGAGGACGGTCTGTTCGCGGTGGACAACATGAAGAACTACGATACGTCGCTCTACTATCGCCGCTACAATTTCCGCTCCAACGTCGATGTGCAGGTGTTCCGCCATACGAAACTGAACATCAACCTCGCCACCTCGTTCGAGCGCAAGAACGAGCCGGGCAGCAGCGCGTCGTCGATATGGAGATACGCGCTGACGACCGCTCCGAACGCATTCCCGATGCGCTATTCCGACGGAACTCTCGCCGGACCTGCCGACAACGACGGTTACAGCCCCTACGTGCTGCTGACCCAGAAGGGCTACCGCGAGAAGTTCTGGAATACGGCGACCTCGACAATCAACCTCAATCAGGATTTCGGCAACTGGATAACCCCTGGTCTGACGGCGAATCTGAAATTCGCGTTCGACGCGATGAACTTCCAGGACCTCTCGCGCACCAAGACGCCTCAGCAGTTCATGGCTGTCGGTCGCGACGAGGAGGGCAACCTCATCAAGAACGAGACCGTCGTGGGCGAGGAGAGCCTGACCTGCAAGCAGTACGCATCGAGCCGCCGCACGGTCTATCTCGAAGCGTCCATCAACTACGCCCGCACTTTCGGTCGCCATTCCGTCGGCGCGCTGTTCCTCTACCAGCATTCGCAGAAGAACATCACCGACACGACCGAATCCGACTCCGACCTGCTGCTGCCTTACCGCAACCAGGGTATCGCGGGTCGTATCACCTACGATTTCGACAACCGCTACTTCATCGAGGCCAACTTCGGCTACAACGGCTCCGAGAATTTCTCGCCCAAAAAGCGTTTCGGATTCTTCCCGTCCGTCGCCGTGGGCTGGGCGATTTCGGAGGAGAAGTTCTTCGAGCCTGCGAAGGATGTCATCGACCACCTCAAATTCAAGGCGTCATACGGTCTGGTCGGCAACGACCAAATCGGCGGCAACCGACGGTTCATCTACAACGAGACAATCAAGAACGGCGGCTCGTACAGTTTCGGTATGCAGAATACCTCCTATACGGGTCTTATCCTCGGCGACTGGCCCAATCCGAACGTCGGCTGGGAGACCGTCCGCAAACTCAATGCGGGTATCGACCTCTCGCTGTTCGGCAAGGTGAAGATTCAGGTGGACTACTTCAACGAGAAGCGCAGCGGCATATTCTTGCAGGCGTCGTCGATTCCTGCAATCGCGGGTCTGGCTACCAAGCCGTGGATTAACATCGGCAAGATGAACAACGAGGGCTTCGATGCGTCGCTCGAATACCACCAGCGCGTAGGCGAGGTGGACATCACCGCCCGAGGCAACTTCACCTACGCCCACAACACGATTGTCGACAACGACCAGCCCGACTGGGAGTACCTCTACATGAACACTATCGGTCAGTCCAACTGGCAGCAGTTCGGACTCGTCTCCGCAGGTCTGTTCCGCTCGCAGGAGGAGATAGACGCATGGCCAAAGCAGGAGTTCGGCGAGGTCAAGCCGGGCGACATCAAGTATGTGGACATCAACGGCGACGGCGTGGTGAACAACTACGACCGCAAGGCCATCGGCTATCCCGACGTTCCGGAAATCGTCTACGGTTTCGGTGCTTCGGTGCGCTGGAAGGGCTTCGACCTCTCGGTGTTCTTTCAGGGCGTGGGCAACGTCAATTTCTTCACCAACACCGAGCAGACCCAGCCGTTCAGTGCGAGCAAGTCGCGCAACGCCAACGTCTATTCCGACCTTTGGGGCAACTACTGGACGCCCGAGAATCCGAACGCGAAGTATCCGCGCCTGACTATCGGTGCAAACGAGAACAACAACCGCCTCTCGACCTTCTGGATGGTCAACGGCAACTATCTGCGCCTGAAAAATGCCGAAATCGGCTATACGCTGCCGAAACGCATCCTCTCCAAGGCGCATATCGACAAGTTGCGCATCTATCTGTCGGGAGTCAATCTGGTTACGTTCAGCAAGTTCAAACTCTGGGACCCCGATTTGCAGACCGGAGCGGCGAACTACCCGAACAACAGAGTCTATAATCTGGGCGTAACGCTCGTATTCTAACGGTAAAAAACGGAAATCATGAAAAAGATATATGCAATATTGCTGATTTCGCTCTTCGCGGTGGGATGCGACTCCTATCTGGACCGTCAGCCCGACGAGCCGAAGACGTCGAAAAACATATTCGAGAAGCGCGAGACCACTTTCCGCTATCTCGCCAACGTTTACAGTTGGACCAACAACGAGACCGACAATTCGGGTCAGGCTAACTATTTCGAGCCTGCCTCCGACGAGTGCGTCTGCGCGTTCACGGGTCGCGGCTTCCGGCTGATGAACAACAGCACGTGGCAGGTGTCGTCGGCAGTCTATGCCTCCAACACCTACGAGAACTACTACAAGGGCATCCGCGAAGCCTCCTATTTCATGGCTAACGTCGCCCGCTGTCCCGAACTCACACCCGCCGAGGTTACCGAGTGGATTGCCGAAGCGCGTTTCCTGCGTGCCTACTACTACTTCTGCCTGATGCGCCAGTACGGACCGGTAATCCTGCTGGGCGAATCGACCGCCGACTTCACCGACCCTGCGCTGCGCGACCTCGACCGCAACACGTGGGACGAGTGCGTCGATTATGTCTGCGGCGAACTCGATGCGGCGGCATCCGACCTGCCGCTCGAACAGCCGGCAGTATGGTACGGTCGTGCGACCAAGGGCGCGGCTCTCGCCGTCAAGGCGCGTCTGCTGCTCTACTCGGCGCGACCTCTGTTCAACGGCAATCCGATGTACGCGTCGATGAAGAACGTCTACGGCAGGAATCTCTTCCCGACCGAATACGACCCTGCCAAATGGCAACTCGCAGCCGACGCCGCCAAGGCGGTAATGGACCTCAATGTCTATGAAATCGTCGGCGAGAACGCCAACGCTCCTTACGACAGTTGGAAAAAGGTCTTCATCGAGCGTTGGAACAAGGAGTTGATTTTCGCCGTCCAGCGCACCTGCTACAACTGGCGTGTCTCGACCATTCCGCGTGCCGTCGGCGGTCGTGCCTACGGCGGCGTGTCGGTAACGCAGAAACTTGTCGATGCCTTCGCCATGAGCAACGGTCGCTATCCGATTACGGGCTACCTCTCCGACGGCAAACCGATTGTCGACGACGAGTCGGGCTACACCGAATCGGGCTTCGCATCGTTCAAGCACCCTATACTCGGTCAGACCAAACCGACCTTCAAGATGTATCTCAACCGCGAGCCGCGTTTCTACATGTCGGTATATTGGAGCGGTCTGAACTGGATTGGCGGCACCAACCGTCTCGACGAAATCCAACTCTACACGGGCGGCAACTCGGGTCCCGGCATCGACGGCACCCAGACCAACTACTCCGTTACGGGCTATCTGCCGTTCAAGTTCCAGGACATCACGTTCGACAGCAAGTCGGCGGGTTCGTCCACTTCCGCATGGATTGCAATCACATGGCCTCTGTTCCGCTATGCCGAGATTCTGCTCGACTACGCCGAGGCTGTCAATAACTGCGAGGAGCGCGTCGCGAGCGAGATTACCGGCGCACTCAACCGCATTCGCCGCCGTGCGGGCGTTCCCGACATCGAGGATGTCTATCCCGCTGCCGAGACCGACCGTGCGCTGATGAACGACCTCATCGTCCGCGAACGCATGGTGGAACTCAACTTCGAGAACCACCGCTACTTCGATACGCGCACACTGATGATTGCCGAGAAGGAGGATGCGGGCGACGTCTACGGAATGAACATCTCCGCCCGCTCGCACGCCGAGGACAGCGGTTTCTGGAAGCGTACCGTCATTCTGCACGACGGCGGCAATACGCCGAGTGCGCGCGTGTTCAGCAAGCGCGACTATCTGTTCCCGTTCCACCAGTCCGAGGTGGACAGACTTAACAATCTGACCCAAAACTACCAGTGGTAAACTCAAAATGACGAAACTTATGAAAAATATATTGAAGGTGTTGTCCGTCGCACTGCTCGTCGGCGCAGTTTCGTGCGAGAACAACCGCAACGACAACCTTACCGAGCCGTTCGCCTATTTCGTGAACAGCGGATTGCAGGACGCCCGCTACTACGACCTGAACCGCGAACCGTCGTTCAGCGCGCATATCTACCGCAGCGGCTATTTCGACGCGCCGGTCGAACTGACCGTCTCCGTCGCCGAAACCGCCGTCGAGGAGTACAATGCCGCCAACGGCACATCCTACCGAATGCTGCCCGAGGAGTACTACACGCTCGACCGCACCGCGGTTTCGCTGCCGAAGAGCGAACGCTGCGCGGACATCGTCGTGTCGTTCGACTACGACGGCATCCTCGCGCTCGGCAGCGACCACGACTATGTGCTTGCCCTCGACCTTTCGGCGAGCGTCGCCGTGAACGAGCGCAAGTCTTCGGTGCTTGTCCGCCCCGTGATGATTAAGTCCGAGATGTTCTTCTGCCAGAACCACGTCGAGGAGTTGAAGTTGGAGGAGCAGTCCCCGAAGGTGTGGACGCGCGAATTTACCGTTTCGCTGCCGTTCGAGAATCCGAGCGACTGTACCTTCGGGTTCGATACGACGCAGTCCGTTCTCGACGACTACAACGCGGCGCACGGCACCAAGTTCCGAATCGCTCCGTCCGAGGCGTTCTCGCTCGAAGGCGATTTCCGCCTGCCTGCGGGCGTCTCCGAAACCACGGTTACGCTCAAAGTCGACCCTGCGAAGATTCCCGACAACCGCCACTTCGCCATTCCGGTTCTGCTCGAAAGCAACTCGTGCGACTACACGATTAACCCCGACAACCGCCTCTACATCATGTACATCAAGCAGGATATAGCGTCGGTTGCGCTCGACCGCTCCGGCTGGACGCTCGACTACGCCAACTCGTGGCACGACAAGATAAGCAACCTCTACAAGATGATTGACGGCAGCACCACCACCCACTGGGAGGCGGCTTACAACCCGTCGAAGACCGACTGCGACGAGGTTCTGGGGTCGAAGGCTGCGTTCCACTGCCCGTTCGAGTTCATCTGGGATTTCGGCGGCGAACATCCGCTCGTCGGTGTCTCGCTGATGCGCCGTTACAACAATACCGACCTGATTGCCGGTTACTTCGAGGTGTCGGCTGACAAGGAGACGTGGGTGAAGGTGGCTGAATTCGACTATATCGCCGACCTCGCCGACGACCGTAAGAACCAGGGTCCGTTCCGCTACGACTTCGAGGAGGAATCGGCGCGCTACATGCGTGTGGTGATTACCGATTCGTCCAACAAGAATGCGACCCGCGACACTGCGGCGATAGCCGAAATCTATGCTTACGAAGTCGAAAATTAAGTAAAACCCTCCGGTCGGCGGCGCGGACCTCGAATCCCGCCGCCGGACCGGTTTTTCAGTCTATGAGAAAGATTCTGTTTTTACTCCCGCTCTCCATGTTGCTGCTGGCGGCTGGATGCGGTAAGGAGAGCACCCCGCAGCCCGAGCCGCCGCAACCCTCCGACGGTTCGACGACCGAGATTGCCGGCACCGCGATAGCGCCCGAAACGACGCTCTGCGGACTGGTCGCCGACGCCTCGACGGGCAGCGGCATCCCCGGTGTCGTCGTCAGCGACGGTTTCACCTGCGTGCGTACCGATGCCAACGGCGTCTACCAGATAGTGCGCGAGCGCAGCCATGCCGACTGCGTGTACGTTACACTGCCTGCGGAGTATGCCGTTCCGGTTACGTCCGACAACCACCCGGCGTTCTACAAGAAAATCGATATGGCAGCCGCAGTCTGCCGCCGCGACTTCGCGTTGGAGCCGCTCCCCGCCGGCAAGGAGAAGAGGTTCGCCCTCCTCTGCATCGCCGACCCCCAGTGCCGCAACGACCGTAGCGTGGCGCGCTTCCGCGAGGAGTCGATTCCCGACATCGACGCAACGGCGCGTTTGTACGACAACGTCTACGCACTGACGTTGGGCGACATCACCGACAACAACAAGACCGACCTCTGGAACAAGATGAAAGCCTCCATGTCGAATCGCGAGGTCGTCTTCTTCCAGTGCATCGGCAACCACGACCACCTGAACGAGTCGAACCGCGACGTTACGACGACCTATTGGAAAAGCATCGAGAACTACCGCAAGTATTTCGGTCCGCAGAACTACTCGTTCGACCGCGGCGACGTGCATTTCGTCGTCATGGACAACATCCTCCACGGCGAGAAGCCCGACAACGGCGAGGATATGGAGTTTGCCATCGGATTCTACGACTGGCAGTTCGAGTGGCTGTGCGAGGACCTGTCGTTCGTCCCCGCAACCAAGGCTGTCGTCCTCTGCTGCCATGCTCCGTTCCGCGGAGGTACCGCCCATTGCCACTCCGACAAACGCTACCGCCGCAAGACGCTCGAACTCCTTTCGCGGTTCGCCGAGGCGCATCTGATGATAGGTCATACCCACTATACGCAGAACTACCTCCATTCGGTCGGCGGAAAGACGATTTACGAACATATCCACGGCGCGTGCTGCGGTGCGTTCTGGCACGCGACCTTCAACAAGGACGGCACGCCGAACGGCTACGGCGTCTACGAGTTTGACGGCGCGCACCTCGCCTCGTGGCGTTACAAGGGTACGGGCTGCGATGCCGGCGAACAGATTCGCGCATACGACGGCGACTATACCTTCTACGACCCGCACGTGAACGTGAACATGTCCTCCAAACCCGCACTCCACACCTACAACTACGGCTTGAAAGGCTCTATCGTGGCTAACGTCTGGAATATCGAACCCGACGGCTGGGACGTCTCGCTGTGGCAGAACGGCGCGAAGGTGTGCGACATGACGCGGTTTAGGGAGTACGACTGGTGGGTTGCCTACTGGCTCGCCGAGGTTTATGGCGGCGACGGTCTGAACGGCAGGTGCGACCACCTTTGGAAAGGCGCACTCGCAGACCCCGATGCACCGTTCGAGGTGCGTGCGGTAGACCGCAGCGGTCGCCGCGGACCTTACGTCGCGACTTCCGTCCGCCGCAACTACAAGGGCGTTTGGGGCGAATTCGACATGAAAACTTTGTAAATCGGCGTCTTTTCGCTAACTTTCGAGAGAAACCCGCTTGCATTCGACCTTAACGACTTTAAAGAAAAATTTATAAACAAAAACCCGAAATGAAAAAATCCTTTGTCCGCAAAGCCTGCGCACTGCTTGCGTGCGCATCTTTCCTCGGGGCGATGCCTTGCGCCGCCCAGACGGAAGCGAATCCGTCCGCCGTCGCGGTTCCCGACCTCTCGGCGTATATCCTTACCCCGAAACCCGCCGCCACTCCGCGCATCAACGGAGCGAAGGTGTTCGGTCTGCGTCCGAATTCCAAGTGCCTCTATACCGTAGCCGCAACGGGCGACCGTCCGATGACATTCGCCGTCGAGGGTCTGCCGAAGGGGCTGAAACTCGACCCCGCGACGGGTCGCATCACCGGTTCGGTGAAGAAAGCCGGCACCTATAAGGTCATGGTTACGGCGACCAACGCCAAGGGCAGTTATTCGCGCGAACTGCGCATCGTCGTGGGCGACCGCATCGCGCTGACACCGCCTATGGGCTGGAACTCGTGGAACTGCTGGGGTCGCGACGTAACGCAGGAGCAGGTGCTTTCGTCCGCCCGCGCCATGGTGTCGTCGGGGCTGGTTGACCACGGTTGGACATACATAAACATCGACGACGGCTGGCAGGGCTGCCGTGGCGGCAGGTACAACGCCATCCAGTCCAACACCAAGTTCCCCGACATGAAGGCTCTCACGCGCGAGGTACACGATTTGGGTCTGAAACTCGGCATCTATTCCGCTCCGTGGGTAGGCACCTACGCGGCGCATATCGGCAGTTACTCCGACAATCCCGACGGCGTGAACCAGTGGATTAAGGACGGTCTGATAAACGAGAACTACCGCTATACCAAATCGGAGGGCAAGTATATGGAGTACCGCAAGGAGGTACGCCTGCTGGGCAAATACTCGTTCGTGAAGAACGACGTCAAGCAGTGGGAAGAGTGGGAGGTGGACTACCTCAAATACGACTGGAAGCCGCAGAGCATCTACCATACCAAGGAGATGCACGACGCGCTGCGCTCGCTCGACCGCGACATCGTGTTCAGCCTTTCCAACAACGCTCCGATTGCCGACGCCTTCACGTGGATGGAGTACAGCGACTGCTGGCGCACAACGGGCGACATCCGCGACAACTGGAAGAGCATCTCTAAAATCGGTTTTTCGCAGGAGAAGTGGGCTCCGTTCTGTCGTCCGGGCGCATGGCCCGACGCCGACATGCTCGTGGTCGGACTGGTCGGCTGGGGACCCAAACTCCACTACACCAAACTCACCGCCGACGAACAGTATACCCATATCTCGTTGTGGGCATTGCTCTCGTCGCCGCTGCTCATCGGCTGCGACATGGCGCGTCTGGACGACTTCACCAAGTCTCTGCTGACCAACGACGAGGTTATCGAGGTGAATCAGGACCCTCTGGGCAGCCACTGCGTGCCGGTATGGCGCAAGGGCGACAAGCAGATTGTCTATGTGAAGCACCTTGAAGACGGCTCGTTGGCTGTCGGCATGTTCAACCGCAGCGAGGAGACCGTTAAAATCAGTATCGACTCGCGTATGCTCGGCTTGTACGGCGAGAAGAAGGTGCGCGACCTGTGGCGTCAGAAGGATGTCGGCACAATCGACCATGACCGCAAGTTCACCGCCGAGGTCGCACCTCACGGCGTAGTGCTTGTGAAGGTCTATCCTGGCAACACCACCGAGGCTCAGGTCGGCGAGGTGAAGTATTAGTTTCAGGGCAGTTTCGGTTGTTCCGGCAGTTCGGATTGTTTAGGGTCGTTGGAGTCCTTAAAGTCCCTAATGTCCTTAAAGACTTTAAGGTCCCTATTATCCCCCTTTTTGGCGATTGCCCACTGTCCGTTTTTGCAGTATATTTGCAGCAAAGAAACGTGCGTATGGGAAATATTGCAGTCATAATATTGCTGCCGCTGCTCGGAACGCTCCTCGGAGCGTCGTTCGTGCTGTTCGTCAGCGACCGTTTGGCATCGCGCTTTCAGACTACGTTGCTCGGATTCGCTTCGGGCGTCATGGTCGCCGCATCGGTGTGGTCGCTGCTGATTCCGGCTATCGCCGAGTCGGCGAATACGGGTGTGCCGGCATGGCTTCCCGCCGCCGCAGGATTCATGACCGGCATCGGCTTCATGCTCCTGCTCGACGAGATTACTCCGCATCTGCATATCGACAGCGACAAGCCCGAGGGCATCCGCTCGACGCTCGGTCGCTCCACTATGCTCGTGCTTGCCGTTACGCTCCACAACATCCCCGAGGGCATGGCTGTCGGCGTCGTCGCTGCGGGCGCATTGTCGGGCGAGGTCGGCGTTACCGCCGCCGGGGCGTTCGCGCTTTCATTGGGTATAGCGATTCAGAATATCCCCGAGGGTGCGATAATCTCGCTCCCGCTGCGCTCGGGAGGCAATTCGCGCCGCAAATCGCTGATGTACGGCGCACTGTCGGGCGTCGTCGAACCCGTCGCGGCGGTTATCACGATTCTGCTTATCGAACAACTGATAGTCGTTTTCCCGTATCTGCTCGCTTTCGCCGCCGGCGCGATGATTTATGTGGTCATCGAGGAACTGATTCCCGAAACCCACTGCGGCGACCACTCCAATCTCTCCACCGTCGGTTTCGCGGTCGGCTTTGTCATCATGATGATTCTCGACGTGGCACTGGGGTAAAGGAAAGCGGTGTGCAGTTTCCTGCACACCGCCTTTAAGGACTTTAAGGAGCCTAACTCCCTTGTTCTTCTCTCCTCCTACCCGAAAATCTCGTTGAGCAACTTCGCCAGACGGTATCCGGCGTTGCGTATCTGCGATTCGGTGAGGGCGAGATTGTCGAGAATGTAGTCCATGCCGAGTACGGCACCCTCCTTGACTTCGTGTACATGGCGCGATGCGCGTGCCGAGTCGGTTCCCCAGTCCCACGGCGTGCCGGCAGTGATGGCTTTTATCTCCTTCGGCGAGCAGCAGTCGAGCAGATGCGCCGTGTCGATGAATCCCCAAGGGTGCTTTATCGACAGTACCTGCGAATCCCACAGCGTGTGAAACCGTATCGGCTTGCCGCGGAACGTTACGTTGTAGTAGCCTATGGTCTGGTCTTCCGGATAGCGGATATGCTCGGGACAGTGCATGTCGCCGACGAAATGCACGATGAGCGCGATGTGCATTATGCGCGCCGAGTCGGTGAGGTTCTCGGGATGCTGCAAATCCTCGGCGAACTTCTCGATGTAGTAGATGCAGTTCTTTACATACTTGCCGTCGCGCTCGATGCCGCGGTACGGCGTGCAGTCGTCGTTAGCCTCGAAGGTGTGAGGGTAGGTGGTAACGCGCTTCCAGTCGGTCGGCTCGAATCCGAGGTCTACCGGCAGTCTGTTCTTGTAGTCGTCGGCATACGATGCGTAGGCGACGATGGACTTGCCGTGCAGATACTTGGTAATCTGCTTCTTGGCTTTCGGGGTGAGATGGTTTTCGGCGATTTTGGCAATCGTGGCATGTCCCTGACGCGCCCATGCCCATGCCGACTGATTCAGTGTCATCAGACACAGCGTCAGAACGATGAGTTTTTTCATACTTGACAGGTTTTAGGTGTGTTTCTGCAAAGATAGCGAAATTTTCTTACAATCGGCGCCCCGCACCCCCTAATGTCTTTAAGGACCTTAAAGTCCCTAACGACCCACTCCTAAAACACTCCCGCCCCGTCCGAAAATCCGGACGGGGCGGGAATCGTTATGCCGCAGCGGTACTAAAACTCCTGCTTCGTGCGGCGGACGTAACTTGCGTAACGCCACTTAGCGTTCTCCTCGGCTGCCTTGAAGAGTTCCTCAGCCTCGAAAGGGTAGAGTTTTTGGAGCGACGTGTAGCGCACCTCCTTCATCAGGAAGTCGCGGAACTTCGTCCAGTCAGGCTCTTTCGAATCGAGTACGAACGGATTCTTGCCCTGCTCTTCGAGTTGCGGATTGTAGTGCCACAAGTGCCAGTAGCCGCACTCGACAGCCTGCTTGCCGACGGTCTGCGTGCGCGTCATGCCGCCCTTGATGCCGTGGTTGATACATGGCGCGTAGGCGATGATGAGCGACGGACCCGGATAAGCCTCAGCCTCTTTCAGCACGTTGAACAACTGTGCCTGCGACGCGCCTATCGAAACCTGCGCCACGTATACGTAGCCGTATGTCATTGCGATTGCTCCCAAATCCTTCTTGCGGATTCGCTTGCCCATCGACGCGAACTTGGCGATTGCTCCGACCGGCGTAGCCTTCGACGACTGACCGCCCGTGTTGGAGTAAACCTCGGTGTCCACGACGAGTATATTGACATCCTCGCCGCTCGCGATTACGTGGTCTACGCCGCCGAAGCCGATGTCGTAGCCCCAGCCGTCGCCGCCGATAATCCACTGCGACTTCTTGACGAGGAATTTCTTCATTTCGAGTATCTGACGGCACTTGTCGCAGCCGCATGCCTCGCAGAGCGGAACCAGACGCGCGCTGATTTCAGCCGACTTGGCGGCGAAGCGGCGGTTGTCTATCCACTCGCGCATCACGCCCTTCAACTCGTCGGAGCATTTGTCGCAGTTGGCGATTGCATCCTCCATAATCGAAGCCAGACGGTCGCGCAACTTCTCGACGCCGACGTGCATACCCAATCCGTACTCGGCGTTGTCCTCGAAGAGCGAGTTCGCCCATGCCGGACCGTGTCCCTCGGCGTTGGTGCAGTAAGGGGTCGACGGCGCGGATGCCGAATAAATCGAGGTACATCCCGTCGCGTTGGCAACCATCATGCGCTCGCCGAAGAGTTGGGTGATGGTCTTGATGTAAGGCGTCTCGCCGCAGCCTGCGCATGCGCCCGAGAACTCGAACAGCGGCTGGGTGAACTGGCTTCCCTTGACATTCTTGTCGCGGTCGCCGCTCTTGTAGCCGACGACGTTGTGCATGTACTCCCACTTCGCCTCCTGATTGAGTTGCGTGGCGAGCGGCTTCATCGAGAGTGCCTTCTCCTTGGCTGGGCAGACATCGACGCAGTTGCCGCAGCCCGTACAGTCGAGCGGCGAAACCTGAATGCGGAACTTGTACTCCTTGGTGTTGCCGATTCCCTGCTTGAACGTCGTTCCCTCTGGGGCGTTGGCAGCCTGCTCCTCCGTCGCGAGGAACGGACGGATTGCTGCGTGAGGGCAGACGTAGGAACACTGGTTGCACTGGATACACTTGTCCACGTCCCACTCCGGCACGTTCACCGCGATTCCGCGCTTCTCCCATGCCGCCGTGCCGTTGTCCCACGAGCCGTCCTCACGACCGTTGAATGCCGAAACGGGCAGTTGGTCGCCTTTCAGGGCGTTGATAGGGTCTACGATGTTGCGCACGAACTCCGGACGCGACATGTCGACGCCGTGCGAAGCCGGTTTGAGTTCGATGTTCGCCCACTCGGCAGGAACCTCGACCTTCTCGACCGACTTGCCGCCCGCATCTACGGCGGCGTAGTTCATGTTCACGATGTCCTCGCCCTTCTTGCCGTAGGACTTGTAGATTGCTTTCTTCATCTCCTCGACAGCCTTGTCGAACGGAATCACGTTGGCTATCTTGAAGAACGCCGACTGCATGATGGTGTTGGTGCGGTTGCCCAGACCGAGTTCCGAAGCGATTTTGGTCGCGTTGATGATATAGAAGTTGATGTTGTTCTTCGCGAGATATACCTTCATCGCGTCAGGCAGCGTCTTGCAGGTCGTCGCGGCGTCGTTCACCGAGTTGAGCAGGAACGAACCGCCCTTTTTCAGACCTTTCAGCACGTCGTACTTGTCCACGTACGACGGCACGTGGCAGGCGATGAAATCCGGCGTGGTTACCAGATAAGGCGACGTGATAGGCTTGTCGCCGAAACGCAGGTGCGACGAGGTGTAGCCGCCGCTCTTCTTCGAGTCGTAGGAGAAGTATGCCTGGCAGTACTTGTCGGTCGAACCGCCGATGATTTTGATTGAGTTCTTGTTCGCGCCGACAGTTCCGTCTGCGCCCAGACCGAAGAACAGAGCCTCGAACGTACCCTCCTTCGCCATCGAAATCTCCTCGCCGACCGGCAGCGAAAGGTTTGTCACGTCGTCCACGATGCCGACGGTGAAGTGGTTCTTCGGCTGCGGGAGCGACATGTTGGCGAATACGGCGAGCATCTGCGCCGGAGTGGTGTCCTTCGACGACAGACCGTAGCGACCGCCGATGATGTTCGGCTTCAACTCGCTGCCGTAGAATGCGTCCACGATGTCGAGGTAGAGCGGCTCTCCGTTGGCACCCGGCTCCTTGGTGCGGTCGAGTACGCAAAGCGTCTTGACGCTCTTCGGCATCACGTCGAACAGATATTTAGCCGAGAACGGACGGTAGAGATGTACGGTAACGACACCGACCTTTTCGCCTTTGGCATTCAGATAATCGACGCACTCCTTGACGGTCTCCGTTACCGAACCCATCGCGACGATTACGCGGTCGGCATCCGCCGCACCGTAGTATACGAACGGCTTGTACTCGCGACCGGTGATGTCCGAGATTTTGCGCATCGTGTCGGCAACCATGTCCGGCACTGCGTCGTAGAACTTGTTCGAAGCCTCGCGGGTCTGGAAATAGATGTCCGGATTCTGCGCCGTACCGCGGGTAATCGGGGTCTCCGGATTGAGCGCGCGGTTGCGGAACGCCTTCAATGCGTCGCAGTCGAACATCGCCGTGAGCGACGCCTCGTCGATGAGTTCGATTTTCTGAATCTCGTGCGAGGTGCGGAATCCGTCGAAGAAGTGCAGGAACGGAACGCGCGATTTGAGGGCGACGATATGCGCCACGCCCGCCAAATCCATTACCTCCTGTACCGACGAGGTGGCTATCATGGCGAATCCGGTCTGACGGGCAGCCATGACGTCCTGATGGTCGCCGAAAATCGAGAGCGACTGTGCCGCGAGCGCACGCGCCGACACGTGGAATACGCCCGGCAGCAACTCGCCCGCTATCTTGTACATGTTAGGTATCATGAGCAGCAGACCCTGCGACGCAGTGAACGTCGAGGTCAGAGCACCGCTCTGCAACGAACCGTGGACGGCACCCGCCGCACCGGCTTCCGACTGCATCTCGACGACCTTCACGGTTTCGCCGAAGATATTCTTACGACCCTGCGCAGCCCACTCGTCCACGAGTTCAGCCATCGTGGATGACGGGGTGATAGGGTAGATTGCCGCAACTTCGGAGAACATATACGCGATATGTGCCGCCGCATAGTTGCCGTCGCATGTGATGAATTTCTTTTCTGCCATATTTTCAAAGTTTGTAAAGTTTTTTTTACTCTCTTGCAGTTTAAGGTCCTTAAAGTCCTTAAAGTCTTTAAGGTCGTTAATCCCGCATTCGCGGTCTTTTCCTCCTTAATCTCGCTACGCGAGTTTTTCCTCCTTCGCGCCTCGGCAGTCCGATTCGTCATGTTGAGCGTCAGCGAAACATCTGTTGTTTTCAGATTCTTCGCTTCGCTCAGAATGACGCCTGCTTTCGCTCGGTTTGTCGTCGGTTCGCGCCTCGGTCAAGGTCCTTAAAGTCGTTAAGGTCGTTAAAAGCCCTTATTTCCCTGCCGCTTTCCGCCGCACAATGCGCCGAAACCGCACGAAAAAGACCGCGTTTTTTGCGCGGATTTCCCCTTTTTCGTGCGGCAAAATTACAAACTCTTTGCCGTAGAACCTAATAAAAAAGCAATTATTTTTCTGTTAAAAAATTAACAATATCTGTTAGTCGGATAACAGTGTACAGTAGTGTGATTGTCAGTGTTTTATATGCTCCGAAACCCAGTTGGTCAAGTCGACGAAATCGGCGATTTTCAACTGTTCCGCGCGGGCGTTGAAAAGCGGATGTTCAGCCCCGTCGAAGTTGCCGAAAACAGCCCGCAGCGAGTTGCGCAACATCTTGCGCCGCTGCCCGAACGAAGCCTTCACGACGCGGACGAAAAGTGCCTCGTCGCAGTCGAGTTTCGCCGTCGAGTTGCGGCGCAGGCGGATAACCGCGCTCTTGACTTTCGGCGGCGGATTGAAGACCTTTTCCGATACCGTGAACAGATATTCGATGTCGTACCACGCCTGCAAAAGCACGCTCAATATGCCGTATTCGCGCGAACCCGGCGGCTCGGCGATGCGCACGGCGACCTCCTTCTGAATCATGCCGACGCACTCCGGCACGAGGTCGCGGTTCTCGATTATCTTGAAGAATATCTGCGACGAGATGTTGTAGGGGAAATTGCCGATGATGCGCACTCCGTTCGGGAAACGCTCGGCGAGGTCCGTTTTCAGAAAATCGCCCTCGATAAGCCGCGGCGCGAACTCGGGGTAGTGGGCGTGTAGATACTCTACGCTCTCGCCGTCGATTTCGGCACCGTAGGTCGTGATGTCGCCTCGCTGCAACAGATACTGTGTCAGCACGCCCATTCCGCATCCGACCTCCAATACGTCGTCGGGCGCGCCGGCGTTGCCTGCCGACAGCGAGTCGCATATCTTGCGCGCTATGTTGAGGTCGGTCAGGAAGTGCTGACCGAGCGATTTCTTTGCTCTTACTTCCGGCATAATGCTGCTTGGTATAAGGACCCTAAGGACTTTAAGGTCGTTAAGGTCTTTTTCTGGGCATGGCTAATTCCCCGCCTCGCACATGAACTTGATGCGCACGAGGCGTATCTCCTCCTCGGTGTAGTCGCTGCCCAACTCCTCGACAGCCGCTTCGAGCGAATCCGTCTCGGCGTCCTCCTTAAAATATAGGTATATGTCCTCGATTTTGTCTTCGTCCATATACTGGTCGAGGTAGTACTGTATGTTGAGGTTCGTTCCCGACTTGACTATCGCCTCGATTTCGCCCAGCAGTTCGTCGAACGTGAGGTCTTTCGCACGGGCGATGTCCTCGAAATCCATCTGACGGTCTATCGAGCGGATGATGAATATCTTGTTGCCCGCCTTGTTCGCCACCGACTTGACGACCATGTCCTGCGGACGGACTATCTCCTTCTCCTCGACATAAGCCTTGATGAGTTTGATGAACTCCTCGCCGAACTTCTTCGCCTTGCCCGCACCGACGCCCGAGATGTTCTGCATCTCTTCGAGCGTTATCGGATACTGAATGGACATGTCTTCGAGCGACGGGTCCTGGAATATGACGAACGGCGGCAGGTCGTGCTGCTTGGCGACCTTCTTGCGCAGGTCTTTGAGCATCGCGAACAACTCCTCGTCCGCCGCTCCGCCCTTCGCCGGTATCGCCGCCTCCTGCTCGCGCTCCTCCTCGTCGTAGTCGCGGTCTTCGGCGACCCTGACGGCGGTCGGATGGGCGATGTACTTTTCGCCTTCCGGCGTAACCGAAATCAGTCCGTAGTTCTCTATGTTCTTGTCGATAAGACCCATTATCAGTCCCTGACGTATCACCGCGCCCCAGAAACGCTCGTCCCTGCCTTTGCCCTTGCCGAACCATTCGCTGGTCTGATGTCCGTAACTCTTGATGTTCGCCGTAACCTTGCCGATCAGTATGGCTATAAGGTGGTCTATCTTGAATTTGTCGCCGATCGACTGCAAGGCTTTCAGTGCCATGACGAGTTCTTTCGTCGCATCGACCTGCGGACGCGGGTGGCAGCAGTTGTCGCATGCGCCGCAGTTATCCTCCGTGTAGTCCTCGCCGAAATAGTGCAGCAGCGTCTTGCGGCGGCACATCGAACTCTCGGCGTAGGATGCCGTTTCGAGCAGCAGCAGTTTGCCGATTTCCTGCTCGGCGACCGGCTTGCCCTGCATGAACTTTTCGAGTTTCTGTATGTCCTTGTAACTGTAAAACGTGATGCAGTGTCCCTCGCCGCCGTCGCGACCGGCGCGTCCCGTCTCCTGATAGTAGCCTTCGAGCGACTTCGGAATGTCGTAGTGGATGACGAAGCGCACGTCGGGCTTGTCGATGCCCATTCCGAACGCTATGGTGGCGACGATGACGTCCGCACCCTCCATCAGAAAGGCGTCCTGGTTGTCGGCTCTGGTCTGCGCGTCCATGCCCGCATGGTAGGGCAGTGCCTTGATGCCGTTCGCCACGAGCAGTTCTGCCAACTCCTCGACCTTCTTGCGGCTCAGACAGTAGATGATGCCGCTTTTGCCGCTGTTCTGCTTTATATACTTTATTATATCGCGCTCGGGGTCGTGCTTCGGACGCAACTCGTAGTAGAGGTTCGGTCGGTTGAACGACGACTTGAACACCGTCGCGTCCGTCATGCCGAGGTTCTTCTGGATGTCCATCTGCACCTTCGGCGTCGCCGTCGCCGTGAGCGTAATCAGCGGCGCGCTGCCGATGTCGTTGATTATCGGGCGTATGCGTCGGTACTCGGGACGGAAATCGTGTCCCCACTCCGAGATGCAGTGCGCCTCGTCTATGGCGTAGAACGAAATCTTTATCTTGCGCAGGAACGCGATGTTGTCCTCCTTCGTGAGCGATTCGGGCGCGAAATAGAGCAGTTTGGTCTTGCCCGAAAGCACGTCCTCCCGCACCTGCTGTACGGCATTCTTGTTGAGCGACGAGTTGAGGAAGTGTGCGATGCCCGGGTTCGTGGAGAAGGTCCGCATGGCATCGACCTGATTTTTCATGAGTGCTATCAGCGGCGATATGATTATCGCGACGCCGTCCATCATCAGTGCCGGCAGTTGGTAGCAGAGTGATTTTCCGCCGCCCGTAGGCATCAGCACGAACGTGTCGCGACCCGCGAGCAGATTGAGTATGACGGCCTCCTGATTCCCCTTGAATGACGGAAATCCGAAGTATTCTTTGAGTTTTGCGTGAAGTAACGTTTTGTCTGTCAAGTTTTGCGCCATCGCAGTAGTTTCGTTATCCTCGTTTTCGAAAATTAAAAATCAATGTAAAGATAAAAATTATTTGGGAAATTATCATAACTTTGTAAAAAAATGTAAACGAAATGCGGCTTTTTACCAGCGAACTCGTCAAGAAATACAAGGCGCGCACCGTCGTGGATCATGTTTCAATCGATGTGAAACAGGGCGAAATCGTCGGTCTGCTCGGTCCTAACGGCGCGGGCAAGACCACCTCTTTTTATATGATAGTGGGTCTCATCAAGCCCAACGAGGGTCGGATTTTCCTCGAACACGACGACGGCAAAATCGTCGAACTCACCAAGGAGCCGGTCTACCGCCGCGCGCAGTTGGGCGTGGGCTATCTGGCGCAGGAGGCGTCGGTGTTCCGCCGTTTGAGCGTCGAGGACAACATCCGTTCGGTGCTTGAAATGACGAACTATACCAAGGAGTATCAGAACGAGCGCGTCGAAGCCCTCATCGAGGAGTTCCGCCTGCAAAAGGTGCGCAAGAGTTACGGTAACCAACTTTCGGGAGGCGAGCGACGCCGAACCGAGATTGCGCGCGCCGTGGCTATCAACCCGTCGTTCATCCTGCTCGACGAGCCGTTCGCGGGTGTGGACCCGATTGCGGTCGAGGATATCCAGAGCATCGTCGCGACGCTGAAAAACAAGAATATCGGCGTCATCATCACCGACCATAACGTGGACGAGACGCTCGCCATTACCGACCGCACCTACCTGCTCTACGAGGGCAGGATTCTGAAAACGGGTACAGCCGAGGATTTGGCGAACGACGAGATGGTGCGCCGCGTCTATCTGGGCAAGAATTTCGAACTCAAACGTCCTCACCGGCAGGAGTAAGAGTCTTCCTAAGGTCTTTAACGACCTTAAAGACTTTAAGGACTTTAAAGACCCTATGTTTTATGGATAAGTCTGTCCCGCGAGGGTGTGTCGCAGGAAAAATCACACCGCCATGCTCGAAAAGTTATGCGCAGCGTGCGCTTGCGGCGGCTCTGCTCGCCGAGGGCGAATCGACGCTCCGCAACATCGAGTTCTGCAAGGATACGCAGTCGGCTCTCGGCTGCATCGAGTCGCTCGGCGCGGAGGTGCGCCGCGCGGACGAACACACGCTCTGCGTCAGGGGTGGTCTGTCGCCGCGCGGCGATACGCTGTACGTCGGCGAGTCGGGTCTCGCCACGCGTCTCTTTACGCCGATAGCGTCGCTGTGCGACCGCCCGATAACGGTTGCCGGCGAAGGCACGCTGCTGCACCGACCGATGGATATGATGATTGCTCCGCTGCGCCGTCTGGGCGTCGATGTCCGCGACGGCGGCGGACGGCTGCCGATAGAGGTCTGCGGACCGATGCGCGGCGGCGAAATCGACGTGGACGGTTCGGTGTCGTCGCAGTTCATCACGGGTCTGCTGCTCGCGCTGCCGCTCGCGGCGGAGGAGACCACGCTGCATGTCGAACATGCAGTGTCGCGACCCTATCTCGACATGACCATCGATACCGCGCGGCATTTCGGGGTGCGGATTCTGCATAACGACTATTCGGAGTTCTTCATCGAGGGCGGGCAGCGGTACGAGCCTGCCGACTTCGCCATCGAGGGCGATTGGAGCGCGGCGGCGATAATGCTCGTCGCGGGGGCTGTCGCGGGCGAGGTTACGCTCGACAATCTGTCGCTGCTGTCGAAGCAGGCGGACGTCGCGATATGCGACGCGCTGGTGCGTGCCGGAGCGTCGGTCGTGAGCGACGAACGGAGCATCACCGTGGCTCAACGCCCGTTGTCGGCATTCGAGTTCGACGCCACCGACTGTCCAGATTTGTTCCCCGCGCTGGTCGCGCTTGCCGCGGCTGCCGAGGGCGAAAGCACGATTGTCGGCACATCGCGGCTCGAACACAAGGAGAGCAACCGTGCCGAGGCTCTGCGCAGCGAATACGCCAAACTCGGCATCGATATAGACCTAGGCGATAACGTGATGCGCGTCCGCGGCGGTGAGATACGTTCGGGCGTCGCGACGGAGAGTTATCGCGACCACCGCATGGCGATGTCGCTGGCGGTGTCGGCACTGCGCTGCGACGGCTCAATCACCGTCCGCGATGCGGAGTGCGTCGCCAAGAGTTATCCGGAGTTCTTCGAGGCACTGGACGCGATAACGGGAAACAACAGACAGAATAATAGGTAGAATAGGTATTATAGGTAATATAGGCAGAATAAGTATAATAGGTTTTCCTATATTACTTATATTACCTATAATACCTATCTTTTAACAAAACATATCATGCACACTTTCGGCACAATATTCCGCATAAGCATCTGGGGCGCATCCCACGCCCCGTCGCTCGGCATCCGCATCGACGGCGTTCCGGCGGGCATCGCGCTCTCCGCCGCCGACTTCGAACCCGACATAGCCCGCCGCCGCTCGGGTGCGGCAGGCACCACGCCGCGCAGGGAGGCGGATATTCCCGTTCTGTCGGGCGGTATCGCCGACGGGGTTACGACGGGCGGGACGCTCGAAATCGCGTTCGCCAACTCCAATACCCGCTCGACCGACTACGACGGGTTCCGCACCCACCCGCGACCGTCGCACGCCGACTTCACCGCCCGCGCCAAGTACGGCGACGGCATGGATTTGCGCGGCGGAGGGATGTTCTCGGGGCGGATGACGCTGCCGATAGTCGCCGCGGGCGTCGTGGCGAAAAAGATATTGGGCGACGTGCGCTTCGCCTCGTCGCTCGTCGAGGTGGGCGGCGAACGCAATCCCGACGAGTTCGCGCGTGTGGTCGCCGAGGCTGTGGCGGTGCACGATTCGGTCGGCGGCGTCGTGGAGTGCCACGCGTCGGGTGCGGGAATCGGACTGGGCGAACCCTTCTTCGATTCGGCGGAGAGCGTCATTTCGCACCTTATGTTCTCTGTCCCCGCAGTCAAGGGGATAGAGTTCGGCAGCGGATTCGGGGGCGTGAAACTGCGCGGCTCGGAGCGCAACGACCGTATCGCCGATGCCGAGGGACACACGTTCACCAACAACGAGGGCGGCATCGTCGGCGGCATCACCAACGGCAATGAAATCGTAGTCCGCGTGGCTTTGAAACCCACTCCGAGTATCGCCGCACCGCAGCAGACGTTCGATTTCGCCGAGGGGCGCGTCGCTCCGCTGTGCATCAGGGGGCGTCATGACGCCTGCATCGCACTGCGCGCGTCGGTCGTCGTCGAAGCGGCGGTTGCAATCGCCCTCGCAGACCTGAAATTGAGAAATGCCGCCCATGCCCACCCGTAGAGAGACCGTCCGCCTTATCGCTTCGGCGATTGCTCCGCTTTACGACCCGCGCGAGGCGGAGAGCATAGCGCGCATGGTCGTCATGGAGGCTCTCGGCGTCGATTTCACGCATCTGGTCGCCGACTACGATGCGCCGTGCGCAATCGAGGGTCTCGACGATATGGTCGCCGACCTGCGGCGCGGACGACCGGTACAGTATGTGTTGGGGCATGCCGAGTTCTGTGGTTTCGACTTCGCCGTCCGCGAGGGGGTGCTGATTCCGCGTCCCGAAACTGCCGAACTCGTCGGGCGCATCGCCGCCGCGACCGACGCGGGAGCGCGGATACTCGACGTAGGGACGGGCAGCGGGGCGATTGCCGTGTCGCTCGCGAGGATGATTCCCGATTCGTCGGTCGCGGCTGTCGATATTTCGGAGGAGGCACTGGCTGTCGCACGCGAGAATGCGGAGCGCAACGGTGCGGAGGTCGATTTCCGGCTCGCCGACGCGCTGGGCGACCTGCGGTGGCTGGGGACGTTCGACGCGATAGTCTCCAATCCGCCCTATGTGCCGCGCAGCGACCGTGCGTCGATGCACACGAATGTCCGCGACTACGAGCCGTCGGGCGCGCTGTTCGTCGATGACGGCGACCCGCTGGTCTTTTACAGGTCGATAGCCCGCAATGCGTCGGAGATGCTGCGCGAGGGCGGTCGGCTGTGGTTCGAGATATACGAAAAATACGGCGGCGAGGTGTGCCGCATGCTCGACGGAATGGGATTCCGCGATACGGGCATCGCAGCCGACGCAGCCATGAAACCGAGAATGGTATGGTGCAGAAAATAAGACGCGACAAGACTCCCGAACAGGCTCTCGCCTCGCTGATGCGGCTGTGCGCCAAGGCTGAACGCTCGTCGGGCGACGCCCTGCGGCTGATGCGAGGCTGGGGCGTGGCGGATGCCGACGCACGGCGGGTTCTCGACCGCCTGATTGCCGACCGCTTCATCGACGACCGCCGCTATGCCGGGGCATTTGTGCGCGAGAAGATGAATTTGAGCGGCTGGGGACGATATAAGATAGGTGCGGCTCTGCGGGCGAAGGGCATTCCGTCGGCTCTCGTCGCCGAGGCTATGGCGCAGACCGACGGCACGGACATGGGCGAACGCCTGACGGAGATTCTCCTGCGCCGCATGAGGACGCTGAAAGCGGCGAGCGCGTTCGATGCCCGCGCGAAACTGATGCGCTACGCCCTCTCGCAGGGGTACGACTACGAAACGGCGCGCGACTGCGTCGAACGCTGCGTACCTGCCGAGGAGTAGCAAAGACGACCTTAACCGACGCCAAGCCGAGAGCAGTCGCACTTGTGCGGACTGCCGAGGCGCGAAGGAGGAAAAGCCCGCGAACGCGGGATTAACGACCTTAAAGTCCTTAAAGACTTTAAGGACCTTAACGAGAAAACCATGCACAGACTTCTTTTCACGATATTTCTGCTGGCATCGCTCGCCGCTTCGGCGCAGGAGTATGCCTATCCGCTCGTCGGGGTGCGCGGACAGCACTCCGCCTCGTTCGGCGAGATGCGCGAGAACCATTTCCACTCGGGAATCGACATCAAGACCGACGGCGTCGAGGGCAAACCCGTCGTCGCCGTTGCCGACGGATACGTTTCGAGAGTGTCGCTCTCGCCGTCGGGATACGGTCTGGCACTCTACATAACGCATCCGCAGAGGGGGACGACATCCGTCTATGGACACCTTTCGCGACTGCGCGACGATTTGCGCGACCGCCTGACTGCCGAGCGGTATGCGGGCAGGAAAAACCGCATCAACCTCTTTTTCAAGCCGTCGGAGTTTCCCGTGAGCAGGGGCGAAACCGTCGCATGGTCGGGCAACAGCGGGACTTCGTTCGGTCCGCATCTCCATTTCGAGATTCGCGACACGAAGTCGCAGCGGACGCTCAATACCGTCGCCCGCGGGTTGTTCCGCCCGTCGGACCGCATCGCGCCGCGGATTCTGCGGCTGCACTATGTCGAAATCGACAGCGTCGGACGGGTGGCTGCCGCCGCGCCGCTGCGCAGTTGGGACGTGCGTAAGGTGGGGGCGGAATATGCGGCGGCGGGTCGCGTCGAAATCGGTCGCTGCGGATATTTCGTACTCGAAGTCCGCGACAGCCGCGACAGCGTCGCCAACCGCTTCGGCGTCTATCGGGTCTGCGAAACGGTGGACGGCGAGAAACGGTACGAATACCGTATGGACGGCTTCTCGTTCGCCGACTCTCGATACTGCAACGCCGTGTCCTATTTTCCGTTGCAGGTCGGGGCGAAATGCGAGGCAATCCGGCTCGCGCAACCCGAACGATGCCCCGAACGGCTCTTCGCCGTCGTCAGGGAGCGTGGCATAGTCCGTGCCGCGGAGGGCGAAACGCGGAGTGTGCGTATCGAGGTCGAGGACGACTGCGGCAATATGTCGGTGCTGGAATTCGATGCCGTCGGCAAGGCGGACGACCGTCTGTTCGTCGCCGAAAGGAACGATTCGCTGCCCGTGCTGGACTGCTCGCGGCGCAATACCGTCGAATGCGGCGACGTTACGCTGTCGGTGCCTGCCGGTGCGCTCTACGAATCGGCTTACTGCCGCATCGGACGGTCGGAGACGCCGCCGCGTGTCGATTCGACGCTCGTCGTGCTGTCGCCCGTATACCGAATCATGGACGACCGCACGCCCGTGCATTCGTCCGTGAATATCTCGATTCGTGCCGACGTGCCGCTGCCGTTGCAGCGCAAAGCCTGCATCGCCGTGGCGAACCGCAAAGGTCGGTTCGGGTATCTCGGCGGATTCTGCTCGGCGGGAGGGGTGATGGCGGAGAGCCGCCGCTTCGGCGATATGGTCGTCGTTGCCGACACCGTCGCACCGCGCATACGCCCGCGCTGGAAGGACGGCGCGGATTTGCGGAGCGCGAAATCGCTTCGGTTCGCGATTTCCGACAACTTCTCGGGTATAAAGGATTACGAGTGCCTGATTGACGGCGAGTGGCGGACGCTCGACTATTCGCCGCTGCGCGGAACGATAGAACACCGTTTCGACGTCCCGCTGCCGTCATGCGGAGCGGAACACGAAATCGTTATCCGCGCCGAGGACTGTTGCGGCAACCGCGCGGAGTGGCGCGGCAGGTTTGTCAGGTAGGTCGGTGGCTGAAAGGGATTAGGGGCTTTAAGGACCTTAAAGACTTTAAGGACTTTAATTTTTTATCGCCGTCCGCCGCGCTTCGGCAGGACGACTATGCAACTCGACACGGCGCGTTCGCCGTCGTGGTCGTAGCGTTTGTTGTCGTAGGGGTGGTTCAGAATCCCCGCCTCGCGACACCACAGCGTGCATGAGCCTCCGCCGTCGAGATTTATCGCATCCGTCAGCCCGAGCCAGCGGCAGACCTTCGCGAGTTCGCCGATTGTCATCCCGTCGGCATCGCCCTTGAACCGTCCGTCCACCGTCAGCAGTACTATTTCGCCGCGACCGTCAGTGCCTATTGCGCTGCGCGGGTGGCGTCCGAAGAATCCGCCCTTGCGGTCGGAGTAGTCGGGTATGCGACCGTCGTCGATAAGTACCGAACCCGAAGCGAGAATGTCGTCGTATATCGCGGCGTAACGGGCGTATTGGGTGGTGTCGCATTCGAAGACCTCGATTCCGCGTCTGCCTATCGCCAGTATTCCGTTCACGCGGAAGAGTTCGCGCGCCTCCGTGCGCGACATGTCGCATCCGCCGATGCGGACGTAGGTGGACGGCACGACCTTGCGGACGTTCCAGTAGCCGGCGTTTATGGCTGCCACCGCACCTTTCGCGATTGCGGTTTCGCTCGTGCGGGTGAGTTCGCGGGTCTGCACTATCCGCGTATCCAGCCTTCTGGCTCGGTAGCGGATGAGCGACAGGGTCTGCTGCGAACCGAAGATGCCGATTCGGGCGGTTCGGGCGACTGCGCCGTGGGGCAGTTTAACGGTTTTCCACTCCGCGCCGACCAGCGCGAGCGAATCGGGATTGTCCGCTGCCATGCCGTGGCAGAGCGATGCCAGTACGAGCAGTATCGAAAGTGCGAGTCTTTTCATGGTCTTTCGTTTTGGCGGTTTAGTTGTGCAAATTTAATAAATTTTCGGGGATGTTACGACGTCCCGTCCGTTTTCGCCGAATGCGTGCGCAAAAGCGAATATCGCAGTAAAAAGTTGTGCGATTGGGAATTTTATATTATTTTTGCAACGCTTTCAAGCGGGACGGTTCCGTAGCTCAGTTGGATAGAGCAACAGCCTTCTAAGCTGTGGGTCGCGCGTTCGAACCGCGCCGGAATCACAAGGAGCGCGAGTGCAGAGGAGATACGAGAGCATGCACTGCGTGCCATTAAATTAAAAGGGGACGATATGCAAATTCATTTGCGAAATCGTCTCCTTTTAATTTAATGTTGTTGCGAAGCAACCTGCTCTCGTATCTCCTTTGCCGAGCCGACGCAGTGAGCGATGAGCGCAGCGAATCAATCACAAAGGACAGCGGTAGATTCCCACGTCGAACCTGCGGTTCTCCTCGGAATGACGATTTGATTTTTCCTTTGCCGAGCCGACGCAGTGAGCGATGAGCGCAGCGCAGCAATCACAAGTTTCCCCCAAAGGGTCTTTAAGGACCTTAGGGACTTTAAGAAAGTCAGATTTTCACGTTTCTAATCCAGAGTTTGAAGGTGTTCAGGGCGTTACGGTTTTTCAGGTATGCCTCCTTGTTGTGGATGTCGGCGGCGCACTGTTTCAGCCTTGCCGCACCGTATTTCTTGAAGAGCCAGTCGAATCCGACAGCATCCAGCGGCTCCTGAAAGAGCAGCACCGTAGGTGCGCATACGGTAAGCCATGATTGGAATTTATTAAAAAGTTCTTCTTCCGGAGTGAGTACGTGCGGTTGCGGGTGAGCGTGCGTTGCATTCTGCCCGTTATCACTCCTACTCTCACTTACATTCTCATTTTTATTTTCATTGTCATTTACATTATCAGTTTCATTATCATTATCGGGTTGTTTTGCTTGATTTTGGTTGTTTTCGGTCGGTTCCGCCGGTTTTGCCGCATTGGTATTTCCTTTCGGCGCACCGCCGAGCCGTCCCGCTTCCTGACGGGCTTTGCACGTCGCTTCGTACTTCACTCTGTCGCGGTCGATTTGCGGTGCGATGAATCTCAACGCCATTGCCGCCATGCCGTCCGTGTCTGCATCGGCGTCGATATTTCCGAACGCGTAACGGATGACGCATTCGCAAACCTCGCCTCTGACCTCTTTGGGCATTCCGCTGATGGCGTTCCACCAGTCTTTGTAAAATACGAACGATTCTTTTGTTTTGGACATGATTGTAGTTGGTTTAATGGGGTTAGGTAATGTTATAGGTAGTATAAGTAATATAAGTAATATAAGTAATATAAGTAATATAAGTAATATAAGTAATATATGAGGTGGACTTATATTACCTATTGTCTTAGAATTGTTTCGGGAGAGATTCGTCAGGCAGATGCGCCCGACGTATTCCGATACAAATATACTACATCGGCGAGGCGATGTCAAGTAAATCGGCGGAAAAATTTCGGGGGAGAACCGGGAGAACTGAAAACCGGGAGTGGCGGCTGTTCATAAAAAATGAAAAATTTTACGGATGCCGGCGGAGGTTACGATTCGGCGGCGACGGGGTGGTGCGGGGTTAAGGTTTTTGCGGTTTCGGGCGCGCGAAGTTACGAATCGGCGGCGGCGTGCGGCGCGGCGAATCCGTCGCGGCGCGGCGGAAAGGACGAAGGGTGAACAATTTCCGCCGAAAATACATACATTTGCGGGTACGTTTCCCGTCATATTATGGATTGCACGAAAAAAATGCTGTACGACCCCGCCAACGAGCATGATGCCTGCGGAGTCGGTCTTATAGTCAATATCAACGGCGTGAAGTACCACGAAGTGGTCGAAAACGCCTTGAAGGTTCTCGAACACATGGCACACCGCGGCGCGGAGGGCGCGGACAGCAAGACCGGCGACGGCGCGGGCATAATGGTTCAGATTCCGCACGAATTCATACTGTTGAACGGCATTCCCGTTCCGGAGCAGGGACGCTACGGGGTGGGAATGTTTTTCATGCCGCGCCGTCGCGTGGACTGCGAACGCTTCTTCGCGATTATCGCCGAGACGGTCGCCGAGGAGGGGCTGACGCTGATGCACACGCGGCGGGTGCCGGTGGACAGTTCGATTCTCGGCAGGGAGGCCCTCGCCAGGGAGCCGATAGTGGAGCAGATATTCATCTCGGGCGACGACGACCTCCGCTCGGATGTCGCGCTCTACGAACGCCGCCTGCAAAGCAAACTCTATGTCGTCGGCAAGAAAATCGAACGCAAGGTCGCGGCGAGCAGCGCGATAGAGGACAAGGAGAGTTGCTATATCGTGAGCCTCTCGACCCGCACGGTGGTCTACAAGGGTATGCTCACGTCGTTGCAGTTGCGCCACTACTTCCCCGACCTGACGAACCCCTATTTCACGAGCGCGCTCGCGCTGGTGCATTCGCGGTTCTCGACCAACACGTTCCCGACGTGGAGCCTCGCGCAGCCGTTCCGCATCGTGGCGCACAACGGCGAAATCAACACGATAAAGGGCAACCGCCTGTGGATGCAGACCCGCGAATCGGTGCTGCACCCCGCGAATCTGGGTCGCGTCGCCGACTTTTCGCCGATTATCCAGCCTGACATGAGCGACAGCGCGTCGCTCGACAACACGGTGGAGTTCTTCGTGCGCAGCGGCTTGTCGCTGCCCCATGCGCTGGCGATGCTGATTCCCGAGAGCCACAACCGCAACAATCCGATGTCGAGCCACATCAAGGGCTTTTACGAATACCACAGCATCTTCATGGAGCCGTGGGACGGTCCGGCGGCGGTGCTGTTCTCGGACGGTCGCTATGCGGGCGGACTGCTCGACCGCAACGGTCTGCGTCCGTGCCGCTACATAATCACCAAGAGCGGGATGATGATTATGGCTTCGGAGACGGGCGTACTCGACGTCGAGCCGTCGCAGATTCGCGAAAAGGGTCGCCTGCGTCCTGGCAAGATGATAATGGTGGACGTGCAGGAGGGACGCATACTCCATAACGACGAAATCAAGAAGGCACTTGCCGCCGAACACCCCTACCGCGAGTGGCTGCACGAGAACCGCGTGGTGCTGAGCGACATAAAGAGCGGTCGGCATCTGCGCCACGACGTGGACGACTATGCGAAACTGCTGCGCGTGTTCGGTTACGACAGGGAGGACATCGAGAACCTGCTCAAACCGATGGCGCGCAACAAGGTCGAGCCCAACTACGCGATGGGCAACGACATCCCGCTGCCCGTGCTGTCGGGCAAGCCGCAGAGGTTCTTCGACTATTTCCGCCAGCAGTTCGCGCAGGTTACCAACCCGCCGATAGACCCGCTGCGCGAGGAGACGGTGATGTCGCTCAAAAGTTTCATCGGTGCCGTTACGGGCAATCTGCTCGAACCGTCGCCCGACATGTGCAAGGTCGTCGAACTTTCGACGCCGATAATCTCGAACACCGAACTCGACATACTGAAAAACCTCGTCTACAAGGGCTTCCGCACGATTACGCTCGACATGGTATTCCCCGTCGCCGAGGGCGCGGAGGGAATGGCGAAGGCGGTGGACGGTCTGTGCGGACGCATCGAACGGGCGGTGGACGACGGCTACAACTACATAATAGTCAGCGACAAGGCGGTCGATGCCGAACATGCGCCGATACCGTCGCTAATCGCGCTGTCGGCTCTGCACCACCACCTGATAAAGTGCCGCAAGCGTACCCGCATCGCGCTGATTGTCGAGAGCGGCGAGGTGATAGAGGTGATGCACATCGCGCTGCTCGTCGGTTTCGGCGCAAGTGCCGTTAATCCGTACATGGCGTTCGCGACGCTCGACGATTTGGTGAAGCGCGGCGAACTGCAACTCGACTACTGCACGGCGAAGGACTACTATATCCAGGCGATAAACAAGGGGTTGTTGAAGGTGATTTCCAAAATGGGAATCTCGACGATACGCAGTTACCGCGGCGCGAAACTCTTCGAGGCTGTCGGCGTGTCGTCGTCGCTGCTCGACCGCTACTTCGGCGGCGGAGTGTCGAAAATCGACGGAATCGACTTGGAGGATGTCGCCGCCGACGTGCTGCGCAAACATGCGGCGGGATTCGGCGAGCCTCTCTCGGACGAGTTGGAGAATGCGGGACGCTACCTCTACCGCAAGGACGGCGAACGCCATGCGTGGAATCCGAAATCGATTGCGGCATTGCGTGCGGCGGCGCAGAACAACGACTACGGACGCTACCGCGAGTTCGTCGCGCTGGCGGAAAACCGCGACGCGCCGATGTTCATCCGCGATTTGATGGAGGTTCGGAGCGACCGCGAGCCGACAGACATTTCGGAGGTCGAACCCGAATCGGCTATCGTGAAACGGTTTGCGGCGGGCGCGAT
Source organism: uncultured Alistipes sp. (assembly GCA_905213895.1). Taxonomy (GTDB): domain Bacteria; phylum Bacteroidota; class Bacteroidia; order Bacteroidales; family Rikenellaceae; genus Alistipes. The sequence goes on from CAJMKE010000002.1 coordinate 159,711, forward strand.
GTCGTTCGGCGCATTGAGCAAGGAGGCGCACGAGGATATAGCCTGCGCCATGAACCGTCTCGGGGCGACGAGCAACACCGGCGAGGGCGGCGAACTGCCCGAACGTTTCACCGCCATGCGCGACGGCGTGCCGTTAGGCAGTGCGGTAAAGCAGGTGGCGTCGGGACGTTTCGGCGTTACGACCGAATACCTTGTCAACGCTTCGGAGATTCAGATAAAGGTCGCGCAGGGAGCCAAGCCGGGTGAGGGCGGGCAACTGCCGGGATTCAAGGTGGACGAGATGATTGCGCGGACGCGCCACTCCATACCCGGAATCACGCTCATCTCGCCGCCGCCGCACCACGACATCTATTCGATTGAGGATTTGTCGCAACTTATATTCGACCTCAAAAACGTCAATCCGCGTGCGCGAATCAGCGTGAAACTCGTCGCCGAAACCGGCGTCGGCACTATCGCGGCGGGTGTGGCGAAGGCGAAGGCGGACACGATAGTCATCAGCGGCGGCGACGGAGGTACGGGCGCATCGCCGCTCAGTTCGGTGTTCCATGCGGGACTGCCGATGGAACTGGGGCTCGCCGAGATACAGCAGACGCTGATGCTCAACAACCTGCGCGGCAAGGTGCGCGTGCAGACCGACGGGCAGATGAAAATCGGTCGCGACGTGATAGTCGCCGCGCTGTTAGGTGCCGAGGAGTACGGCTTCGCGACGGCACTCATGGTCGCTCTGGGCTGCATCATGGACAGAAAGTGCCACACCAACAAGTGCTGTGCGGGTATCGCCACGCAGTGCGCCGAGTTGCGCGCCAAATACCGCGGTTCGGCTGACTACATCGTGAACTACATGACGATGCTCGCCCGCGACGTCCGCGAGCAACTCGCGGCGATGGGCTACCGTTCGCTCGACGAAATCATCGGTCGCAGCGACCTGCTGCATCAGAGGCGGTTCGGCAATTCGCTCGACAAAATCGACCTCTCGCGGCTGCTCTGCCGCGTCGAGACGGAGGGCGTGGCGTCGCGCTGGGAGGGCGAACTGCATCCCGCGGCGGACAACGTAATCGACGTGTCGCTGATTTCGGCTACGGCATACGCCGTGAAGTCGAAGATGCCCGTGCAACTCAACATGCCCATATCGAATACCGACCGCAGCGTCGGCGCGATGCTCGCGGGACACATCACACGCCTGCTCGGCAGCGGGGGGCTGCCCGACGGGACGGTGAACATCACGTTCCGCGGCTCGGCGGGACAGAGTTTCGGCGCGTTCCTCTGCAACGGCATCGCGCTGCGGCTCGAAGGCGACGCCAACGACTATCTCGGCAAGGGGCTGTCGGGCGGTCGCATAGCGGTCGTGCCGCCGGCGGGTTCGGATTTCGACCCTGCGGAGAACATCATCGCGGGAAACACCATACTCTATGGCGCGACGTCGGGCGAGGTGTTCATCAACGGTCGTGTCGGCGAACGCTTCTGCGTCCGCAACAGCGGCGCGCTCGCCGTCGTCGAGGGTGTCGGCGACCACTGCTGCGAGTACATGACGGGCGGACGGACGGTCGTGCTGGGCGAGACGGGGCGCAACTTCGCCGCGGGAATGAGCGGCGGCATAGCCTACGTGTGGGATGCGCACCGCAAGTTCGACTTCTTCTGCAACATGGAACTCGTCGAACTGACGCTCGTGGACAACGACGTCGACAATGCCGAGTTGCGCGGCTACATCGAGAGACACTACAAGCACACGGGCAGTCCGCTCGCGGGGCGGATGTTGCAGGACTGGCAGCGTTACGTGCGCGAGTTCATCAAGGTTACGCCGATTGAGTACAAGAAGATTCTCGCCTCGGTGAACAATGTGGCGGAGTAGGGAGAACCGGGAGACCTGGGAGGACTGGGATGACTGGGAGAACCGGGAGAACCGGGAGGACTGGGAGGACTGGGAGGACTGGGAGGACTGGGAGGACTGGGAGGACTGGGAGGACTGGGATGTCTCCTATATTACTTATACTACCTATATTACCTATTTCCCAGAACTCTCAGAACTCCCAGTTCTCCCAGAAAACAAAATATGTCGCACCCGACCGGTGCGACATATTTTGTTTCGGGGGAAGCCCGACTATTTTCCCATGTACGACTTCACGTAGTGGTGGTGCGAACCGAAGCGTTCGAAAGCGGCCTTGTCCAACGCCTCCTGTGCCGACGGGTGGGCAACCGAGATAATCAGTCGCGCACGCTCCTGCAACGTCTTGCCGTAGAGGTCTACCGCTCCGTTCTCGGTTACGAACCAGTGCATGTGGCTGCGGGTCGTTACGACGCCCGCTCCCTCGCTGAGGACGTCCGAAATCTTCGAGATGCCCTTGTTGGTAATCGAAGGCATCGCGATAATCGACTTTCCGCCCTTCGAGAGCGACGCTCCGTAGACGAAGTCGACCTGACCGCCGACACCCGAATAGAACTTGCGTCCGAGCGAGTCGGCGCAGACCTGACCGGTGATGTCCACCTGCAATGCCGAGTTGATTGCGGTAACCTTGTCGTTCTTGGCTATGATGTACGGGTCGTTGGTGTAGCCGATGTCCATCATCAGCACGCCCGGGTTGTCGTCGATGAAGTCGTAGACGCGCTTCGAACCCATCAGGAACGACGATACCATCTTGCCCTTGTCGATGTTCTTCGCCTCGCCGTTGATTACGCCCTTCTCGACGAGTGCGAGAACGCCGTCGGCGAACATCTCGGTGTGGACGCCGAGGTTCTTGTGTCCGCCCAACTGCGCGAGAACGGCGTTAGGAATCGCGCCGATACCCATTTGGAGCGTCGCGCCGTCCTCGATGAGGGCTGCGCAGTGCTTGCCGATTTTGATTTCGGTCTCGTTAGGCTCGGCGAACAGAGCCTCTTCGAGCGGAATGTCCTCCTGGCAGAACATGTCGATTTTCGACATGTGAATCATCGCGTCGCCGAATGCACGCGGAACATATTTGTTGATGACGGCGATTACCGTGTCGGCGCACTCGACTGCCGCAACGGTCGCGTCGGCGGAAGTACCGAGCGAAACGTAGCCGTGCTTGTCCGGAGTGGATACCTGCACCATCGCCACATTGCACGGAAGCGCGCCCGAACGGTAGAGACGCTGGGTCTCGCCGAGGAATACCGGAATGTAGTCGGCGTAGCCGCTCTGGGTTACCTTGCGGACGTTGCCGCCCACGAAGAACGAGTCGAGTTGGAAGATGCCCTCGAACTCAGGGTCGGCATACGGCGCGATGCCCTCGGTGTGGAGGTGGTGGATATGCACATCCTTGAACTCGTGGTTGCGTGCGCGCTCGCACATAGCCTTGATAAGGCATTTCGGTGTGGACGCAACGGCACTTAAATGCACGTGGTCGCCCGACTTGATAACTTTGACAGCCTCTTCCGGCGTCGTGAACTTGATTTGATTAGCCATAATTAAATTAGTAGGGTTTGTATTCTTTTTAGGTTTACTTGTAATATAAAATTCTTAAATCATTATACCAACGCCATTCTGAACTCTCCTTTTGTCATTTCTCTTGTCATTTCTCTTGTCTTTCCGAGCCTTTTCCCGTCATTCTGAGCGGAGCGAAGAATCTGAATAATCGGAACCAATCGAAACAGATCCTTCGTTTCACTCAGGATGACGTGTTCAGCCGAAACAGATCCTTCGCGTTGCTCAGGATGACGATTCCTGTCAAAACATCCTTTTCGTTTCACTCAGGATGACGGAATTAGTCTGATTGTTCGGAATCGGAAAACCAATCAGCCGCCAAATCTGTACGCATCGGATTGATTGCTGCTATCATCGCCTCTTTCTTCGTTCGCAAAAGTCCTTTTATGTACTTTTCGCGTTCGATTGCGCAACGCATTGAGGGCAGTTCTTCATAATACAGCAATGAGTGGCATTTGTACTTCTTGGTAAAGCCTTCAAGTCTTCCGGATTTGTGTTCCGACACGCGGCGATATATATCGTTTGTAACACCGGTATATAACGCTTTCCCATTTGTACTGCCCATCATATATACCCAATTGCCTTGTCGCATGATTGGCATCTTTCCTAAATTATTCTCGTTATTTCTTGTTTTTCATCATTCCGAGTATTCCTCTTGTCATTCAGAACTTTCTTTTCGTCATGCTTAGTTTTCTTCTCGTCATTCTGAGCCATCTTTCCGTCATTCTGAGCCCTTTTTCCGTCATTCTGAGCGGAGCGAAGAATCTGAATAAACAGAACCTTCCGAAACAGATCCTTCGTTTCACTTAGGATGACGTGTTCAGCCGGAACAGATCCTTCGCGTTGCTCAGGATGACGATTTCTGTCAAAACATCAATTTCGTTTCACTCAGGATGACGCTCTCAACTGAAACAAATCCTTTGCGTTGCTCAGGATGACGTTGGTATTCAATTAAAAATGTTTTGCTTTGTTCGATATTATATGTTGTCTATTTGCGTTTCACTTCGACCTGCTCGTAGCCCTCGACGATGTCGCCCACGCGGATGTCGTTGTAGGACTCGATGTTCAGACCGCAGTCCTGACCCACGGTTACCTCCTTCACGTCGTCCTTGAACCGTTTGAGCGAGCCGAGGCGTCCCGTGTGGATTACGATACCGTCGCGGATGACGCGAATCGGCGTGTTGCGTTGGAGTTTGCCCTCGCGGACGATACATCCCGCAACGGTGCCGACCTTCGAGATTTTGAAGATTTCGAGAACCTCGATTGAGCATACTATCTCCTCCTTCATCACCGGTTCGAGCATACCCTCGATAGCGTCCTTGATGTCGTTGATGGCGTCGTAGATGATGGAGTAGAGGCGGATTTCGATTTCCTCCTTCTCGGCGGTCTTGCGTGCGGCTGCCGACGGACGCACCTGGAAGCCGACGATAATCGCGTTGGATGCGGCGGCGAGCAGTACGTCCGACTCCGAAATCTGACCGACGGCGGCATGGATGACATTGACCTGCACGGTCTCTTTCGAGAGTTTGATGAGCGAACCCGACATAGCCTCGACCGAACCGTCCACGTCGCCCTTGACGATGATGTTCAGTTCCTTGAACGAGCCTATGGCGATGCGCCGTCCGATTTCGTCGAGCGTAACGTGCTTCTGCGTCATGATGCCCTGCATACGCTGCAACTGTTCGCGCTTGTTGGCGATTTCGCGCGCCGAACGGTCGTCGTCCATGACGTTGAACGAGTCGCCCGCCTGCGGTGCGCCGTTGAGACCGAGCAACTGAACCGGCGTCGAAGGTCCCGCTTCGGTAACCTTGTTGCCGTTCTCGTCGAACATCGCCTTGACGCGTCCCGTGTAGGTTCCCGACAGAACGACGTCGCCGACGCGCAGCGTTCCGTCCTGCACGAGAATCGTGGCGACGTAGCCGCGACCCTTGTCGAGCGTCGATTCGATGACCGCACCCTTCGCCTTCTTGTTCGGATTGGCTTTCAGTTCGAGCAGTTCGGCTTCGAGCAGCACCTTTTCGAGCAGTTTGTCGAGATTCAGACCCTTCTTGGCGGAGATGTCCTGACTCTGGTACTTGCCGCCCCAGTCCTCGACGAGGTAGTTCATGTTAGCCAACTGCTCCTTGATATGGTCGGGGTTGGCGTTCGGCTTGTCTATTTTGTTGATGGCGAATACCATAGGCACTCCCGCCGCCTGGGCGTGGTTGATTGCCTCGACGGTCTGCGGCATCACGTTGTCGTCCGCCGCGACGATGATTATCGCCACGTCGGTAATCTTCGCACCGCGGGCGCGCATCGCCGTGAAGGCTTCGTGTCCCGGGGTATCGAGGAACGTGATTTTCTGTCCGTTGAGTTCGACCGAGTATGCTCCGATGTGCTGGGTGATACCTCCCGCCTCACCCGCGATGACGTTGGTCTTGCGGATGTTGTCGAGCAGCGACGTCTTGCCGTGGTCGACGTGTCCCATGACGGTTACGATAGGCGGACGAGGCACCATGTCCTCCTCGCTCGTGTTCTCGTCGGAGTCGTCGATAGCCTCCTGAATCTCGACCGAGACGAATTCGGTCTTGAAGCCGAACTCCTCCGCGACGACGACGAGTGCCTCGGCGTCGAGACGCTGGTTGATGGAGACCATCAGTCCGAGGTTCATGCACGCCGAGATAACCTCCATCGGCGAGATGTTCATCATCGTAGCCAGTTCGCTTACGGTTACGAACTCGGTTACTTTCAGTATCTTGCGCTCCTGCTCTTCGCGTGCGTACTCCTCGTTCATGCGCTCGCGCACCTCTTCGCGCTTCTCCTTGCGGTATTTCGCTCCCTTGCTCTTGACGTTCTTCGACGTAAGGCGTGCGAGCGTATCCTTTATCTGCTTCGAAACCTCCTCGTCGGACACCTCCGGACGGATTACCGGTTTCGGCTGGTTCTTCTTCTCCTTCTTCTTCTTGCCGTCGAGCGGTTTGCCGAATCCGTTCTCCTTCTTCTGCTGTCCGCCCTTGTTGCCGTTGCCGCCGTTGTTCTGGCGGTTCACGTCCACCTTCTCCTTGTCCAGACGCTTGCGCTTGTGCTTGCCGCCCGGAACCATGCCCGTAACGTCGATTTTGCCCAGAATCTGCGGTCCGGCGAGCGTCGGCGTCTCGGTAGGACGGAACACGGCGACGTCGCGTTTCTCCTCCTTCGGCTTCCCGGCAGGCTTCGGAGCCTGCTGAGGCTGCCTGGATTCGGGCTTCTTCGCGGTTTCGGTTTTAGGCGCAGCGGGTTTCGGCGTCTCGGCTTTCGGAGCGGGAGCATCGTGTCTCTCCGCCTTCGGCTTTCCGGTCGGCTGCTCCTGCTTCGGCGCAGGTGCAGGCTCTGCCGCAGCGGGCTTCTCGGCTTTCGCCTCCGGTTTCGGTTCGGCTTTTGCCTCAGGCTCTTTCGGCTTCTCCTCCTCGGCTTTCGCCTTCACAGGCTCGTTCTTCTTGTCGAGGTCGATTTTGCCCAGAATCTTCGGCTGCGAAATCTCCGACTTGACGTCGATGACGCTGCTCTTCGGAGCGGATTCCTTCTTCTCCGGCTTGGTCTCCTTCTCGATAGATACGGTTGTCTGTTTGAGTGAAATCTTCTCACGCACACTCTCGCGTTCGTTTCCGCTCGGACGGTTCGCACCGAACTCCTTCTCGACGATTGCGTATACATCGGCGGAAATCTGCGTGTTCGGACTGCCGTCGATTGTTACGCCCTTCTTGTGCAGGAAATCGGTGATGGTGTTCAGACCCACCTTGAATTCCTTGGCAACCTGAATGAGTCGTAATTTTTTCTCGTTGTTCATATATGGTCCTTTTCTTTCTCTTTAATTGGTTAAACGGATGTTGACTGTGCTGTGAACGACCACTCGTTCGGGCGCACGGCTACTCGAACTCGGCGCGGAGTATGGCGACCACCTTCTCCGCCTGCTCCGTTTCGAGGTCTGCGCGCGAGGCAATCTCCTCTATTGGCAGTTCCAGCACGCTCTTCGCCGTGTCGCAGCCCGCCGCACGCAGTGCGTCGATAATCCAGCCGTCGATTTCGTCGGCGAACTCGGTCAGCGCAACATCCTCCTCCTCGATTTCGCGGTAGACGTCGATGTCGTAGCCCGTGAGCATCTTCGACAGACGGATGTTCAGACCGCCCTTGCCGATTGCGAGCGAAACCTGGTCGGGTTTGAGGTAGACCGAAGCGGTCTTCTTCTCCTCGTCGAGAACGATGCTCGAAACCTTCGCGGGATTGAGCGAACGCTGTATCATCAGCGACGTATTGGCGGTGTAGTTCACCACGTCGATGTTCTCGTTGCGCAACTCCTTGACGATAGAGTAGATACGCGAACCCTTCATGCCGACGCACGCTCCGACCGGGTCGATGCGGTCGTCGTAGGACTCGACAGCCACCTTGGCGCGCTCGCCCGGGATGCGGGCAATCTGCTTGATGGTGATGAGCCCGTCGAAAATCTCCGGCACCTCCTGCTCGAACAGACGTTCGAGGAACTGGTTGGCGGTACGCGAGAGGATGATTCGCGGCTGGTTGTTGTTCATCTCGACGGTCTTCACGATAGCCTTGATGGTGTCGCCCTTGCGGTAGAAGTCGCTCGGAATCTGCTCCGCCTTCGGGAGAATGAGTTCGTTCTCGTCGTCGTCGAGGACGAGTACCTCCTTCTTCCACACCTGATAGACCTCGCCGGCGACGATTTCGCCGACCTTCTCGGAGTACTTGGCGTAGATGTTCGCCTTTTCGAGGTCGAGGATGCGCGACGCCAGATTCTGGCGCAGCGACAGGACGGCGCGGCGACCGAACGAATCGAACGTGATTTCGTCGGTGTACTCGTCGCCGACCTCGTAGGAGGCGTCGATTTTCTGAATCTCCGACAACGTGATTTCGCGGACAGGGTCGGTGAGTTCGTCATCGGCGACGACCACGCGGTTGCGCCAGATTTCGAGGTCGCCCTTGTCGGCGTTGATGATGACGTCGAAGTTCTCGTCCGTACCGTACTGCTTCTGCAATGCGTGGCGGAAAACATCCTCCAACACGCCTATCATCGTAGACTTGTCGATGTTTTTCAGTTCTTTGAACTCGGCAAAATTGCTGATAAGATTCAAATTGTCCATTGTCTTTGTGTTTTTTTATTTTGTTTTTGTCGTTTTTTCTCTGTTATCGCGGCTTGCCCGCGGTTTTTCTTTAAGGTCCTTAAAGACTTTAAGGACTTTAAGGTCGTTAATCCCGCATTCGCGGGCTTTTCCTCCTCCCCTATAAGTCCCCCGCACAGGCGGGGGATTTAGGGGGTGGGTAACACGGAGAAAATAACTCTCCGCCGGTCGTATTTCCGAGAACCTCGATTGACGGTATCGGGGTCATCCTCGCTATAAAACATCCCCCCCCCGCACAGGCGGGGGATTTAGGGGGTGGGTAACACGCTTAAAGGCAAACGCCTGCTTCCTACGGCATGACTGTGCCTTTCTGCGGCTTACAGAGTATCTCGACTATTTATAGTCGAGATACTCCTTGGTCCACTTTATCTCGTCGAAGCCGTAGCGTTTCACCGTGTGCCGCAACTCCTTGCGCTTTTTGCCCTCGACGGCGACCTTCTCGTCGTAGGCGAGCGTGATGCCGTCCTCGCCGGCGTCTTCGAGCGTCGCCAGAATCTTCGTGCCGTTCGCGAGCAGAACCTCGACCGGACTGCCGACGATTTTGCGGTACTGACGCAGCATCCGCAACTCCTCGCCGATGCCCGCCGATGCGACCGTCAGCGAAAAATCCTCCTCGTCGCGGTCGAACGCCGCATCTATCGCGCGGTTTATCGCCGCGCAGGCGTCGATGGATACGTGCGAGTCGCTGTCGATTGTCAGCACGATTTCGTTCGACGGCGAGCATACGCAATCGACCACGAACATGTCGCTGCCCGCGAGCGACTGCTCCGCTATCTCCCTTACCTTATCTGTATTCATAATCAACTGTCTGTTTCAGAGTGGATAACACCTTTCCGCGGTGCGGATTGCCCGCCGCCGCGTCCGGTACGGCAATAAAATAAGGGGACATCCTCGTCCCCTTATCCTTCGCTTCGATGCAAATATAGTGTAAAAAACCGAATGCACCAAAATATTTTTATAAAAAATAGGTATGCCTGCGCGATAAACTACTCCTGCGACGATGCGAACGGCTTGATGATGCCGCGCTGCGAGGAGCGGATGAAGCCTACGAGCGCGTCGCGTTCGGCACTCTGCGGAACCTGCTTCTCGACCTCGTCGCATGCGTGCATGTAGTTCATGCCGCTCTGGAATATGATGCGGCATGCGTCGTGAATCTGTCCGATGGTCTCGGGCGTGAAGCCGCGGCGGCTCAGACCGACCTTGTTGATACCCGCGAAACGCATCGTGTCGCTGCGGACGATGATGAACGGCGGCACGTCCTGACTGACGAGCGAACCGCCCTGCAACATCGCGTGCGCACCGATATGACACCACTGGTGTACAGCCGAATGTCCGCCGATGACGACCCAGTCGCCGACCTCGACCTCGCCTGCGAGCGAGACGCGGTTGGCGATGACGCAGTGGCTGCCGACGACGTCGTCGTGCGCCACATGGACGTAAGCCATGAGGAGGTTGCCGTTGCCGATGACGGTCTTGCCGCGCGATGCCGTGCCGCGGCTGACGGTTACGTATTCGCGGATGTCGTTGTCGTCGCCGATTTCGGCGGTCGTCTTCTCGCCGACGAATTTGAGGTCTTGCGGAAGACACGCTATCGATGCGGCGGTGTGTATCTTGCACCGCTTGCCGATGCGTGCGCCGTCGTTGATTACGGCGTGCGGACCTATCCAGCAGTCGTCGCCGATGACGACGTCGCCGGCGATGTAGGCGAACGGCTCGACGGTAACGTTGTTGCCGAGTTTCGCATCCGGATGTATGTATGCCAATGGACTTATCATAATTCTTTGCGGTTTATCTGTTCTTGACTACCTGAGCCATGATGGTCGCCTCGCAGGCGAGCGTTTCGCCGACGAATGCCTTGCACGACGCCGTGGCGAGTCCGCGGCGGATAGGCTCGGTGAATTCTATCTCCATTTGGAGCGTGTCGCCCGGCACGACCTTGTGCTTGAAACGCACGTTGTCGATGCGCAGGAAGTAGGTCGAGTACTCCGACGGGTTCTCGACGCGGCTCAACACGAGTATGCCGCTGCACTGCGCCATAGCCTCTACGATGAGTACGCCCGGCATCACCGGTTCCTGCGGGAAGTGTCCCTGGAAGAACGGTTCGTTCACCGTAACGTTCTTGATTCCGGCGACCGAGTTGTCGTCGAGGTGGAAAATCTTGTCGACGAGCAGGAACGGATAGCGGTGCGGCAGCATCGAGCGGATTGCGTTCACGTCGTACAACGGCGGCTGGCGATGGTCGTACTTGAAGCGCGGACGCACGCCCTCGCGGCGTATCGTCGCGTGCATCTGCTTCATGAACTCGGTGTTGGCGAAGTGTCCCGGACGGGTAGCCCAGACACGACCCTTGATACGGATTCCGAGCAGCGCGAAGTCGCCGAGCAGGTCGAGCAGTTTGTGGCGCGCGAGTTCGTTGTTGGCGCGGAGTTGCAGGTTGTTGAGGTAGCCGCCCGTAACCTCGATGTCCTTTTTGTTGAAGATGGTTTTCAGATGGTCCATCTGCTCGTCCGACACCGGATTCTCGACCACGACGATTGCGTTGTCGAGGTCGCCGCCCTTGATGAGATTCGCCTTGAAGAGCGGTTCGAGTTCGTGCAGGAACACGAACGTGCGGCACGGCGCGATTTTGTTCGCATAGTCGTCGCCCGGAATGAGGACGGCGTACTGGTTGCCGATGACCTTGGAGTTGTAGTCGACGTGTACCGAGACCGAAAATTCGTCGTCCGGATAGAGGATTATCGCCACGCCCTTCTCGGGAATGGTGTAGACCATCTTCTCGGTAACCTCGTAGTAGCGTCGTTCGGCGTTCTGCTCCGCGAGACCGATGCGCGCGATTGATTCGGCATAGTCTTTCGCCGAACCGTCCATGATAGGTGTTTCGGGAGCGTCGATGTCGATTACGGCGTTGTCCACGCCCATCGTCCAGAGGGCGGACATGATGTGTTCTATGGTGCTGACGCGGACACCGTCCTTCTCTATCGTCGTTCCGCGCGAGGTGTCGGTAACGTACTCGCAGAGGGCGGGTACGGTGGGTTGTCCGTCGAGGTCGATGCGTCGGAATACGATGCCGTTGTCGGCGGGAGCGGGATTGACAGTCATCGTAACTTTCAGTCCCGTATGCAGACCTTTGCCGGTAAACGACATAGGTTCGTTCAGTGTGTGCTGTTTCGTAGACATTGTGTTCGATTCGAATAAATTGCGCGCAAATATACGAATTTTTTGCGAAAAGTACTATTTTTGCGGAAATATCGGACGAACGATGGAGAGAGTACCGGAGAACGACATAATCGGTGAAAAGAGTGCGGAACGCAGTGCGGCAGAGGACGGTGCGCGTACCGGCGGGGCTGTGCCGCCGAAGCGCAGGAAGCCGCTGCGGCTTCCGTTCGACGGACGCAGTCAGGATGCGGGCGGCTGGGCTTACGACCACCGCGTAGGGTTGAGCGTTACGATAATTGTATATCTTCTGCTCGGAATTGCGTTCATCTCGTCCAAAATCGTCATCCACGGTCGCTCCTCGACGCAGGGGATGATTGTCGACTTGCAGACGCTCGAAATGCTCGAAGACGAGCGCGACCGTCTTGAAAAGGAGGTGCGGCGCAACAATGCCAACATCGACTGGAAGTCTATACGCAACCTTTCGTCGAACGAGAATGCCCTGAACGAGAATCTGAAAGACGACCGCGGCACCAACACCGCTTCGCTCAACGAATCGGCGGACGAGGTGGAGCGGCGGATGCGCTCGAACCGCGAGGCATACGAACGCGGCGTGGCGGAGGCGCGTGCGATAGGCGAGAACCGCCCGTCGGACACGCCCGACGGCGAGCATCGCGACCGCAAGATAAAGGGTACGGTTACGGTGTCGTATTCGTTCACAGACCCAGTGCGTTACAGCCGCAGACTCATCAAGCCCGCCTACCGCTGCGAGGGCGGCGGCGAGGTGGTCGTGAACGTCATAATCAACCAGCGCGGCGAGGTGCTTTCGGCTCAGGTCGTCTCGGGCGGCGACGAGTGCATGCGCCGCACGGCTCTGGAAGCGGCTCGCGGCTCGTTGTTCGACTACAACGAATCCGCTCCCGTGCGGCAGGGCGGAACGATAACATACGTATTTATCCCGCAATAACATCGGCTGCTATGGAACTCGAAGAACTTCAACGGCGCGTGGACGCATGGATACGCGAATACGGGGTGCGCTATTTCGGCGAACTCACCAATATGGCTATACTGACCGAGGAGGTCGGCGAACTGGCGCGCGTCATGGCACGCCGCTACGGCGACCAGTCGTTCAAGGAGGGCGAGCGCGACAACCTCGCCGACGAGATGGCTGACGTGCTGTGGGTGCTGGTGTGCCTTGCCAATCAGACCGGCGTCGATTTGACGGCTGCCGTGGAGGCTAATTTCGCCAAGAAGACCCGCCGCGACTCCGACCGCCACAAGAACAATCCGAAGTTGTAGGGGATAGGCAGGCGGGAATGACCGCTGTTCTTCGCCGCCCGACCGTTTGCCCGCTGCCCCACGCCCCGCTGCCCCACGCCCCACGCCCCACGCCCCACGCCCCACGCCCCACGCCGCCCGACCGTTTACCCTCCCCCGCCGCCCGACCCTAAGGACTTTAAGGGC
>CAJMKE010000003.1 GCA_905213895.1 uncultured Alistipes sp.
ATTTTCCTTGAAAATTAGGCAGCGAGTGCATAGCTGTTATTGCCATTTGTAGTTCGAGTGTTCCGATTTACGAGAGCCCACACAATTCTCGACGTGCTTACAATCAAACTCTGCCTGCTGTCAAAACCGGTCACCCCCGATATTCGGGCGAGTTCCATTGAAAACTTCGGTGCAAATATAGTACAATTCGCACCGAATTGCAAAATACGCCGTCCATATTGTCTAAAATCGCACATTTTTCATTGCAAAGTCGGCGAAAATCGCTATCTTTGGCTTCGGCAAGATATAGTGCGGCAGAACATCGCCGCCGAAATACAACCACATGATATGACAATGGAAAATGAATGTGTAGTCAGGCTCAAAGACGTAGCCGTGTATCATACCGACGACCCGTTTTCGGAACTATCGGAAAGCAAACGCATCAAGGAGGGCGAACTCGTTCTGTCGGAGGTCGATATGGAAGTCCGCCGCGGCGAGTTCGTATATCTGATAGGTCGCGTCGGCAGCGGCAAAAGTTCGCTGTTGAAGACCCTGTATGCCGAAATACCGCTGCTCGAAGGCGAGGGCATGGTGGCAGGATTCGATTTGCGCGGTCTGAAACGCCGGAAAATACCGTATCTGCGCCGCAATATCGGCATCGTATTCCAAGACCTGCAACTGCTCACCGACCGCAACGTATTCGAGAATCTGCGTTATGTCATGAAAGCCACGGGCTGGAAGAACGAAGCCGACATACGCAGCCGAATCGACGATGTGCTGAATCTCGTCGGACTGACGAACAAACACTATAAAATGCCGTTCGAACTGTCGGGCGGAGAGCAGCAGCGTCTCGTCATCGCGCGCGCACTGCTGAACTCGCCGTCGCTCATTCTCGCTGACGAGCCTACCGGCAATCTCGACCCGGTTACGGCGGACAGCATCATGAAACTGTTCCACGCCATCGCAGCGTCGGGTACGGCGATAATAATGTCCACCCACAACACCTCGTTCATCGAGAGTTATCCGTCGCGCACGATTCTGTTCTCGCACAACAAAATCAGGGAAATAGATGTTTCCGAATTATTCGGTACAGAATCTTCGATGTAGAATTGCCGATTCGGAAAAATTTTAGTATTTTTGTACGTTTTAATAAAACTCGATTTTACACGTTAAGCGTTATATGAACAACGAACAGGAAAATGTAAAGAAAGACCGCGAAGAGGAGTATTCCGCGTCGAATATTCAGGTCTTGGAAGGTCTCGAAGCCGTCCGCAAGCGACCGGCGATGTATATCGGCGACATCGGCGAGAAGGGTCTGCACCACCTCGTGTACGAGGTCGTGGACAACTCCATCGACGAGGCTCTGGCGGGATACTGCAACGACATTTACGTTACGATAAACGAAGACAACTCCATCACCGTGCGCGACAACGGACGAGGCATCCCGACCGATTTTCACGAGAAGGAGGGGAAATCGGCGTTGGAGGTTGTTCTCACGGTACTTCATGCCGGCGGTAAATTCGATAAGGGAAGTTACAAGGTGTCGGGCGGTCTGCACGGTGTCGGCGTATCCTGCGTGAACGCCCTCTCCACCCTGCTTATCGCGGAGATTCACCGCGGCGGCAAAATCTACAAGCAGACTTACAGCAAGGGCGTGCCTACATCGCCGGTGGAAATCGTCGGCGAGTGCGAGGACCGCGGAACCATCATCACGTTCAAGCCGGACGGTTCGATATTCACGCACACTACCGAATACAAATACGACATTCTCGCCAACCGTCTGCGCGAACTGGCATTCCTTAACAAGGGAATCCGCCTTACGCTCACCGACAAGCGGCAGAAAGACGAAAACGGCGAATATCTCTCCGAAACATACCACTCGGAAGAGGGTCTGAAAGAGTTCGTCAAGTATCTCGACGCCACCCGCGGCGAACCGATAATCGATTCGATAATCTATCTCGACGCCGAGAAGAACGGAGTTCCGGTGGAAGTCGCGATGCAGTACAACAACTCCTATTCGGAGAACGTACATTCGTATGTAAACAACATCAACACGATAGAGGGCGGTACGCACCTGACTGGATTCCGCCGCGCCTTGACCCGCACGCTGAAAAAATATGCCGACGATTCGGGCATGCTTTCGAAAATCAAGTTCGAAATCAGCGGCGACGACTTCCGCGAAGGTTTGACGGCGGTAGTTTCGGTCAAGGTCGCCGAACCGCAGTTCGAAGGTCAGACCAAGACTAAACTCGGCAACGACGAGGTTGCGGCAGCCGTAGACCAGGCGATGTCGGCGGCTCTCTCCAACTATCTGGAAGAGAATCCGAAAAATGCCCGTGCAATCGTCGAGAAAGTCATTCTGGCTGCTACCGCACGTCATGCGGCGCGTTCGGCTCGCGAAGCCGTACAGCGCAAAAGCCCGCTTTCAGGAGCAGGATTGCCGGGCAAACTGGCGGATTGTTCGAGCCGCGACCGTTCAATAGCCGAAATATTCTTCGTCGAGGGAGATTCGGCAGGCGGTACGGCAAAGCAGGGTCGCGACCGTAATTTCCAGGCGATTATGCCGCTCCGAGGAAAGATTCTGAACGTCGAGAAGGCTCTCGAACACCGCATGTGGGACAACGAAGAGATTAAGAACATGTTCATCGCCCTCGGCGTCAAGATAGGAACGGAGGAGGACAGCAAGGCTCTGAATCTCGAAGGTCTGCGTTACGACAAAATCATCATCATGACCGATGCCGATGTCGACGGCGCGCACATCGCCACGCTGATGCTTACGTTCTTCTTCCGCAAGATGAAGGAACTCATCGAGAACGGACACGTATACATCGCTACCCCGCCGTTGTATCTCGTCAAGAAAGGCAACCGCGAACGCTACTGCTGGACGGAGAAGGAGCGCGACGAAATCACGGAGGAGTTCGGTGCAAAAGGCGTACACATCCAGCGGTACAAAGGTTTGGGAGAGATGAACGCCCACCAGTTGTGGGAGACCACGATGAATCCGGATACACGAATACTCCGTCAGGTAACCATCGAGAACGCAGCCGAAGCCGACCGCATATTCTCGATGCTTATGGGCGACGATGTCGCTCCGCGACGGGAATTCATCGAACGCAACGCCCACTACGCGAATATCGACGCTTAAAAATTTCAAACGGGAGGTTATCGGCTGATGCCGGCAACCTCCCGTCTTATACAGATTATACGGAACAGAGTTAATACCCGAACATTATGGAAGTAACAGTCATCGGAGTTGCAGGCGGCACAGGTTCAGGCAAAAGCACGCTGGTAAAGCGGCTGCAAGAGGCATTCAGAGACGACGATGTGGCGACATTGTGCCACGACTACTACTACAAAGGACATCCCGAACTCTCTTACGAGGAGCGCACCAAACTGAATTACGACCATCCGCAGGCATTCGACACCGATATGATGGTCGAGCATATCCGTGCGCTGAAAAACAATGTTCCGATAGAGCGTCCCGTATACTCTTTCGTCGAACACAATCGCACGGAGGAGACCGTACCGGTAAAACCGTCGAAAGTGATTATCATAGACGGCATTTTGATTTTCGAGAACAAGGAACTGCGCGATTTGATGGACATAAAGGTCTATGTCGATACCGACGCGGACATCCGTCTGGCGCGACGCATACTGCGCGACGTAAGAGACCGCGGACGTTCGATGGAGTCGGTAATCACGCAATACACCACAACCGTAAAGCCGATGCACGAAGAATTCGTCGAGCCGTCGAAACGATATGCCGACGTGATTATTCCGGAGGGAGGATTCAACTCGGTAGCCGTGGCGATGCTCATACAGAACATCCGCTCCATCGTAGACGGCGACTAATCTGCAATCAGACATATAATTAACACGGGCAGACTTGAAAAGTCTGCCCGTGTTAATTATCGGGTAATGATACCGGTAGATTTTATCAAAAGATTACTTTAAGGACTTTAAGGTCATTAAAGACTTTAATGTCGTTAAATTATATTCCCGCTATCTTCTTGATTTCATTCAACTTGTTCAACGCTTCGAGCGGAGTGAGCGAGTTGATGTCGATTCCCTTTATCTGGTCGCGAATCTGAATCAGCACCGGGTCGTCCATCTGGAACATCGACAACTGTATCGACGAAGAATCCGCCTTTTCGACCGCTTCCGCCACGCTCGGTTGCGAAACCTGTTTGCGACCGCGCTTGCGCAGATTGCCGCTAGGGACTATCTCGTTGTTTCCGTAAACCTGTTCGAGGCTGTGTAGAATATCCGTGGCTCGATCTACGATTGACTTCGGCATACCCGCCATGCGGGCGACGTGGATACCGAACGAATGCTCCGTACCGCCGCGTTCGAGTTTGCGCAGGAATACGATGGTGTTGTCCACCTCCTTTACCGAAACGTGATAGTTCTTCACCCGCTGGCACATCTGCTCCATCTCGTTGAGTTCGTGATAATGGGTAGCGAACAGAGTGCGCGGATGCACCGTCGGATGATTGTGCAGATACTCCACCATAGCCCAAGCGATGGATATACCGTCATAAGTACTCGTACCGCGACCGATTTCGTCGAGCAGCACCAGACTGCGCGGCGAAACGTTGTTGAGAATACTTGCCGATTCGAGCATCTCGACCATAAAGGTGGATTCGCCCTGCGATATATTGTCGGATGCGCCCACGCGCGTAAATATCTTGTCGACGATACCGATGCGGGCGGATTTCGCCGGAACGAACGAACCCATCTGCGCCATAAGCACGATAAGTGCCGTCTGCCGCAGCAACGCCGACTTACCCGACATGTTGGGACCGGTAATCATGATTATCTGCTGCTCCTTGTCGTCGAGCATGACATCGTTAGGGATGTACTGTTCGCCGACCTTCATCAGCGTTTCGATAACCGGATGGCGAGCCTGCTTCAATTCGATGCGGTTGCTGTCGTCGAGTCGCGGACGCACGTACTTGCGCTCCTTGGCGATAGTCGCGAACGAATGCAGGCAGTCGATGCGGGCAATCGTGTGGGCGTTGCGCTGCAACTCTTTCAGATATTTGGTTACATACGCGATTATTTCGTTGTATATCTGCTGTTCGATAACGAGCATACGCTCCTCCGCACCGAGAATTTTGGATTCGTACTCTTTGAGTTCCTCCGTAATATATCGTTCGGCATTCGCCAGTGTCTGTTTGCGAATCCAACTCGACGGCACCTTGTCCTTATGCGTATTGCGTACCTCGATATAGTATCCGAAAACGTTGTTGTAACTGATTTTGAGCGACGGAATGCCGGTAGCCTCGCTCTCGCGCTGCTGTATGGTTGCAAGCACGTCCTTTCCGTGCAGGGCGATGCGGCGCAGGTCGTCGAGTTCGAGATTGACGCCGTCGGCGATGATTCCGCCCTTCTGAATCTGATTGTTCGACGGGTCGGGATATATCTCGCGTGCCAGACGCTCGCGTACCTCGACGAGCGGTTCGATACCCGCAGCAAGAGAGTGCATCACCTCGATGTCCGTCGATTCGAGAGCGGCTTTGAGCAGTTCGACGGCCTGCAACGAATTTTTCAACTGCACGAGTTCGCGCGGAGTAACACGCAGCGACGCTATTCGCGATGCTATACGCTCCAAATCTCCGATGCATGCCACCTGTTCGGCGACGGTTTCGGCAAAATTACGGTCTTTGACGAACGCCTCCACCACATCCTGACGGCGCGAAATCTTTTCGATGTCGAGAATCGGCATAGCCACCCAGCGTTTGAGCAGACGTCCGCCCATCGGAGTCAGCGTCCGGTCGATAACCTTCACGAAAGAGCCGTTGTCCGAACCGTTCGACGAAAAGAGTTCGAGATTGCGGATGGTGAACTTGTCAATCCATACGTAGTCGTTCTGGTCCAGACGCGATACGGACGAAATATGGGCGATGTTCTTATGCTCGGTAAATTCGAGGTAGTACAATATCGCTCCCGCGGCGGAGATTCCGTTCACGAGTTTATCGACGCCGAAGCCCTTCAAATTGGGAGTTCCGAACTGCTTGCACAGTTTGTCTACATTCACGTTATACGAAAATACCCAGTCATCGAGTTTGTAGGTATAGTATTTCGAACCGAACGCGGCGGCGAAGCGGTCTTCATAGCCGCGCTGATATACCACCTCCTTCGGCGACAGGTTCGACATCAGTTTATCTATATAGGTATCGTCTCCCTCCGCAAGAAAGAACTCTCCGGTCGATATGTCGAGGAATGCCACACCCGTCGTGTCGCGACCGAAGTACACCGACGCAAGATAGATGTTCTCCTTGTTTTCGAGTATGTTGTCGCCGAGTATGACACCCGGGGTAACGAGTTCTATCACGCCGCGCTTGACAAGCCCCTTGACGGTCTTCGGGTCTTCCAACTGCTCGCATATCGCGACGCGCTTTCCTGCACGAACGAGTTTGGGCATATAGGTATCTATCGCATGATACGGAAATCCTGCGAGTTCGACATACGACGCCATGCCGTTGGCGCGACGGGTCAGCGTAATGCCGAGTATCCCGCTCGCTTCTATGGCATCCTCACCGAAAGTTTCATAAAAGTCGCCCACCCTGAACAGCAGAATGGCATCCGGATGAACCGCCTTGATGGCATAGTACTGCTTCATCAGAGGCGTCTCCACATATCTTTTGTCTACACTTTTGTCTACGGTCTCTTTCATAACAATTTCTCCCTTGCAAAAATACGAATAAGCGAGAGGAATGCCAAATTTATTTGGGCAATTCCCGCACGCAAGTATCTTCTGTGCAGTCAAAGATAGCGAAAATCGTCGTTTTTCAAAAGAATCTTTCGTCGAAATTGACAAGAAAAAGCCGCTCGGTCGCACGTGTCATGGCGGTATATAGCCATCGCATCATGTCGCGCGTCATCGGTTCGTCGCCGAACAGGAATCGGTCGATGAACACCGCTTTCCACTGTCCGCCCTGCGCCTTATGGCACGTAACGGCGTATGCGAACTTGACTTGCAGTGCATTGAAATGAGGGTTCTCGCGTATCGCCTGAAACCGTTTGATTTTGCTGTTTATATCGGTATAGTCCTTTTCGACCTCATAGAACAACCGCTGGCTTTCGTCGCGGGTCAATGACGGCGATTCGGAATGTATCGTGTCGAGCAGTATCTTGCATTCGATTTCCGTATCGTCGTAATCGCCGAACGACAGCACGGCATTGGCGAACCGGAAACCGTAGAACTCCTCGTAGCGGCGCAGACGCTTCAACTTCGCGATGTCGCCGTTGGCGATGAAACTCATCGGGCATTTTTCGATGCGTTCGGTAAAATGGTAGTTGTTTTTGACGACCATAAGCATGTCGCCGCTCTCTATCTCCTCTTCGGCGAAACGTACATTGCGCCGTATACCCTCATTATATCGGTTGGCACGTTTGTTGGAGCGAGTGATGACGATAGTCTCGTCGCTGCCGTAGCGGTCGTAGCACTCCTGCAACAGTTCCAGAAACTCGCCGCCCTCTATCGACCGGATGTCGGGATAGTCCATGTCGAACTTCGGAATCTCCGCAAGTCCGTTTTCGAGCATGCATCTTACCATAGTAGCATTGAACAATATACCCGACTCCTGCGCCTGCCGCACGACCTCGTCCATGGATTCATAGACGACCTCGCCGTAAGGCAGCAACTCCGACGGTTCGAGCGCAGGACTGAAATCCTCCCCCACCGGCGGCAACTGTGCATTGTCGCCCACGAGAATCAGACGACAGCGGCGACCGCTCCGGACATATTGCATAAGGTCGTCAAGCAGCGAACCGCTTCCGAAAATGCTCCTGTCGTCCGAACGCCCCGACGACAGCATCGACGCCTCGTCCACGATGAACACCGTATTCTGCTCACGGTTCAGATTCAGCGAAAACTTGGACTCGTATGCGGCGTTCGTCCGCTCGCGGTAAATTCGCTTATGTATCGTGAGAGCCTTTTCTCCCGAATAGCGCGAAAGCACCTTGGCGGCACGCCCCGTAGGTGCGAGCAGAACGGTCTTTACGCTCAACTCTTTAAGTGCCGCAACCAAAGCCGCTATGATAGTTGTCTTTCCCGTTCCGGCATAACCGTTAAGGATAAATATCTTCGAGAAATCGTCGTCCGAAAGGTAATCCGCCAGCGAATCGATGATTTTTTTTTGATTTATTGTTGGTCTGTATAAGATTTTTGCGTAAATTTGGGTCGCAATTGTCGTGCTGTCCATCGGCAAACTTGTTATTTTGATACAAACTTATAATAAATAATTAAAATGGGAAAGAAAATTATCCAGTTAATCCTCGCCCTGGCGATAATCGGCTTGTCTTTCTACATCTACAAACTTATCGCAACGCCGATTAAGTTCGAGAATGAGCAGAAAGTACGCGAGGCAGCGGTAATCGAAAGAATCAAGGACATTCGTACCGCAGAGCGTCAGTTCAAGAGCAAGTATCAGCGTTTTACCGCAAGTTTCGATACGCTCATCAACTTCGTTCTGACCGAAACCATGGAAGGCGAGCGCAAAATCGTCGATGAAGACGACTCGGTCGCTATGGCGCAGTTGAAAAGATTGAAGAAGAAGAACATCGAGACTTTCACCTTCTCGGTCAAGGACTCGCTGTTCAAACACCTCTCCGAGAAAGACGTCCGCGATTTGCGTTACATTCCGTTCACCGACAATCAGACCGAGTTCATTCTCGAAGCGGGTATCATCAATACCGAATCGAAGATTGTCATCCCGACCGTAGAGTGCCGCGCACCGTATATCGCATTCCTCGACACGGTGGCATACCGTCAGGAGATTATCAATCTTATCGATAACGACATGAACAACCGCAACAGATACCCTGGTATCAAGTTCGGTTCGATGGAGAGCGGAAACAATGAAGCCGGAAACTGGGAATAATCTCTCCGCTCCGAAAAACGATGTGTCCATTCAATTAAAGTTGGGTGGACACTCTTTTTCTACGGCATCTCTGCCGCCCGAAACGGCGAATGCCGACACGATAACGTTCGTCGTCGAGACGCATAAGGTTACGCTGGTTCCGAAACGGGCATTCGACGAATCCTCGGCGGGCGATTATCTTTCCGCCGTCGGATTGCCTTGTGCGGAGGACGAAACTACCGTTTGCAGCGAAATGCAGGCGGACACGATAGCGGTAATGGCGATAAGCCGCACTGCCCTATCCGAAATCATCGCCGCATTCGGCGTGCGAGCCAAATTCACGTCGCCTCTGTTATGCAGCGACCACGACGGAAAGCACAATATTTCAATACGCATTACGGACGGCGTCGCCTATTATCGGGCTTTCGACAACGGGCTGCAAGCGGCGGAAGCGATAAAAACCGTATCCGACGACGATATACTTTATTATACTGTACGCATCGCCGAGGCATTGGATTTCGGCAAGGATTCCGTCATATATATCAAAGGCGGCAAATTGGCGGCAAAACTCGTCAAACGTTATTTCAAGAACGTGATATGCGAATAATAAGCGGCAAATATCGCGGCAGGAGCATCAATCCGCCCAAGAATCTGCGTGCGCGTCCTACAACGGATTTCGCCAAGGAGAATCTGTTCAACGTACTGAACAATCTGGTAGATTACGAGGAGGCGGACATCCTCGACCTGTTCTCCGGCACCGGTTCCATCAGTTATGAATTCGCATCCCGAGGAGCGCGCAGCGTAACGTCGGTCGAGATAAACGCCGTGCATCACAATTTCATCAGGCAAACGGCTCGCGAACTCGGCGCATCGAACATCTATCCGGTCAAGGCGAACGCTTTTCTCTATTTGAAGAGTTGCCCCAAGAGTTTCGACGTGGTTTTCTCGGACGCGCCATACGATTTGGAAGGGTCGTCCGAAATCGTAGACCTCGTATTGAACGGGGATATACTCAAACCCGACGGGATATTCATTTTCGAGCATTCCGACCGCTACGACTTCTCCGACAACAAATATTTTTGGCAATTAAGAAGTTACGGCAGCGTCCATTTTTCCATGTTCAGAAAGTGATAAAATTTTTCAAAAAAATGTCCGAAACCGATTGCAGTTAGAAAAATTTACCCTATATTTGCACTCGCATTCAGCAAAAGAACGGTGCGTTAGTTCAGCTGGTTAGAATACGTGCCTGTCACGCACGGGGTCAGGGGTTCGAGTCCCCTACGCACCGCAGACGAAGAAACGAGATGGTTACCACAACCGTCTCGTTTTCTTTTGTTTATATCCTATCGCACGATGCGTCAAAGCGTTAGAAATCCGCTTCAGGTTACATATGTCTTACGCGAAACCGCCCCGAATCCGTTCCTGCGGACACTTCGGGACGCCCGAACGTAACCCATTCGTAACCGGCGCATCGCAATCGCGTAACCTTGCCTCGGCTTGTCTTTGCGGCGCCCTTCATTGACTTTACCTATTTGTCAATCAAATAGTTGTGTTGGACTATTTTTGTCGAACCAATAAGTAAAGTATCGTTATGAAGAAAGACACGAGCCAGCGGTTACACGAAAACGCCGCGAGACCGTCCCGAAGGTTACGGGCACAGAAAAGTACCTTCGCAGTAATTTTTATCATTCAGAAAGGCAAGATCCGCGAAGACGGCACCGTCCCTATCGTGGCGCGCATTACCGTCAACGGCGAAATGGTGCATTTCGCTACGAGGATGTACATCCACCCCGACCGCTGGCTGCCGAAAGACTACCGCACGGCGGGCAAGACCAAAGAGGAGAAACAGATCAACGAAATGCTCGAAGAGTTGCGCGTGCTGATACGGCGCAAATACGACGAGATGCTTCGGCGCGAGGAGGTCATCACGGCCGGCAAACTTAAAAACGCCATCACGGGCCTCGACCAGAACGCCACTACGTTATTGCAGGTTTGCGACCGTTTCATCGAGGATTATACCGACCTGCTCAAAACCGAGCAATGCTGCCGCGAAACGTATCTGCGTTACAAACTGACCCGCAACCGACTTGCGGAGTTCATGCAGGCGCGCTACCGCCTGCCCGATATGGTGGTCAAGGAGCTGCATCCCCGCTTCGCTACCGATTTCGACCGGTGGCTGCGCATGAACTATCGGCTGACGAACAATTCGACGATGAAGCTGATGCGGCAGCTGAAGACCATGTTGCACGTCGGCTATTTGAACGGCTGGTCGAAGAACGATCCGCTGGCGGGCTACAAACTCCATTTCGAGAAGGTGGACAGAGGCTATCTGACCGACGAAGAACTGGACCGCCTCGCGAACAAGGTATTCGCCATGAAACGGCTCGAAGTCATCCGAGACCTCTTTCTGTTCAGCTGCTATACCGGCTTGGCCTATATCGACCTCAAACATCTATCCACCGATATGCTCCGCCGATGGCCCGACGGCAATCTGTGGATCGACACCAAACGGCAGAAGACCGATGTTCCCGTGCATGTGCGCCTGCTCGACATTCCCATACGATTGATCGAGAAATACGGCGGTACGACCAAAGGCGGTTTGCTTTTCCCCGTCCCGTCGAATCAGAAGGTCAACTCCTACCTGAAAGAGATTGCAAGCGTGTGCGGCATCGACAAGGATTTGACATTCCACATGGCGCGCCACACCTTCGCTACGACCGTGACGCTGGCCAACGGAGTGCCGATCGAAACCGTATCGAAGATGCTCGGACATACGAATATCCAGACGACGCAGATTTATGCGCGGGTCATCGACACGAAGATCAACAACGACATGGAGGTCCTCGCCGGCAAGCTGAACGCCAAGGCGATGATTCGCCCGACAACGGCTGCTGCCGGTTTATAAACGGATTCTTATGGAATTGCAAATCATACAGAACAAGATTCACGAGGTGCGCGGCGTGCGGGTGATGCTGGACAAAGACCTCGCGGAGTTGTACGGCGTCGAAACCAAGGCTCTCAACCGTGCCGTCAAACGAAACATCGAACGCTTCCCGGAGCGGTTCATGTTTCAGATGACCAAGGAGGAGGCTTTAAGGTGCCGATTCGGCACCTTAAACGATATGCCGCTCGAACGAGGCAAACACCTGAAATATCTACCCTATGCCTTTACGGAGCAAGGCGTTTCGATGTTGTCTGCCGTATTGCGAAGCCCGACGGCGATTCAGGTCAGCATCTCGATTATGGATGCGTTCGTCGCCATGCGCAACTGCATCCTGACCCGAACCGCCGAATCGGTCGAGATCGCACGACTCCGGGAGCGGGTTCTCGAACTCGAACAAACGACCGAAGAGATATTGGGCGGAGTCAACGATCTTTCGGAAGACGTGCGCAAGGATATCGAAACGATTTACGAAGCGATCGGAGCGTTATCGGTCGAACTGCCGAAACGGAATGCAGCCCGAAGGCCGATCGGATTTCGAGTTACTCCCGAAAAGGAACAGTAGCGCAACGGAGACAAAGTATCTCTTCCGTGCTCGCCGCCCCGTCTACCTTTACGCCAAAGGAGAGACGAGGTGGCGATTTTCGGTCTGAAATATTACGCAGACCTTCGCTCGAAATACAAGGGCGTCTTGTGGCGCGTGGAGATTTCGGAGCGTGGGTATGCAGGTCCGTCGGAAGAGATGGCCTTCGACGGCGGTACGCCGTTGCAGATCACGTGGGAGAAACGGGGCGACGAGTTCTACGTGCCGGTCAAGGCTTCGGAGGCGACCATCGATATCCTCTGCAAGGAGAATTTCCATTACCTGGCTCTGTTCACCTCCGATCCCCGTTATTTTCGCGTCTCGATCTTCCGCAATCGGCAACTCTATTGGCGGGGCTACGTTACCTCCGACCTCTACTCCGAAACCTTCACGGCTCCGCCCTATACCGTCACGGTCAAGGCCGTGGACGGCTTCAACCTCTTGTCGAGCATTCCGTTCCGCGACCTCGTACATATCGGCATCGCGGGCAGACGGTCGCTGTGGGAACTGCTCTCCTCCTGCATCGACCTGTTGGAGTTGGACCTCGATACGGCGGACTGGATGGACCTGTATGCCGAAGGGTTGGACGAGAACGCCTCTCCGCTCCGTCAAACCTATATCGACCTCGAACGGCTCTACTACGTCTACGAGAAGCCTACCTATCGCGACATCCTCGAACTGTGCCTGCGTCCGTTCGCCGGACAAATCTTCCAGTCGAACGGAGCCCTGCATATCCGCCGCGCCGTGTCGCTCTATCGAACCGCCCGTCCCGTGAATTTCTACCGCGTCGGCACGGAGCATCCCGTCGGACGGATCGTTACGGGCAACGGACTGCGGCTCGTGATTCATACCGGTGCGCAGGTCGTCACATCGGCGGCACGCGAGCGCATCGACGGTATGTGGACGGGCGACCTGCACATCGAGGGAAGTTCGACGCTCGACATCGTCCCTGCGCTGCGCAAGGTCTCGGTCGATGTAAAGAACAAGAGCCTCGACAACCTGATCGCCCGCATCGGGTTCTACGATCCCGACGCTTGGACGGATCCGCACGGCTTCGTC
This sequence comes from uncultured Alistipes sp., assembly GCA_905213895.1. Lineage (GTDB taxonomy): Bacteria > Bacteroidota > Bacteroidia > Bacteroidales > Rikenellaceae > Alistipes. The sequence continues at coordinate 13,430 of CAJMKE010000003.1, forward strand.
TCCGTGAAGAGCGGGGAGGAGCTCTATTTCAGCGGCGAGGATGCCTATCGGGGTGCGGAGGTCGTAACTCGCGGCTTTCCCGTCGAACAGTGCAACTTCCCGCTCGTATGGGAGTTCGGGTTGCAGACCTACCATCGGGAGTGGGGACTGGGTATTTACCGCCCGAACGAAAGCATCGATGTCGCGGTGCATTACGGTGTCCGCATCGTCGGCGAAAAGACGACATACAGCCTGACCGAAAACGGCTCGTGGGTGCAGTCCTCCGACGGGGAGATCGCGAGTACGGTCAAGACCGGCAACGAGCAGAATATGAAGATCGAGATCAACGGCATCCCCTGCGACGGCGAGTGGCGGTTCTTCATCCGGCAGACGCTCATCGGCAAGATCACGACCTATACCGACCGCTTCGGCAATCCGAGCGGCCGCACCTCGGGCTATCAGGAGAGCGCCGCATTCCGCAAGATGACGCTCTCGATCGATGCGGGCGACAGCTACGACAAGGGATTGCGCTACGAGTCGCTCGTCGATCCCGCGAACAATGTCGATATGTTCGTAACGCTTCCCGTGAGCGATATTCCCGCCATTCCGAACGACCGGCTGCTCTATGCGCTCTACTACCTCGATGCCGGCGGCAATCCCACGCGCATCTGGCATACGAAAGGTCGGAACGACTACGACACGTTGGTCGGTCATATCGTGCAGGGAGCCTTACGGTATAAGCAGCTGCCGAGCCGCCGCATCACGGGCGAAATCTTCACGGGACAGCATATCGATATGAATACGGTGGTTCGGGACGACAAGTTCCTGAATGCCGCCTATTACCTGAACTCCATCGAGTTGAATGCCCTCGACGACTCCTATAACAGCGAACTTACGGAGATGCCGCATCTGCTCGCGACGGAGAGACCGCCGGAGGGCGACGACTGCATAGCGGTCGCGACGCTCTCCTTCACGGTCGGCAAGGCGATCCGATGCCTGAACCGGCTGCTGCTCCAATCCGCCGACAAAAAGGCGGTCTATGCTTTCGACGTCGCCACACGTCGGGTGCGGGAGATCTACCGCAACACGATACCGTTCGAGATGTACGAGGCGGATGAGGGGTTCGTTGCGGTGGGCGGACAATCGGTTCGCTACCTCGATTATCGCGGCACGGTCGAACGGATATATACCCCATCGGAGGAGTACCGCAACGTCGCGACCTATATGGACGGGTATATCCATATCCTGAAATCTTACCGACAGTATATCGGTCCGCGCGGCGGCAATGCCGGCGGACGCAGCGCCACCACGGCGGAGGACGAGGATCCGAACTACCGCACCTATCGCTACCTCTCGTGTCCGGAGTGCAAATACGCTTCGTCCGACGTCTCGACCGGCTATCGCGGACGGGGATATGCCTACGAGGGTACGTCGATGTCTGGGGCGATTCTCGCCCTGCGGCGCACGGAAAATACGATTGTCGTGAACACCTCTCATTATGCTTATCTGCACGACAAGCGGTTTCATCGGCCCTGCAAGATGCAGCAATTCGCCGCAGGCGAGCAGATCGTCACCGTCTCCGACAACTATATAGGTATCAACGCCGACGATATGCTGTGGTTCTACCGGCGGGATTCGATTACCGAGCGGACGCTGCTCCGGCGCTTAGGACGCTGGGCGGATCATGCCGACCATACGATGAGCGAGGTCGTGCATTCCTACGACGATGGCATCTTCATCTGGAACTTCCGCGACGACACGACGACCGACGTTCGGAACGCCGCCGGCTGGGGCGAGAATATCATGGGATTGTTCTTCATCTGCGGCGACCTCTATATCGTACGCGAACGAGCGATTTACAAATTCATTCCTGAATAAGTGCGAAACTATGGAAACACTATCCATCATTCTGAACTTCATTCTCGCCAGCGGTCTGGCGGGAACGATCCTCTTTTTCAACGCGAAGAAGCGCAAGGAGAATGCAGCAGCCGATTCGGTCGAATTAGAAAACACGGAGAAAGTCGTAGCGATCCAGTCCGAGCAGATCACACGGCTGGACGGGCGCGTGGAGAAACTCGAAGAGAAGGTCGGCAAACTCGAAATCATCATCGAGCACAAAGACGTGGAGATCGACCGTAGCCGCATCATCATCCGACAGGCATATAAATGCGCAACGCCGCCCGAGCAATGTCCGGTCTTGCTCAAAAGAGCCGAGTTGGAGCGCAAGCGCAAAGAGAACGACGAGAATAACCGAAAATCATAAAGCAATGAGCAGAGGATTAAACAATCGTAATCCCGGCAATATCCGCCGATCGGCAACGAAGTATCTGGGCGAAGTTGCGCCCTCGCGCGATGCCGCATTCAAGCAGTTCGAGACGATGGCGTGGGGCTACCGTGCGATGTTCGTGCTGCTGGACTCCTACTCCCGCAAGGGTTACCGGACAATCCGGCAGATGATCTCGCGCTACGCTCCGCCCATCGAGAACCATACTGAAAATTATATCCGTTGCGTGGCCGAATGGTCGGGCATCGGCGCCGACGAGCCATTGGATACGCAGGCGGGCGAGACGATGATCCCCATCGTGGCGGCTATGTCGCGCGTGGAGAACGGGCGGCCGGCGGTACTATCGGACGTCGAGGCGGGCTGGACGCTCTATCTGCAACACAAACCCTAAACAGCCATGTCCCGGAGAATCGCCGATTTACTTATAAAGATCGGAGCCGACTCGTATGAGTTCCAACAGAAGGCGCAGCAGGTCGAGAAAGGGCTCGGTTCGCTCGAAAAGAAGCTGACCTCCGTCGGCAAGTCGCTCTCGTTGAAACTCTCCGCACCCCTTGCGGCATTGGGCGGCGTGTCGCTGCACCTGGCCGATGTGCAGGCCAAAGCCGAGGCGAAGGTGCAGCAGGCGCTCAAGGTTACGAATCAGGCCGTCGGTTACAACTTCCGGCAGCTGGCCGACTACGCTTCGGAGTTGCAGGGCAAGACGATTTTCGGCGACGAAACGATTCTCGACAAATCCACCGCCCGCCTGTTGGCTTTTACCAACATCACGGGCGAGAACTTCAAGCGCACGCAGGCGTTGGCATTGGACCTCGCCACGGCGTTGGAGATGGATTTGGGTTCGGCGTCGTTGCAGTTGGGCAAAGCACTCTCCGATCCTGCGACGAAGCTCTCGTCGCTGTCGCGTGCCGGCATCACCTTTTCCAAAGAGCAGACGGAGGTAATCAAGAAACTCGCCGAGACGGGCGACATAGCCAAAGCGCAGGCGATGATCCTCGACGAGTTGGAGCGCAAGTTCGGCGGGCAGGCCGAAGCCGCCGCACGGACGGGACTCGGAGCCGTGCAGCAACTCAAGAATGCGTGGGGCGACTTCCTCGAACGGATCGGTGCGGCCATCATGCCTTTCGCGACGAAGATAGCGGGTGCGCTCTCGACAGTCGTACAGATGCTACAATCGATGTCGCCGGCGATGATGCAGACGATCGTCGTCGTGGCGGGGCTGGTCGCAGCGGTCGGCCCCCTTTCGCTCGGAATCGGCGCCGTGATCAAGGTGCTGCCGATGCTGGCGGCGGGATTTACAGCATTGCTGTCGCCCGTCGGATTGATTATGGCGGCGGTCCTCGCGCTCGGTGCGGCATTCGCCTATGCCCGCATCCAAAAGCAGAAGATGATAGACGAGATGGTCGAGACCGAATCGCTCGACGAGCTCGAACGCAAGTTGCAGGAGAATATCGCCGAGCAGAAAGAGATCATCGCCACGACGACCAAGACGCGGATAGTTCCGAATTTCGGGGGATTGGTCGCCGGTTTTACCTTGCAGAAAGTACCCGACGAATCGAAACTCGCACCCCTGCGCAAGGAGTACGATCTGCTGACGGCTGCTATCGAAAAGAAACGCGAAACGGAAAAGGAAGCGGCTGAAGCGCAGGCCGAACTGGACAAGGTAACGGACGAGGCTCGCAAGCAAACCGAGGAGTTGATGAAGTCCATCGCCGGAACCAACGCGCAGACGGAGCAGAGCACGGGCATCATCGGTAAATTGCAGGCGCGGATCGAGGCTCTCGAAAAGAAGAAACTGCTGCCCGAATCGACCGTCGAGGATATCGCCGCAGCGAATGCCGAGATCGAGAAACTGCAAAAAGAGCTGGAGCGCATCAAGAATATCAAGCCCGCGGATCTGAAACCCGTCGTCAAGATGGACGGTATTCTGCCCGAGGGCTTCGAGTTGGAACTACCGGCGCCGAAACTCAAGATGGGCGATCTGAAACCCGTAACATCGCAATACGCGCAGCAGATGCAGGCGATATTTGGTGCGGTGCGCGAAGGATTGTACTGCTGGGCGGACGACAACAGCGCATACTTGCAGGAGCACGTCGCCGATACGGTCTCGATGGTCGAGAATTACACGACGGCACTGACGGCAAAAGGCTGGTCGTTCTCGGCGGCACTGGAGCATGTCCACGCCACGATTGCGGAGGTGATGACGCGCTTCGATCAGCAGGTGTCGAAGTTTATGGCCGACAGCATCGTCGCTGCGGCGGAGGCTATCGGGCAGATCATTGCCGGCGATTTGGGATTCGGAGGGCTGATGAAAGCGATTCTGACGCAGTTCGCTTCCTTTCTGAAAAATATCGGCTCGCAGCTCATCGAGTTCGGCGTGATGATCATCGCCTTCAAGTCGGCGTTGAAATCCGTCCTTGCGAACCCGTGGGCGGCGATCGCCATCGGTGCTGCGATGGTCGCAGCGGCAGCCGTGATGACGGCACTCATCAACAAGAATGCGGAGAAGAGCGTGCCGGCATTGGCCAACGGCGGTCTGGCATACGGCCCGACCTATGCGATGGTCGGCGACAATCCCAATGCCGGCACGGATCCCGAAGTCATCGCACCGCTGTCGAAGTTGCAGGCGATGCTCCCGACGGGCGGCAGCGCGCAGAACCTACGAATAACCCTCGGCGGTCAATTGACTGCCAAGGGTCGGGATTTGGTGTATGTTCTCGGAAAAGAGAACTTCAAGTCAGAGGTGCTGGGAGGTTAGATATCATTCTGCGATCTCTGTATTCTCACCATTTATTTGTAGAATGAATATGACTATATTAGAAACTATTCCTACTACAAATTCTGCATATTTAGGCGGAAAATATTTAAAGTCTTGCTCTTTGCCATGTCCTGTCCCATATGCATTCCTCAATTCCGCTACTCCTTGAATAATCGTATTGCAACCGCTCAACAATTGTTTTACGGATCTTGCGGCCAACTCGGGATTATCTATTTCTTGAAGGTCAATAAAAGAAAGACCTTTAATCGTTTCTTTGAACAATTTTGATAAATCCCAATTCGGATCAATATCGATAGATTTCTCTTTTAGAATAGATTTACAGGTTATTTCGATTAGCTCTTTCGCTGTACCCAATGCCAAATCGGTGTTGGTATGAACAGCGTCAACCATTGTTTTAATTTTTGCATTTACATATTCGGTATTCAAATAAATTTTGATTTTTTCTTTTTTCTCTTCTAAATCAAGATTTAATTCTTTCTCTCGAAATGAATATATAGGGATCCTCGATATAACATCTTCAACAAATGATTCGAATCCATCGTTCGATAAATATTTATCGTATAATTGTCTTAACCTCTCTAATTCCTCACTGTCTGCGCATACGGATGGATGTATGGTTTCGCGAAGGAAACGAATGAAATCAGCATCAGAACAACGCATCAAATTGAATCGGGAATCCGTAAACATCCACCCCGGTTCATAATCGCCAAAACGAGAATGACAACTTATATCTCCATATGCGGTTTTATATCGACGATCCGTAGACGGTAAATTATTCAAATCGTACAACCGAATGAGAAAATCGGCATAATCAAATCGCCCTCCTAATATGATCTTTTCCAATGCTATCGCATCTGCGATTCTTTGACGTGTGATAAGAGTTATTTTATTCATATTTTCTTTTTTGTGTAAAAATACAACGAAATAACTCTTAATCTTGCGTTTTTTTGCAAAAATAGCGAGGATTAATAACTACTTCCGAATACAATCCAAGGCTTTGAGTTCATCGTATCGTTGCTGGAGTTTCCGACGGATCATCTCGTTCAGGACTTCGAGATGGTCGCCGACAAGGACGGCGTCCGCTTCGGTCAAGCCGTATCGTAGTATCGATTCCGGAGTCAAACGGAGCGGAGCGTTGCGGCGCAATCCCATCTCGCAATGGTGATAAAGGAACGATTCATAAATACGTTCGATATATTCAGCGGTTAATTCTTCCACGGTTTCGATATGCACTTCGTGGAAGATGACGATGAGCGGATCGTCGGGCGCAACCGCATCGCCCCTGCCGAAAAACTCCCGCAAAGACAAATACTCGCCGTCTGCATTCTTTATCGAAAATGACAGGACCGATGCGTGTTCCCACAGCGCATAAATATGGTGATGCGAGCGTTCCGACGCCACCAGAAACGACCGCAATATCCGTGCGGTCAACGGTCGCACGACACGGCGATCCGGTATTCGATTCGTTGCGTTCATAATCATCGAAATGGCAGATAGGATCGCGTCTGTCCGCCGGGCAAAAAGAACGTGGGCCTACTGCCGCTTATACTGGAGAGGTACTGGTATACCCACAAAGGATAAGCACATATAGCCCACGCCGTAAAGCAGGGATATGACCATATCCCGAACCTTACGGCGAGAGCCGTTCGATGCGAGAATACGGTGTGCTCAACCCTTTGTTAAAAATTACCAGTTTTCTCCAGAGTCAAGTCGGATAATATGTCGCACTCCGGCTGTGCGGAATGCAACTACAAAGATAAGGCATTCTTCGGAATTAGGGACTTTGTATCCCGAAAAAGGTTCGGCGATGCGTTATTTTCACGTCGTTATGGACGAAGTTCGCATCAAAGACCTCGCGAGCGCTTCGGGACAGTTGGCGGAGTTCGACGCATTCGAGTTCATCGTCGACGTCCCGACTGCCGCCGCATCGATGAAGGTTTCCGGTAAGGAGATCAAAAGCGTAATGGCTCCGAAGAGGCATACGCACGCCGTCTCCGACATCACGGGGCTGTCCGGCGAACTCGACAAGAAGTTGGACAAGAAAGGCGGTACGATCTCCGGCGACTTGTCGGTTATGGGCGATACGTACCTGCGGCGGCTTCATTTGGAGGAGTTCTTGGAGGTTCCCGAATACCGCTACAACCGCATCGAAACGGTCGTCGGCGATCGGTGGTCCGCTCCGGGCGGAGGCATCGTCGAGATCGTCTCGCCGGAGAACCGGACGTTGATCGTCAAGTTAGAGGAGGGCGAAACAAGCACTTTGCGCGAGAACGACCTCTGTATGGGCATCTTCCTGAACTCGGCAATGGACGCGTCGAGCGGCAATACCGTCGATTCGGACGACTCGTTCGGCAACCGCGCCTATGCAGGTTTCACGACCTGCTACTTCCGGCTTACCGAGTGCCTCGACCGCGATACCTACGCCGAATGGCGGTACGAACTGCGCAAGGGTTATCCCTACCACCCGCAGGCGGCGATGCAGTTCGTGGCATTCGGCAATACGACCGACAAGGAGCGTCGAACCTCCCGCTACGAAACCCGCACCTACCTGCGCTTCCTCACGGGTATGGACGACTGGACGATCCGCACGGAGAATATCGCAGCGCAGTTCGGCGACTTATCGAATCTCAAGGCGCACGGTCTGGATATGACCGGTTATTCGGCCTACCTGAAAAACATCTATCTCACAGGGTTCCTCTCGGACAAGTCGGGCGACTCGTGGTTCGACTCCGCGACGGGCGATATGCAGCTCTTCAACCGTACGACGGGTTATGGCGTAAGTTTCCGCGACGGCATCTTGCGCTTCGGTCGCATAGACCCCGCGAAGCCCGATGCCGGAACGGATTTCGACGAGTTGATGCAGACGATCTCCTCGACATTGGAGACGCTCGGCCGTATCAACTCCGACGAATATGTTTCGCCGGTGGAGAAATCGTTCCTGAAAGAGCGCTTGCAGGATATCCGAACCGAGTACGAACAACTCCGCGCCAATGCCCTGCGGCTGCTCTCCGTGTTTCGTTACCGCAGCGCGAACGGCAAAATACTTATGGTACACGGCAAGCGGCGCGTCGTCCGGTTGCTCGCCGACGAATGGACGCCCTACGAAGATGCCTATCAGCGGGCCGTCGCCGCCATCGGGAAATACACGCAGCCGGAGCCGGAGTTCATTCCGATCGGGGATGATTTCGCCGATATAGAGGCTTACTACACGGCCCGCCGGACGATCGGGGCGCTCTTGGACGAGGCGGCGAAAAGCGACGACAGCGATCTGGAATATCTGCGCGAGAACTTTCAGGATATCTCGACGGAGATCGATGCCGGAAGCGGCGTGGTGCTGTCGGGATTCGTCGGCGTAAAGGACGATACGGACAAGAAGGTCGTGGCGGGTATGGCGGGCTGCGCATTGAAAGGCGCTCCGACGTCGAAGCACGGCAAGTTGATGTTCTTCGCCGGAGCGGACGGGATCGAGAACGCTGCGACGGCTGCCACACGCATCTACGAAGACGGACACGTCGAAATGGCGAGCGGTATCTTCAGCGGATATTCGAAGGTGCAGTTCAAATACTTCACGGACGAAGGCACGGACTACAACGCCTCGACCCGCAAATATACGCTTAACCGCAACTTCAACCTGATCGCCAACGGCGCGGATTTCGGCACTTATATCATTTGGCTTAATCTGCCCGTATCGGCCGAGTATATCGGCAGCGTGGTGAACCTATACGACTGTCCGATCCGCACCCGTTCATCGCCCAGTCTGGTACTTGCGGCGGACGACACGCAGTCGGGCATCGTGACGACACTGAAGAAAGATGCCTACGGAATGGGCTATCTGCCGGTTCCTCGCATCGAGACTTACGGAGGACTGTTGCAACTGTTGGCTGTGCCGTCGCCCTATTCCTCCGCCAAATGCATGTGGCACGTTACTTATCAGATGATGTCCGAATTCAAGATTTACGAAGAATAGAATTATGGCGATAGAACAAACAGGGTCGATTATAGGACGGCCTGCAACCGGATCGGATACCGATACGATCACGCTCTCTCAACTCCCGAAGGTGACGACTTTGGCTGCCACCGACCTTATCGAAATCGACCGCAACGGTACGGGGGCTGCCGTGACTTATGCGACGCTGGTCGATGCGATGACCGCCTCGCTCGGACTGACGGGCATCGAGGAGGCACTGAGCCATATTATCGGATAGCGTATGGCAGACTTTACTTCACTCGTTTTGCGGCTCGATGCGCTGCGGCAGCACCTTGCCGGGACGCTCCGGGCGAAGGGCGTGGCGGCAGCGACGACCGATACGCTGACTGCGCTCGTAGAGAAGACCGCCCTCGTGGACAGCACCAGCGGAATGAATCAGATCCGCAACGGCTACCAGCTCTTTCGGGGCAATACGACGATGTCGGTATTTCCGGAGTTCGACACGGCGTCGTTCGATTCGATGTATCAGATGTGCTACGGCTGTACGGCGCTGGAGCGCGTGCCGACGCTCGACACCTCGAACGTTGCGAATATGATGTATGCCTTCTACGGTTGTACGAATTTGCAGGAGATCGGCGGACTGGACACTTCGCGCATTACCTCCGCCTCGGAGATGTTCCACGGCTGCAAGAGCCTGCGCAAAATCGGCGGAAGACTCGACTTCAGCAAGGTCTCTTCGAAGATCGATACGGCATTCGTCTCCTGCTCCGCACTCGAAACGGTCCACATCGACGGACCCGTCGATGTGGACATCGCCGTGAATGGTTGTCCGAAACTCACGGTAGAGAGTTTGGTATTCCTGCTGAACGCGCTATCCGATACCGGTAATGGCAAAACCTGCAATATCGGAGCGAAGAACCTTGCGAAACTGAATGCTATCCAAAAAGCGATTGCGACAGACAAGGGATGGACGTTGACGTAAATGCTATTGCTCGAAACTTTCCCAGTCTACACAGAAACCGCTTACATTGGTCTCTGCCCACCGAAGATATTGTTCATCTTCAGCCTTGACCTCTGCCAGCGTTTTCCCTTTATGCTTGCCGAATCGCATCGTGTCGGAAGGCCCTAATTTGTCATTGGGCTTATGCTCCGATGCCTGTTCGATGTCGATATCCGGTGTGGCAGTCGGTTCGCCTATTACATTTACGAGAACCCATCCACCGCACCCGCAACAAGGAATCGGACGAGGCTCCGCATCGCTTTTCTTGCACCAATACGCGTCTTCTCGTTGTCCGTTGCGCAGGTAATATCCCCAAGCATGACCGTATTCGCCTTTCGGGGCGATCTTCGTTACGACGACCGATTGGTTCCGATACCAGTCGGAAACTCGCCCATCGGGAAATCGTCTTACTTCGAACGGCAATGCCCGACCTATTCGATAGTATATCTTGAAAATGTTATCGTGTGGATACATAATACAGACTTTTTTATTCGGTACAATCGATAGCTACTTTGATCGCTCCGTCGCGGCGGTTTTCGAAGAGGTCATATGCCTCGGCAATGCGACTAAGCGGATAGCGGTGCGTGATGAGCGGCGTAGTATCGATCTCGCCCGCCTCGATCAGCCGGAGTATCTCGGCGCAGTCGCAGCCGTCTACGCCGCCCGTCTTGAAGGTGAGGTTTTTGCCATACATGTCGGGCAGCGGCAACACCTGCGGCCGGTCGTAGAGCGCAACAATGACAACCGTCGCGTTGGGGCGGGCGCACTCCCACGCCAAGCGGAACGTATCTTCCGCTCCGGCCACCTCCAGCACGACGTCGGCGCCACCACGGTCGCTGTTCGCAAAGACTGCCTCGCGACACTCCTCCGGTGCGACCGTCAGAACCTCGGGATAGTGTTCCCGCACGAATCGCCGCCGTTCGGGCGATTTTTCGCAGACGATGATTCGCTTCGGGCGCTTCAACCTCGCGCAAAGCAGCGTGCAAATACCCGTCGGTCCGGCACCGATAATCAGGACCGTATCGTCGGGCGTAATCTCCGAAATCTTCGCCGCCCAATAGCCCGTAGCCAAAATATCGCCGACGAACAATGCCTGTTCGTCGCTCACCGTATCGGGAATGCGGTTCAACCCTTGATCGGCATGCGGCACGCGGACATACTCCGCCTGTCCGCCGTCGATGCGGCAGCCCAGCGCCCAACCTCCGTCGGGATCGGTGCAGTTGTTCACGTAGCCGCGCTTGCAGAAGAAGCATTCGCCGCAGAAGGTCTCGACGTTGACCGTCACGCGGTCGCCGACCTTTACGCCGCGCACCTCCGACCCGACCGCTTCGACGATGCCGACCATTTCGTGGCCGACGGTGATGCCCTCGACGGCGCGGGGCACGTTACCGTGCTTGATATGCAGATCGCTGGTGCAGATGCTCGCGAGCGTCACGCGCACGATGGCGTCGCGAGGATCCTGCAAGGCGGGTTTCGGCTTGTCGAGCAGTTCGAACCGGCCGTGTTCGATATAGGTATAGGCTTTCATGAAATTTTTTTTACAAATTTAACTTTTTCCGAACAAAATAATATATGATTTATAATAAATGGTATCTTTATAGAACCAAATATAACTATTGCCACTATGAAAGATCTATCTATCACATATGCACAGGATGTAGACAACAATCTTATTTCAGTAAAAAATGCTTGTAAGGGACAGCGGTATTTTTGCATCGAATGTGGCGAAGAGTTGATGCTTAAGGTTAGCAAAATTCCGCCGGGACAGAAATATTATCGCAGGTCTCATTTTTCCCACCGGAAAGATAGTAATTGTCATCCGGAGACAGTACTTCATAATCAGTTCAAAAGAATGTCCGCTGCTTTTTTGGAGCGCAAAATAGAAACCGGTCAATCATTCGATATTTCATGGGGATGTGACGAATGCGACGAGATACATCAATATAATTTATTAACCGGCGTCGCATCCGTAAAGGTCGAATATCGATTGCCTGATTGCCAGCCAGATATCGCTTTGCTTACGGCAGATAATATGGTAAAAGCCGTTATCGAAGTCGTTGTAAAGCACAAGCCAGAAGACTATGCCGTGAAATACTATAAAGATAACGAGATCATTCTTATTCAGATTGATCTGCAATCTTTTGATGATATAGATCATTTGGAAGAGCGGCTCCAGCATCCGACAAAAGTTGCATTCTGTCTGTCTCCCGTTTGTGAGATATGCGGCAAACGCAAGAATACGGCGCGTATGCGGATCGTCGATACCTATTGTTGGAAATGCGGAAATAAGATGAAAATGGCACTTATCGATGGATGCGCATATTCCTATCTTGGCCCGACTGATTTTAATAAAAACGAGTTGCGATTAGCCGCCAAGCATGGTGTAACCATCAAAGAGTGCTACAGTCAAACCGTGGAAGATTCCTACTTGGCAAATGTTTGTAACACCTGCAATGCGTTTATAGGAGACTTTTACCTACACGAATATGTAGAATCTCCATATACACCCATAGACCTCGGATATAAATGTTTCCACTGTATAGAGGATGCGAAATATCGCAAGGCGGAAGAGGATCACGAAAAAGAGCAAAAACGGGAAGAGGAACGAATCGCGCGGGAGATGAAGATAAGAGAGTTGAGAGAACGCAATGAAATAAAACCATGTCCGGAGTGCGGTGGAATTTTGGAAATCAAAAACGGACCATATGGTGCGTTTTACGGATGTTGCAATTATCCGCAATGTACGTATACCGAAAAAATCGATTGATAAAGATTACCGGAGCCGCACACGGTGCGGCTCCGGCTGCAATAAACAACTGATAGAGCACGATAGATTTCCTATCGAAAGAGACGCGTGCAACCCTGCTCCGGGGTTAGGACGGATACTCCCCGTTCAAGCTGCAGGGAGCATCCGTGCGTCGGTCTATTCCTCTTCGCCTTCGAACCACTCGCGGAAGTAGTCGTAGAAGCGCTCTTTGGTCCTATCCGCCATGCGATCGAAATTCGTCAGGATGAACTCGCAACCTTCGGTATTCCACCCGGCCGGGGTCTCGATAGCCCGGAAATTTACCGGTTCGACGATTACGCCTTCGTACTCTTCCAACAATTCGCGAGCCTTGCGAGCCATATCGCGCACCTCGTCCGTCGCCTGCGCCCAATTCGTGGCATTCTTCGGGAATCTCTCTAAAAACCGTTCGATGTTCGTTCTCATAATTCGCTCTTTTTTAGTTGTTTATCGTACTGCAAACATAACATCGTTATTCGGAACACGCAAGTTGTTCGGCGACTATTATCGTATTTATTTTCAGCAAATTAGATATTCCGAAAAGATGGCGGAACCGAGCATTATCGTTGCCGGCGATTATTCCGTTTTCTCGATAATTACGAACCGATCGACTTCGGGAATGACTGCCAAGCCGCCCCATGTGCCGTGCAGTTGCCCGAGCGAATCGATGAACTCGATCGTTCCCTCCTTGCCGTCGTAACGGCTGTCCTCGTCGCGAAGATGGATAATGCGAATCTTGTCGCCTACCGTTGCATTTGCATTCATCGTTTTCATCACTTTATGTATTTTCCGGTTTCGGGCCTTACCCCGCCGAGGACGGTTTCTCGGCGGGGTCCGTTTCTCGTTTCGTCAATCGGTCGTCTCTTCCGATTCCCAACGCTCAGCGAGCAATGTAAGGATCCGGTTGTTGATGTCGTGATTCGCATTCGATAATTCGCCGTAGCGGTTGCCGGCACGTCTGTTTTCGTCGGCAAGGCGTTGCATCTCCTTGCGGTTCTTTTCGAATTCGATCTCCAGTCGGTCGAGTTCGGCGTCGATCTCCGTTCTTTTTCGATTCGCTGTATTCATAATCGAGTCGTTTAATAGATTGTAGTTCAATTGTTTATTGCACTGCAAACATAACATCATTATTCGGAACGCGCAAGTTTATCTGCAACTTAATTCAAAGAATATCAACTATTTATCAAGCATTTTCCATATGGTAAATATACAGGCTGCCGAAGATTCGTTGCAGAAACAATGTCCCGCCTTTGAACGGAAACCGGAGCCGTACACGATGTACGGCTCCGGTCGCAATAAACAACTGAATGGACGAAACGAGGGGAAGCCTCCCGTCGGAGGCTCGGAGCATTCGCTCCTTACGATCGGAAGTCGGTTACTAATCGACCGCCAGGTATTCCCATTTGCCGTCCCGATAGAGATATTTGTAACATATATCCTCCTCGATTTCTCGTTCGTAGGCGGCAACCGATTTATAAATCCGAGGCTCGGTATCGTACCGTTCATTCGATTTCTCGAACCGGCACTCTTCGAGACGTGCCTCCACATCGATTATGTTGCCTCGTTCGACCAGTGCCATTGCCGATTCCAATGTATTGTAGTGTGCTGACAACGTTTCGCCCAACGTATCGGGATGTCCGTCCCGCCATATATGGACGCTTTTGATTTTTCCGTCGTAAAGTCTTACTCCGACTCTTGCTCTTGTACTCATAATACGCTCTATATTAGTCGTTTATTGCACTGCAAAGATGGCATCATAATTCGGAACACGCAAGTTTTCCAGCAAGTATTATTGCACTTATTTTCAATGTTTTACACGTTACCGAAGTACATCGCACACCTGTCGCAATGCCTCGCGTTCATCGCCATCGAGCGAGCAGACGAAATCGTCGTTGCTGTAATAGTTGCCATCCTCGTCCTGCTCGTCGAAGCAACGCTCGTTGGCGGTAGTAAGCACGGCAGCAAGGGCGCGATATTGAGTTGCGGTAATACCCGTAATCGTATAGGTTCCGGTTTTCGTTCGGCGGAATTTCATCGTAGTATCGTTTTATGCGCACCCTGCCTTTCGGCAAGGTGCGCGGTTATCGGTTACTCGATAGGAAAAACTTCCTGCCATCCGACTCTCGATACGCAACCGGATCGGTCTACCCGTCGGATGATATAGGGAATACTGCTGCAGTCCTTTACATTGTCCACGAACTCGTAAACCACGCAGTCGCCTTGCAGCCGGAAGCGTTGTCCCGCCGATAGTTTATCGATCCGAGTAGCCGGCTTCAGATATTCGGATAAGCGTCCCGTGTTGCAGATCTTCTTCCAGCGGATCTTATTCGACTGCGGGTCCATCTCGACTTCGACGATCAATTCGTCTCCGTAGTCGTCTTCGGTGGTAAGCCACACCTTGACTGGTCCGTCCGCCGGAGCGAGGCTTTTAACCGTTACCTCCGAAAATACGTAATCGCTCTGCTGCCGCATATAGTTCGACGCGATCTGTTTTGCTTGTGCACTTGTCATGTTCGAGTGTTTTAACCGTTTATTATTCAGTTGTTTATCGTACTGCAAACATAACATCGTTATTCGGAACACGCAAGTTATCAGGCGACTATTATCGTATTTATTTTCAGTTATTTAGAATAGCATAGGAGCGTGTTCGAAGAGATCCATCCGCCGTTCGACCTCCTCGAAAGTCTGCCCGTATTTGAAGCCTTCGGATGACTTATTTTCGACCTTCGAAAGCAGTTGCAGTTCGCTCCACAATTCAGGATGGCGACGGCGCAGTTCGGCGAAGACCGGTATGCGGCAGTTGGGGCAGAACCAGCAACCGCCCCGATGCGAGGTTCGGTAGAGAGGCGACAGCAGACCGTACTCTTCGCACTTGCGGCGGGCGTCCGCCTCGGTGTACCCGTACTTGGCGAGCAGACTCGTTTTACGGATATATCCTTTGTCCTGCATTCGTGCGAGGCGTCTCGGTTCGTCGGCCGCGATGCCGACGTACTGCACGATGCCACGCTCTCGGTAACGGGCGTAATAGCGATGTATGGGCCGGATTTTGAGGTCGCGGTTGGCGCAGCACTTGCCGCCGATGAGCCAGCCGCGCAGCATACCCTTATGCGTACCGCTCCCTATGACCGTATGGAATAACGTAAGATAGTCTTTCTCCGAACGAACGACATCGACCCGTACGCCCAAGGCAGCAAGACGTGGAATCGCCGTCGAGTAGATCCACTCGATGTGTTCGGGTATCTCGCCGCTGATATTGCGTCGGTGATCGAACATCACCTCCGAGAAGACGGCTGCATCGAGCGGCTCGCCGTGCTCGAGGGCAAGGAGGATCGTAGCGATCGAATCCTTGCCGAATGAACACGAAGCGATATAGGCGGGGTTATCATAAGCAAATGTGTCCACGTCGGTATCAGTAATTCGTCGTAATCCACTCCTCCTGCCGGCGGCGGGAGACTTTCGAGGCGGTGATGGTGCGGTCGAGCCGATGGATCGTCCAGCCGTGCTGGGCGGCGAGGCGTTCGATCTTCTCGTGCGGAAACATCGTGAGCATGAACTTCCCTTCGACCGTCGCGAGCGTGTCGAGCAGCCGCGAAAAATCCTCCTCGTCGAACGTGCCGTTGTAATGCCCGCAATCGCTGCCGACATAGGGCGGATCGACGAAGTGGAACGCTTCGGGACAGTCGTAGCGACGGATGACATCGATGCCGTCCTCGCACTCGACCGTAACGCGGCCGAGGCGGCTGCACAACTCCTCCGTGAAGGCCTCTTTCGCATTGCGGAGTTTCAGCGTCGTTGTGCCGCTGCGGTCGTAGCCGAACGTCCCGTTGATCATCGAGGCGAAGCCCAACTTCGTGCATACCCACACCGCCCAAGCCCGCTCGACGGGTGTGAAAAACGACGGATGCTCGTTGATATGCCGTGCGTGCGCGTGTATCTCGCGGCTGTGGAGCGTCGCATCGATCATCGCCTTGAGTGCCGCATACTGCGTTTGCGCCACACGGTAGAAGTTCACCAATTCGGTGTTCGTGTCGTTGATGACCTCGCACTGCGCGGGCGGCTTGGCGAAGAGCACGGCGCAGCCGCCGCAGAAGGCTTCCGTGTAAAGCGTATGTTCTGGAATCAGCGGCAGGATATGCTTCAGAAGCATTTGCTTGCCGCCATAGTATGAAATCGGAGTTTTCAATCTGGCCATAAGGGTTCGGTTATCGGAGTTTGAGGAATAAGAGCAGCAGAAGCGTCAGTGCGACGAGCGCCGTCGCCCACTTGAGCCACGCGACACCGGAGGATGGTTGCTCGTCGGTCTGCTCCTGCACGTCGTTGCGGGCTGCCGTGTTGATGCGGCTATGCGAAATGCTGTCGGTAAGGATCATGCGGTCGTTCTGCATCGACACCTCGGTATAAGAGATGCGCTTGACCGGCTGCCGGGAAACACTCGCCGCCGGAATCTTCGGAGGCGGAAGAACGGCACGGAGCGTATCGGTCGGATTCGGAAATCGATCATCGCTCGGTTCCGGATATTCCGCCGGCGGATAAAACTCCACGACGGTCCGGCGGAGCGTTCCGATCTGCCGCTCGAACTCCTGCCGGAACAGCATCGTAAGAGTCGAGTCGGTGATAGCGAGCGTCTCGTGCCGCTCGGATCGCGTGCTTCGGAGCGGAGAGCAGCCGGCAGCGGCGATCGTCAGGAAAATCAGGGTTATTTTCGGATACATCGTTTCATTTCTTCGATTCGTTCCATGCGTTCCTGCATGGTCGGTTCTTGTTTTGCGGGAGTCGTCGTCTCCCACGGCAGCGGGAACATTTCGGTCATCGGGCGGCGGTCTTTGCGGTCGAGTCGGATGCAGGTCGCAACCCATACCGCCCACCGCTCGCGCTCCCATGCCTGCCGCTGCCTATCGCCCTCGCGTTTCGCCCAGCCGAGCCATGCATAGATGAACTCTGCGGGCGTCAGCCGTTCGAAGGCCTCGGGCGCCAGTCCCATCTGCCCGACGGCGATGGCGAACCACCGCTCGTAGGTTACCGTTTGCGGCTCCCCTTCGTCGGGCGTTTCCCGTTTTTTGAGAGATCGCCCAACTTATCCGTCAGCGGCGCGATGCTCTCGACGAAGAGTTCCGAGACGGCGAGGATGAGCGACGGCTCCTCGTCGAAGATGTCCCACACCTCGTCTTCGGTGTAGCGGCGGTCGCTGCCGGCACGCCGTGCGCCCTCGTTGAGTCCCGTAGCGGTCAGCGCGACGATGCTGTCCAACGATCCGAGGGCATCGGTCGAAGCGACCGTTTGCCCGAACTCCGCACCGCGTTGCTTGACGAACTCGTCGATGGCGCGCAATCCGAAATGGATCGGGTGCGGCGTACCTTGAATGATGATCTCTTTCATAGCGGTCAGGATTCAGGTTTGTCTACCGGCGTCAGGTTGCCGCTGCCGGTAAGCGAATAACTGTAAGAGGCGTTGTCGCCCGCAGGCGTCGAGAGCGAGAAGGTCGTGATGTAGGCTTTGCCCGTGTACATCTTTGCGAGTCCCGTGAGCGGCGACTTGACGACCACCGCGACGAGTTTTTTCCTAAGTACCAGGTCGAGGACCTCCTCGGCGGTATGGCTGTTCTCGATCGAATCGTCGACGACCACCAGCCCGTCGCCGTCCACCGACCACGAGACATCGCCCGGCCACTTCTCCTTGCCGTCGGTATCCTTCGTGCGCAGCTCCTTCATCTCCAAGTCCACCTTCAGCGTGTGCGTCGTGGCGTGGAGCGTCGTCTTATCGTCCACCAAGAGGATGATGTCCTCGCCTTGGACGACCTGTTTGTTTCCGTAAGTTTCAGGCATAAGTTATCGTTTTGTCGTTATATGATTCTGAATGATATCGTCGCGCCGTGCAGATCGTAGTCCGCGTAGTATTCCGTCGCAGAGGAGACGAAACGGCTGCGTTTGCCGTCGAATTCCGCTCCCTCCAAGGCGGCGATTGCCCGACGCTTGAGACGTTCCGTGCCGGAGAACTTACTGTCGTAGACCGCGACCTCGAACATCGTCCGATAGCCGGCGATGCCGTGCAGCGTCCTTACGGGCGTCTCCTCCGGTACGGAAAATGCGGCGAAAGGCGCAGGCGTCCGGGCATCGACCGCACCGGCTTGGATCCTATCCGCCAATTCGGGAATCTCACGCTCCAAAAGCGCGATCAGCTGCTTCTTGAAATCCGTCATTTCGATACCGGTGCGAAGTTTTTATTCACGAACTTCTCGACCGCCGCGGCCAACTCGTCGCCGAAGATCGCCGCCGTGCGCTCGGAGTTCTCCGTATAAGCCTGCTCCAGATAAGGCGTCGGCCGGACACCCTTTACGCTGCGGACGAAGACCTTTTTGCCCTGCGCATCGTCAAATACCAACAGTTTGCCCTTTTTCGAGGTGCGCGGATTGACAGTCCCCTCGTGGATGAACTTGCCGTAGTATTCATTCACGGCGCCTTTCTTCTTCGTGCGTTCGAAGACCGGCTTCACGGCGATGGCCACCTCCGACTTCGAAGCGTTGCGGTCCTTGTAGCGCACCGTGCGCAACTGCTTCTTCAGTTTGCCCGTGCGGACAGGGACCTTGCTCCGTGCCGATTGCAACATCGGTTTTGCAGAGGCGCGCAGAGCCGCAAGCAACATCCGCTTCTGCATCGCGTTCGGCAGCTCGTCCAGAATCCGCTTGGCTTCGGCATAACCTTCAACCTCGATCGTCAGCATCGCTCTTCCTGCATTTGAGGTGCAGGCGCCAGTGGCGCCCCTCCTCGTGGATCGAAATTATCTTCCGCAAGAACCCCTCGTCACGAACGACCATATCGGCACGCAGGTCGGGTTGCCAACGGATCGTATAGACCGTTTCGTTCTCGTGGACGATGCGCCCGGCGTAGAGGTTCTCCCGACCGCCGTTCTCAGTACGCTGGGCGTAGCAGACGGCGACGCGCCGGAGCGATTTCGTGAGGTCGTTGTACTCGTCCCGCTCTTCGGTGTATTCGAGGATTTCGATTCGCGTGTCAAACATCGCCGTAAGGGGTTACCCGCCACGGAAGCAGGAGTTTCTCGGCCGTGAGCGACAGCTCCGAGACGGAACGGCCGACGAGGTTGTCCGATTCGTTGTCGTAGAGCGTACCCAAGATCAACAGAATAGCCGCCTTGATTGCAGGAGGTATATTATCGCGATCGTAGCCGACAACGGCCGTAACCGTCGCAGTCTGTCCGACGTACTGCGGTTCGGCAATCAGCATCGGGTCGTAGTCGTCCTTCAAGAGCGTGTAGTCGGATTCGGGAACGATGGTTCGAGAGACGGAGAGCCGCTCGATGCACGTCGTAGGGACGGGCAGGCGGACGATGGGAGCGTCGGAAGGGATCGGTACGTCGAACCGTACCCTCTTCTCCCGAATGATCCGTCCGGTCATATCCTCTGCCACGGCAACGGCCATGTCGAGTTTTGCAGCGATCAAAGTATCGTCATGGGCGGCGCTGCCTACCCGCAGGTGCTGCTTGGCGAGTTCCAGCGCGATCGGCGGCTCCCGCATCTCGATTACCGTCATTCCTTACGCCGATTTATGCACCAACTTGTGAACGGGGTGCGTACCGGCGTCCAACAGGATGCCGTCCGTGCGGGCGAAGCCGAACAGCCCGATCGAAAGGTACTCTGCGAGCAACTCGTTCAGGCGGATCACGCGGAATGAGCGGACCATACGGATTTTGAACTTCGAGAAGTCGCCGAACAGCACCGAAGTTTTGCCCGCTGCGGCATCGTCGAGGTCGTCGTTCAGGATATACGTCTTGCCGAACAAGGTCGGCGGCGTACCGTCCTTCGCGCCCTCCTGCCAGATGTAGCGTCCCGTCGTATCCTTGATCTTGACGAGCGAGTAGAGCGTATTGCGGTTGAACATGAACTGCCCGTGCCGGGCATAGGAAGAGTCCACGCCTTTCACGAGGTCAATGATGTTATCCAACGTAATGGCGGCAGCGGCCGGCTGGGCATCCGACGCCGTAGCCCACTCGACGATGCCCTTGGGTTTGCCCTTGCCGTCGCCGCGCGTGAGGTCGTAGTTGATGCCCCGCCCGAACGACTCGGCCAGCAGTCCCGAAAGCAGCGATTCGAGGTCGAATGCCGAATCCTGCAGCAGTTCCAACGACACGGGGACGATGGGCGTGCGGTAGGTATAGGCTTTGAGCGTTTCGGAGCCGAACGACGGTGCGGACTTGGTCGACTGCTGGTACTCGGCAACGACCGTAGCCTTCGCATCGGTATCGTTTACCGTCGGCATAATCAGGTCGCCGCCCTTGCTCGTGGTGAGAATGGAACCCGCCTCGAACATCCCGCCGTAGGCTTTCAGCGCGACCTCGATGCTGTCGGCCAGCAACGAAGGGACGATCACACCGCCCGACAAACCCGTGATGCCGGCACGTTGCTCGAACATCGTCCGGCGTTCGGGCGAAATATCCGCAGCACCGCGCAGCAGGTAGTCGCGGAAAGCAGTGCGGTACTCCTCGGCACAACGTTCGTCGGGCTGCTCGCCGGAAGTCTGTCGGGCATACTCCTGCTCGGCCTGCCGGCGCTCGATATCGACGTAGCGCTCTTCGGCTTCGACGGCGCGATCGGCCTGCTCGTACTCCGCAAGCAACGTATTCCACCGCTCCTGCTCCTCGGAGGTCATCTCGCGACCGTCGGTCGCGGTACGCAACTCGTCGATCTTTGCGAACACGGCAGCGCGGCTCTCTTTAAGGGTTTTCAGTTTGCTCATAAATCTCGTTATTGATTCATTCGGGAGCAAACTTAATCCGCCGAGCAGCCTCGAAAGGGAAACTTTGTCGCAGTTCGGAAAACCGATTTTCGATGCCGAAAATAAAAAAGGCAACAATTTTGCAAACAAATTCGTTTGCATTGCGTATATTTGCAACGAGAATCATGAAGAGCAGAATCGACATACTGAAAGGTATCCATCCGGGAAAGCTCATCGACCGGGATTTGAAGAAACGCAATCTCAGTCAGCGGTCGTTCGCGGCTTCCATCGGAGAACATAGCCAAACGCTCAATGCTATCATTACGGGTCGTCGCAATCTGACGGTCGAGATGGCACTGAAAATCGAACAGGCATTCGAATACGATGAAGGATTCCTGTTGACGCTTCAGGCGTTTTATGAAATCGCCGAGTACAAGAATCGCATGAAGAGCCGGTCGATCGACGGCGTACCGGCTATTCGCCGGGCGCTCTTTTGGGATGCCGATTTCGATTCGATCGATTGGGGACGATACAAAGATGCCGTAATCGCACGCGTTGCGGAGCGCGGCAACGATGCTGAAAAAGCGGAAATCGCAAGATTCTACGGGATACCGTTATCGGCGCTCGATACCATCCGGCCGAGTAATGCTTACCGCATAAATACGACACAACGATATGACCTGCGAAAATAAACTGCATTATGAAACGGTAACGCCGCTTCTGAAAGAGACGCTCGGCATGCTGATGTCGGAAGAACTGTTCGCCCCGTTCCGACTGGTCGGAGGCACGAACTTGAGTTTGCGCTACGGGCATCGCAAATCGGTCGATATCGACCTGTTCACCGATGCCGAATATCGAAGTCTCGATTTTCGGGCATTCGAACGGTTTTTGCGTTCGCATTTTCCATACTACGATTGCAACGATACGACCTCCATCGTAGGCTTCGGACGAGGATATTATATCGGACGATCGGAGGAGGACGCAGTCAAACTCGACTTGATGTATACCGACCCGTTTCTTGAAACAGCGGAAGTTCTCGATGGGATTCGCATGGCGAGCGTTCGGGATATCATCGCCATGAAGATGAATGTCGTCTCGCGCGGCAGTCGCAAAAAGGATTTCTGGGACCTGCACATGCTTCTCGATGAATATCCGCTTGCCGAGATGTTTGCGCTGCATGCCCGCAGACACGAATGGGAGCACAACGCAGAAGAGTTGCTGGATAAATTTACGGACTTCGCACTTGCAGATGCCGACCTCGACCCGGTATGCCTGCGAGGTCTTGATTGGGACGAAATCAAACTCGACTTGATAGAAACCGCAGAAAAGTTTGCGAGAAATCGATAATCATCTCTTCAACTTCAACGTATCCGTCAATCGCTTTCTCGACCGACTTTCAGCGACAGCACGATCATTTCGTTCCGGCTGCGGTGCGTGTTCGCGCAGATACTCAGCTTTCCGCTCTTCGAGATGCCGCACCGAGGCTTCGGTTTCGGGATAGGCGGGAAATACCACGAGCGACACATCCACCACACGCGAAAATTTAAGGATCGTCCGCTCGTCCATCGCGAGACCGTTCTGCTCGTCGGCATACTGCCACTTGTCCTGCTCGACGCCGAAGCGGAACGAACATTTCGAGACGTCGCCCCGGTGTACCAGTTCCAGCATATCGCTCCCTAAAGTCGTATTCGGAGCCTCGAACGCGAAGCGCAGTCCTACGTCGTCCACCTCCAATCGCAGCGTCCCGCTCGTCGTGCGTGCGAGAATCGAATCGGTGTTGTGGTTGAAACACATGATGACGTCCGACAGGTCGCACCCGTCGAACGCGCCCCGCGCGATCTTCTCCCGGAACCACCCCATAATAGGGTCGCTCCAACTCTCGAACTTCGCGGCATAGCCGACGATCGTCCGGCTGATAGTTCCCTCCTCGCGGCTTTCGATATGCAGATCGCCGACAAGGCTCCGGATCTCTATTTCATTATTCAGTTCCATTCG
Source organism: uncultured Alistipes sp. (assembly GCA_905213895.1). Classification (GTDB taxonomy): domain Bacteria; phylum Bacteroidota; class Bacteroidia; order Bacteroidales; family Rikenellaceae; genus Alistipes. The sequence continues at coordinate 36,903 of CAJMKE010000003.1, forward strand.
TTTTAAGTTTTACGGCAGTCGTTACCGGCTGCATATTCATTTGTACGAAGTATTCGTCGCCGCCATCGTAGGAGTTCATATCCTCCAACGAGCGGATCTCGTTGGCAGACATTGCGCCGACGATATTCATATTCTTGTAGTATTCCGAGCGGGTCTTGGCATCGCCGCGCAGCAGTCCGTTCAGACCGAAGAGGAAGTAATACTCCCCGAACTCGTCCTCGCGGAGCAGTTTGCGGTTGAACTCCTCTTCGATGCGGACGAGGTACGGCATCAGGCAATACTGCACGAACTCCATACCCTGATGCTCGATGTTGTTGTTCGTAGCACGTTCCAAGTCGGCAATCATATGCGGCGGGATACCGTAAATAGTGGCGATCTCGGTCTTTTGGAACTTGCGCGTAGCGATGAACTGGGCATCTTCGGGAGGAATGGAGATGCGTTCGTAGGTCATACCGCCCTCCAACAGTAGCGGGACGTGAGCGTTGTGTAAACCAACAGATTGGGCGATGAGGTCTTTTTTGAGCCGCTGATAGGCTTCGGGCTTGAGCGTCGAGGGATATTTGAAGACGCCCGACATATTGCCGCCCTGATCGAAGAAGCGTTTGCCGTAGAGTTGCGCAGAGACGGAGAGTGCGAGGTTGTCGCGATGGACGGCGATCGGACTTTTACCCTTATAGCCGTTGGTCGAGAGTCCGCGCAAGTGGATGACGTCTTCGTTCGGGAACAGTTCGCCCGTGTCCAATCGGTAGAAGAGTTCGTCGTTGTCGGTAAGGAGCGGCTCGATACGGGCCGGATGGATGAACTTCAGCCGAATAGGACGGTAGTGTTTGTCCCGAAAGATGCGGACATAGCCGTTGCCCCACAGAGCGCACGAAACCATCAGATGGTGCATCAGGTCGAAACGTGTGGAATAGGAGTTGGGTGCCTGCACGAGTCGATGGCATAGGTGGTCGTACTGTCGCTCGCGACCGCGAGCAGTACGGCGATAGAGGTGCAATGGGAGCGTTCCGACCGTTTCGGAGAGGATTCGCACGCAAGCCCAAACCGCTGTAAGGTTCAATGCACCATCCTCGGTGATATACGGCTGATGCGTAGCATCGGCGATCGTGTCGGCGCTAATGACTTTATTCACCGCCGCCTCGAATTCGGCCGATGAAATGTCGCGCCGCTCGCCCCTATGCAAAAAAGGAAACCACTTCATCAAACTTACTTTGCGGCAAACTTAATGAAGTGGTTATTATTAAGGTACAGACTTTGTCCTACTGTTTACATTTCTAATATTCCAAACGCCTGACCATACGGTGTATGAATATCTAAATGTGAAAACGATATCTCATTACGAGTTGCAATCGTCTTAATCGTGTTACTTGCTTTAGTATCAGATGTTACAAAGTATTTAATATCCTTTTCTATATTGGCTTGCGCAAACAATTTAGAATCATTAGGAATAATCAGACGATTATCAACCTCCAAGTGACCATTATTTTTTGCATCAAAGAGAGTCCTTGCAAATATACCGGCAATAGTCGCATGATGAAAATTGAACGGGATAATTTTTAATGTTGCCAGTGGTAATTCAGAAACCTCACCTTTCACACAATATTCTGCAATAGAAACTGTAGATATTTTCATTTCAACTTTATTTTCCAGAAAATACCTATAATAACCTAAAGCATTATCATGCAATGGGTCCCCCTGACTTAATAACCGTAATAGAAAACTGGTATCAAGCAAGACGCTATATTGTTGCTTATTGCTCATATCCTCCTCTTATTTTTGAAATCCATTCATCAATATCGATTCCGTTGAATCGACTACCAACTTTTGCAATCAAACTATTGATATAAGCTTCATTAAAACGAGGAGTATAGTCTATTAAATCTAATAATTTTAAATCACTTCGATCTATTTCGCCTGTTTCAACGTTTTGCTTTCCTAATACACGCACACCATATTCCCTATATAAAAGATTTTTTTCTTCTTTTTTCAGGAAATCTTTATCTGTTGCAATAATTATCGAACCAACTTCATTTGTATCAAGATGTATGTTTGATTTGTCTTTTCCTCCAGCATTGGTCAATGTTCCATAAAAATAGAACTCAGCATCAACCCATAGATCCGTAGTACGATGGTAGTTTGTATCAGGAGATACAGTTAATACACTTGCTACATCATTAGACGTCTTGAATTCAAATGTATAATCAGTTTTGCGAGCAACATCTTGAATTTTTTCTATTGCCCGTGCAGTAGGTAACTCTAAACCATCAATTGACCCTGTTTGATTAACCATAGTCATTACAGCAGAAAATGCTACTACGGCTTGCATACTTGTTTTAAATATATTTCGTACAGAGCCAGTTTCAATGCTATATGTAATATCTGGACGATCTTTTTTGTTATTTGGATAGAGCAGATCTTCGATACTTTCCAGCAAAACCTTGATCTCTTTGATATCGAAATTATCTGGAGATAATTGGTTGTTGCCTTTAGCACCAACTATGTGAATTTCTATTAAACCCTGCTTATCCATACTACAAATATAATATAACTTTTTTAATTTTGGAGTTCAAAAGAAAAAAATATGCCACTAATACTTATTTCATCCTATTCAACACCCTCCTGAATGAACTGAATTCGGAGTATCTGCGCTTGCCGGTGATGGTGATGTAGAAATCCTCCAACCGTTCGTAAGCCTCCAGCTGCGTCGGATAAAGGTCGCGCATACGGAGGTAGAGTTCCGCGAAGCCCTCGAACGAGAGGAAATGCCGCACTTCGGGTTCGAGGGGATTCATCGCCGACAGTTCCGCCTCGACTTTCTCGCGCTCGGCGGCGATGACCGGCGAATGATAACGCTTGTATTGTTTTCGATTCATTTTTCTGCTGCTCATAATCGTATCGTGTTATAAGGTCAATAATCCTCTGTTTTCATACGGGTTACTTTCATCGTTGGCCTGTGCGGTCATCCACTCCCCGAGTGCCATAATCGCCGCGACGATGCCGTCGATCTTCTGCGTCGATTTCTCCTTGTCGGGTTTGATATTGCCCGCAGGATCGGTCTTGACGAGCGTCGACGCGAGCATCCACCGCAGGACCGGATTGTCGAAGTGTTCGATCTTCCCAGTCAGCACCAGTTTCTCGAACTCCTTGGTCGGTGCCGACATCGAGCCGTAGCCCTGTCCGAAGGGGTTGCACTCCATACCCTCGTTCTGCAAGTCGATGATCGTCTGCGAAGAGTTCCAACGGTCGTAAGCCGATGTCCGCAGGTCGTAATCGGCCACGATACGCAGGATATCCGCCTTGACGAAGTCGTAATCGATGACATTGTCCGGCGTAACGGTTACATAGCCCTCTGCCACCCACTTGTCGTAGTTGATATTCTCCTTGCGGATCTTTTCCAGCATCTTCTCTTCGGGAATCCAAAAGCGCGGCAGCAACTGGAAACGGTCGTTCTCGTGGAAGAGCAGCACGTAAGCCGTGATGTCCGATACGTTCGAAAGGTCCAAACCACCCCAGCAGGCGCAGCCTTTCAGGTCGGCGGGATCGATCGTACCGATGCACTTCATCCATACATCGTCCAAAATCCACGTCCGTTCGGCATCGACCCATAGAACGACGTTCTTCGTCATCACGTTGCGGACGGCTTCGGGGCGGTTCTTGGCGTCCTTCACTTGGTCGGCGAGGTAGTCGGCGCTCAAACTCACGCCGAGGTTGGGATTGGCCTTGATCCACATTTTCGGGTCGTCCCACTCCGATTTATCGTCGAGCGTGTAGATGATGCCGAACAATGAATCGTCCTCGTTCACGCCGCGCAGCACTTTGATGACGTTCTCCCGATATGCATAGCATACTCCCGACTTGTCGAAGCCTGCCGTCGTTATGATGAACATCAGCGGTTGCCGCCGTGCGCCGAAAGCCGACTTGATGACGTCGAACATTCCGCTGTCCTTGTGGGCGTGGAACTCGTCGATGATGCCGCAACTCGGATTCAGACCGTCGTGCGTGCCGTAATCGGAGGAGAGAGGCTTCATCGTACCGCCTTTGAGTTCATAGACGATCGAGTTGCGGTATGGCGTAAGGTAGTTTTTCAGATCGGTCGCTTTGACGATCTCCACCGCATCCGAGAAGCATATCTTCGCCTGATCCTTGACCGTCGCAGCCGAATAAACCTCCGGGCGGCTCTCGCCGTCTGCGAAGAGCATATACAACCCGATGCCGGCGGACAGTGCGGTTTTGCCGTTCTTGCGTGCGATCTCGATATAAGCGTATCGAAAGCGGCGCGTGCCGTCGGCATTCTTCCACCCGAAGATATTCCACAGCACGAACTGCTGCCACAGCTCCAGTCGGAACCGCTGGCCCGCCCACTCGCCCTTGGTATGTTTGAGTTTTTCGATGAAGCGGATAGCGCGCATTGCGGCTTTTTTATCGAAGTACCGACCTTTGTCGAACGCACGGTCGAGGTCGGCGTAGTAACGTTCGACGGCGAGGCGGACATACTCACAGACGAGAATCTCGCCGGAGCGGACCTGCTCGGCATAAAGTTCGGCGGGATATTTCTTAACGGCAGCCATATTGCGACAACTATTTTATCTCCTCGAACTCGGCGAAGTCGTCTTTCGCCGTATTATCCGAAAGCAAAACCGCCACGCGGCTGCGACTGGCAGGCGTCAATCCGAATTCGGCCGCCAGCGCTTTGGCGTTGGCGAGCGCCGATTCCGCGACCTTGCGCTTGGGGTTGACGACCGTCGCCGTACCGTGTTTCGACATCACTTCGATGGTGTATCCTTCTTTTTCGGTTTCGCGCATCATGTCGTGGTACAGCCCCATCTCGCGAGCGTAGGCGACGACCAAGTCTACGCCGACGACGTCCAACAGGCATTTGTGGATCAACTCCGTCGCCACGACCTCGAACACCTTCTTCGCCGTACCTTTCAGACCGGAACGCGGCAATGCCGCGACAGCGGTTCCAGCAGGAACGGCGTCACCGGTCATCCGGCACGGCTGGTCCGTACCCCGTAAGGATTTCAATTCATCAGGTATTTTCTTGCGACCTTTCGTCATTGTTCGGAGTTTCTTAATTCCTTGATTCTGCACGCGCGTACAGAAGACTTGGGGCGCGATTGCTTTTCGCAGGGCCCGAAGGATTTTCGACCCCTCCCCGTCTTCGGTCGGGAGCGTACCTCGATCACGCAACTCTTTGATACCCACTGTCGGGTTTCAGCGAGTTACGGAAAATCGCAATGTTTTGTCCGTTAAACATATAGCGTAATTCATTAATTCACTGTACTTTCATCATCGTTTCGGTTTATCGCCGTTTTTCAGTATCGCATCGCCTATGGTCATCGACGGCGAGTGATGGAGCAGTCGTCGCTGCTGCGCCATTTCGATATAGATGCGCGTGGTCTTCGTATCGGAGTGCCCCATCATATCCTTGATCGTCTCGATGTCTATCCCCTCTTCGACCATCAGCGCCCCGAACGTGTGCCGCAGCGAATGCGCCGAGATCTTCGGATGCGAGATGCCGATACGGGCAAGGCGTTGTTTGATGATCCGCCCGATCGTCTGCCGCACGAGCCGGTTGTCGCATTGCGCCTTGTGGGATACGAAGAGCGGAGTGTCGCTGTCGAAGTCCCTGCCGGCGATATACTCCTCCAGCCACGCGACCGTGTCGGGATGCAGCACGACGATCTCGTTCTTGTCCGTGCGTCCCTTGCGCTGAATGCGGAGGATCGGTTGCCCCTCGCGCTCGGCGAAGTCGCCGATGTCGATACGCTCCGCCTCGCAGGTGCGAAGCCCGTTGAAGAGCATCAGCGAAATCATCAGTCGGTCGCGGCGCCCGATGGCGGTCGAGGGATCGATGCTGTCCAACAGCCGGAACGCCTGCTCCGCCGTCAGCGGCAGTTTGCTATACTCCGTGTGGCGTTTGCTGCTGCGAATCCCGGCTGCGATATTGTCGTAGTAACCTTGTCGCTCGCAGAAGCCGTAAAACAATTTAAGGATCGTAACGAGGCTGTTCACCGTATAGACGCTCTTGCCTTCGGCTTGCAACTGCTGTTTGTACTCCAAGACGTGTCGACGCTCCGGCGAACGGGTATCGATATCGTGCGCCGACAGCCACCGGAACCACAGCGCGATCTTGCGTCGGTAATCCCGTTTGGTGGCAGGGAGTATGTCGCACTCCGAAATCCATTCGGAGATGATTTCATTCAGGTTAAGGGTTGTTCGCATTTCGGTTCATGCCTACTCGAAAAAGGGATGGAACGGGTGCCGACATTGCCCTTGGACTGATTGCAAACCACGCATCCGCTCCATCCGGTTCCGATTAAATCATAGGCATTCGTTTTAGAGGTTCGACATCGTGTTATCTTCGCTCCCGAGCGCTCTTGCGGTTGTGGCAAGAGTTGCAGAGGGATTGCAGGTTCTGCAAGTCGAGCGGCGCCCCGCCCCGATTGATCGGGACGATGTGGTCGACCATCTGCGCCGGAGTATGCCGGTCGTGTTTCAGGCACTCCTCGCACAGCGGTTGCTGCTCCAACTTGACGAGGCGCAGTTTCCGCCATGCGGCGGATCGGTAGAACTCCGTGTTGGCGTGGCGGCGTCCCGACTGCGGCTTATGCTCCGGCAGCCACGGACGGCGAACGGTACGTTTGAGGTGCGGCATCGTCAGAAGATGATTTCGGGGTTCAACGGCAGGTCATGATCCTCGGTCTCGAAACCGACGATGCGAATGATCTTCGCATCGGGATAGCGTTCGCGTAGTTCGCGAGCGGAGATGCCGTACTTGGCGAAGTCGGCGGTATAGGCTGCCGGACCGTACTGTTCCGTATTCCGGCGAAGGTTCTCGATCTCGACCTCCGTCCATTTCTCCATCTCGCCGTTATGGGTCACATACTTGCGGCGGCCGTCTTCCAAATGATGAATGATTCGTTGCAGTTTCATATCGTATTCTGTTTTTTTAGAAGTTGTTCAATGCTTTTTGCGAATGAAGATTATTAGTTATTTTTTGAGAATATTTATTCGGTTTTGTGAGGAGAATGGCGGCTCCCATTTGACGAGCAAAAGCGGATAAATAGACCAAAAAGAGCCATAAGATTGATTTGTAAAAAGCGTTAAACAACTTCTTATGTCAGCGCAGACTCTCGCCCTCGAACTTCACCGGACGGCACAAGCGCGTCAATCGGTCGAAAGTCCGCTCTCCGTAACGGCGAAGCAGTTGTTCGCGCGTAAGGTTCGTAGAGATGAACAATGGCCGCAGATAGCGTTCGGCAGCGTTGATGACACGGTTGAAGCCCTCGTGCTTCTCGCCGTAGTCGTTCACGAGCGGCTCGACGCCCAACTCGTCGATAATGGGATAAGCCGTGCGGGTCAGGTAGTCGAGGTTCGACATTTTCGGGTCGTAGCCGGCTGTCCGCAAGGCAAGGTCGTAGGGCTTGGAGAGTTCGTCGGCGTGAATGGCGACCGTCATCCGCTCCTTCATCGCCAATAATACGGGAACGACGCCCGTAAGGATGATGCTCTTGCCGCGTCCGTAATCGCCGTAGAGCAGCAGTCCGCGCCCTTCGGTCGAAGTCATCCAGTCGATGATCCCGGCATATTCGGGCAAGTGGCGGTAGTGCACGACCGAAGTATCGACCCTCCGGAAGATTTCGCAGAACAGTCCTTCGCAATAGTCCCTGTCGCCCCACGAGAGGTCGTGCGGCGAGCGGACGACGAGGCGTTTGTCTGCGACCATGCGGTCGATAAGCGATGCGATTCGGTTCATGCAGTGTGTCGTTTTTGTCGTGTGAAAATAGTTTCGTCAGTATTTGCGCAAAGAGGTCATTGTCCCACATTTCATTTGCGGTCGAGCTTTTCCAACAATCGCCGGGTACGTTCGTCGGTCACGGGATGGATGATCTGTCCGGGATGTTGTCCTCTCGCAGATCGGGTCGGCGGCAACGGGAACAGTCCTGCCCAATTGTTGGCGATGCTGCGGTCGATGATGGCAACGGCAACCGTCGGATCCTCGCCCGAGAGGTTGCGCAGCAGCGACAGACATTTTCTCGCGCCCGACTCGCTGCGGTAACTCTCGCGACGAATACGCTTGTACTCCAACCATACGGTCATCGGCTCCCGCCACGCTGGTTCGAGCATCGAGAGGAACTGCGCATGGTTCAGACGCGGCATTTCTCTCTTTTTCGCGCAACTTTTTCTCTCTTCGCCCGCCGAACGCCCTTTTTCTTTTTTGCTTGTTTTTTCTTTTTCAGAAGAATCTCTGTTCAGTCTATGTATGGTTGCAGACAGCGTCGCACATTGCAACGCTTCGGACGGATTCGAGTCGGATTGCGTTGCAGTCAGCGTAGTATGTTGCGACGCAAACAGCCGCTCGAACGAATGCAGCCGATAAAGCGCGCTCCGATTGCCGCCCCGTTCCTCCACGGAGATAATACCTCTATCCGCCAAAACCTTACGCATCCGCCAGACGGTAGATCGGTCGAGTTTCGTGCGGCTCTGCAATACGGAGAACGATACCGCGAATTCGTCGCGCCAGCCGCAGCGGTTCGCCGAGAACATCAAGGCATACCACAATACGATGGCATTGGACGGTAGCTGTTCGGTTTCGAGCCACTCGTTGAAGAGTTTTATCTCCGTGAGGTAGTTCATCGTCGTCCGAATCTGCCCAATACCCGTTGCAACTCGCTTTGGCGCGGCTCCGCCGGTCGTGCGACCAGCCCCATATGCACGAGCAGGTCGATTTTGGGGATTCGGATCCCTCCGTTGGCATGGACCTTTCGGATGCCGTATCGGCGGCAATCCCGATCCAGTTGCCGCAACGACTTGCCGATCAGATCGGCAGCCTCCTGACGGGTCATCAGAATCGTTTCGGCCGACTTGTCGTCCATCGTCTTCAACTCTTCGACCCGCTGTTGCAGCGAGAAGATGCATCCCTGCATATCTTCGATGATAGCGTCTAATTTCATAATCTTTCCGTTTCGATTTCCGTGGACAAAGTTCCGAATAGTCGAAAAATAAAATGCGGGCAGTACCCGCATTACTACCCGCAAGAATATTCCTATTCGTCTGCTATTCAATATGTCTATTTTGCGTTTTTTTCGATCAGAGCATCGATCAGCCGTTCCAAAAAATCCGTACTCTTCGTCTTGCGGTTCAACACCTCCTCGCGGATTTTATAGGCATTCGGCAAGGAGACATTGAGCGTCTTTTCGGCGAATGCCACCAACACCGAAAACGGAGCGTATTTACCCACGGCATTCAAAATCGGACCGAGATACTCCAAAGCGGAGAGCAGCTCTACCAAATCCCGCTTCGTGAACTCCGAACTCCAAAACAAATCCGGAATATCGTTTTTACGGGGCGGCTGAAACAACGACGGATGCACGACCCGTTCATTCAAAAGGCTCAACTCCGATTGGACGATTCGTTTGGCTGCTGCGATATAACGGGAAGCAGATACCTCGCCAGCATTCGATTTAACCCGTGTACGCGACGGATACAACATTTCCAGTCGTACTTGCGTATGCGTCAAAATCCGAAAAAGCAGTTTGTAATCGGTCGTATTGTCGCAGACTTCGATGACCGTGCGGAGAAAATCGTCGTAGGCCGATTCCAATTCTTCTCGACGACAAGGACGAGATGCGGATAACAGGTTCATGAACGATGTGTCGTTCAGCGGATTCATGAAAGACAATTATCCTATTCGGAATTTAAATACGATCCTCTGTCAGATTATTGCTCTTCAGCCACAGGTCAAGCAGATCGGCCAGCTGTTCGTTGTTGAGATCCTGCATCAGGAAGTGGGTATTGCCGTAGATGCCGATTTTGGGCAGTTCGACCAATGTTGCATTACCGCCGTGGCGGTTCACGGTCTCCACGAACTTGCGAGCCATTTGCAGGCGCACGCGCCAGTTCTCGTCGCCCAGATTCTCGGATGGTGTTTCGGGGATATAGTCGCCGAAATACAGAATGACAGGAATCTGCGTAAGCCGCTCGAACAATTCCATTGAAACGGGGGTTCCGGCAACACCTCCCGTCAGTCCGTCGATACGTTCCGGCACTTCGCCTTCGGGGAATACGAAGCCGCCCGGCTCATAGGACACGACTGCTTTCACCTCCGGGTTCTGCATGGCAGACACCCAGCCGGGAAAACCGCCTGCCGAATGGGTGACAAGGATATGATTGCCGATACGCTTTGCCAATGCACCGAGGGCGGGTACATCCTGTTTGTGGTCGCTGATGTCGGGTGTCATTGCACGGAAGAACTGCGAAAGCGATACGGAATCTCTTGGGAATTGTACCCCTTCGTTATAGTTCGGCCATATGCCGAGACGCCATATGTCGAACCAGAACATCTCGTCGGCCACAGGCTTGACCGCAGTGGTTGCCGATGTTCTGCCTGCGCGTCCTCGCCCCGGCAGATCCATGACATAGTTGCTCCACCCGCGGCGCAGCATCAAGGTGGCGAATCCGTCGCGACCGTCAGGCGTCATCTGCCAGCAGACGCCCGAACCGCCGTAACCGTGTACATATACCAATGGCAGTCGATGAGCGTCTGCGGGTATCTGAAAGTCCACGAACGCATGATCGGCACGGTAGCTTTGTCCCGTCTCCTCCTGCTCCGCCCAGCCGACGAATTTGCTGTTGTCGTATTCGCCCTCTCGCTGTATGGCCCGGCCGCCCACCGAAAAATGTCCTTGTTTGGCAATCGTTATATTTTGCGCCCCGGCTATAACTGTAACGGACAGCAGCAATGCCGATATAATCATCTTCTTCATCTCTTTTCTGTCAGTTGATTCAACACTCCTCGCAACGGATCCGAATAGGTTTTACCGAGGTTTGTCTCCACGATGTTCAATAATGCCGAAAGCTGTTCGACTGGAATGCCCAGGTGCAGGCAGATTGCCATGTGCCCGGATGCCATCGGCTCCACACCACCGACGCCAGCAAGAACGGATACCGTTGCAAGTTCCCGCTCCCGATAGGTCAGTAGGTCGCGCTCGAAAATATCCGCAAAAAGATGTTCTTTCAAAAAACGTTCGATGGTGGGTGCAAACACGGCGTATCCTGCCTTTGGGGCATCAGCCGATATGCCCGATATTTCGGCAAGAACGTCACGTCCGCGTTCGTAACGGCTGCGGCTGCCATCGATAGCCGTTGCTTCCCGACCTACTGGATCGTCAAAGCCTTTCGCTTTGCGCTCATTCACCACCTGCATAAAGGTTTGGATAGCCCGCAGGCTGCGCGGAAATCCGCAATAGGCGTAGGAGTGAACCAGCACCTCGTTTATTTCGTTGATGGTCATCCCGGCCTCCAATGCTCCGACGAGTGCCGGTTCCAAATGTTCCAAATCGCCTTTGCCGGTATAGGATGCCACCGCTACAATGGCTCGTTCACGAGCCGTCAGCACCTTGTTTGCTCCGGCATAACGGCTTTCCGCTTCGGTCGTGGCTTCATGGTACTGCTCATCGCTTACCGGAGAGAACCATACCGCTGCATTGTTCTGCGGATTGGTGGTAATGGCGATATGCGCAAACCAACTGTCCGATGCTGCTCCATGCCAATGCTCCACATCGGGAGCGATTTCCACAATGTCACCCGGAAACAACCGGCGGGCAGGCTGCCCTTTCTCCTGATAGTAGCCTATGCCTGCGGTAGCAATCAGTATCTGCCCGCCCTTGTGCGAATGCCAACTGTTGCGACAACCCGGAGCGAACGTGACGTTGAACATCGGAACGTTCAGTTCCCGATGTTCGCTCAACGGTGCGAGCCAAACTTCACCCGTAAAATTGGGATTGGGAGATATCTTCTCACCCAGCGGATAAGGCTGGCGGAATGCTTCTGCGGTCTGGGCATGTATGCCGGAAACCGACAATACGGATAACATAGCCATAAAAAATAAATTCCTGATTTTCATCGTATATAATTTATTTGATTATTCACCCAACGTTCGCGTAAAGGCAAGCACGGAGAGCTGCCATCGGCCGTTTTCCATCACATAGACTTCCGTCACTATAAAAGGGAAACGGACGGAGTTACCCCCGACCTCGGAGTTCAGATGAATACGGCTGTAAACCGTTGCCGTACCTGCGGCAAACTTGACCTGCACGTCATGTATCTCGGCTTTCTTGTACCAGATGGCCCCAGAACGAATCGTGTTCAGTTCCTGCTCCTTGCCCCAATAACCGCCCATGTGGACGAACTGTGCACTTTCGTGAAACAGCTCCGCCAGCTTATCGACGTTCTTTTCCGCCATCCAGTCCCATTTGTTGTTCGACAAATCGATGACGGCTTGCTCCTCGGGGGTAAATGTTTTTGCGTTCTCCTGTGCCTTTGCTCCGACCGATAAAGTCAGAAAAAGCAATACCGTAATAACCAATGATTTCATATCGCTCTGATTTTTAATTGTTACCTTGCAAAGGTAGCGGGACGGCAGAGAAACGGCGATACAAAAAAATCGGTAAAAACTGCGATTTTTACCGATTATACAAGAATTGATAGATGATTATTTCCGGTAATCCGTCGGATTAAGCCCGAGGTTCTGTTGCACGTAACGGCTGAAATAGGCGGGTGACGAGAAACCGAACATATCGGAAATCTGGACGAACGTCAGCGACTTGTCCCGCAACAGCCGCGAAATATCGAGAATCGTGTAACGGTTAATCCAATAGTTGGCGGCATATCCGCTGACCTTTTTCGACACCTCCGACAGATATTTAGACGTGACGCACAAACAATCGGCGTAATAGGAAACCTCCCTGTGTTCACGATAGGTTCCCTCTTCCAGCATTTTCAAAAAACGGTTCATGATGGAGGCGTTCTGCGTCGAAATATCGCTCTGACCGTAGAGGGTGGCGTGAAAGTCGAAGAAATCGAGGATAGCTGCCTGCATGGCGTTGATGAGCGTTTCCTGATAAAAACGGTGTTCCTTATTCCGGATGCGCAGTTCCAACAAATCGAAATCCCGGCGGCAGACGATTTGCTGCTCCGGCGTAAGGTGCATTACGGGATTGAGGAACAGAGCCAGCGATCCTTTCATACCGTAATTGCTTTGCGGCGTGCACAACTCGATAAAGCCGGGCGTGGCATAAATTATCTTGCATCGGAAGTCATCCGAAGGCTCGACCTTCTCGACCATTTTCCGTTTGCGGATAATTGACAAATCCCCGGCGTGCAACTCGAAGTCCCGCTCGTTAAAACGGTAACGGCACGTTCCGCCCAAGCAGAGCAAATGAGCCAGATATTCCTTCTCGGAATCCGTTCTCACAACGCCCAACTTGTCAGCGACGATGATATCTTTGGGGTATTCCATGCCGTAACCGCTTGATTTCCGCTTGTAAAATTACAAATAAATTCACAAAAAACTCACAATCAATGTCAATGCGATTATGAGTTTTACTGTTTTTAACGATATTTTGGCTGTTTATCGTATAACCTGAATCGTTCTCAGCCAATTTTCCACTCCATTTGTATTTCTTCCGGTTGTTCCGAATCCTTGCAGATGAAGGGAATTGGGAGTGAGTTCTACGATTTTGGCAAGTGTTTCCTCCCGATAGGTCGAAGCATAGGTACAGAACGGTACGACCGTCTTCCCCTTGAAGTCGTAGTTTTCCGTAAAGGTGTTGATAATCATCGGGGCAGTCCACCACCATACGGGACAGCCGATGAAAATAGTATCGTACTCATCCCAGTTTTCGATCTTGTTTTTGATGGCCGGACGGGCATCCGATTCTTTTTCCTCTTTTGCCACTTCCGTGCAGGGCTTGTACTCGGTGGGGTACGGTTTTTCAGGTTCGATGCGGAAGAGCGTGCCGCCTGTCAGCGAGGCGATATGTTCTGCCACGTGCTGCGTGTTACCTCCCCAACTAAAGTAAGCGATAAGGATTTTCTTTCCGGATTGCTCCTTTACGGAATCTGTTTGTGCGCTCGCTGTCATACAGCATAGCAAGACGGCAAGCAAAGTTATCAGTCTTATTTTCATATCTTTCATCATTAATTATTAGCCATTATTTCAGTCATCCAACTGTCAAAACTGACCATCCACGCTTCATGCGTATATCCGAAACCGTGCGGCATACCCTCGTATTCGTGTTCTTCCACTTCTACGCCCGCTTCACGCACGGCATCGGCACAGGCTTGGAACTGACGATAGAACGGATCGCGTGTACCGTAGGCGAAGAATGTAGGCGGAATTTTCGATGCACGGAATTTCTCCACATCGGTAGATGCTACACTTAACCGTCCATAGAAAGCGTAAATCATTCCGATGGTACAAACATTGGCAGATACCTCGTCGAGCGCATCGGGACGATAGTTGGAAGTAAGTGCCGTACCGTTCACCAACTCATCGAAATTGAGCGCCTCGTCGCCACAGAGAATACCTCCGGCAGAGAACCCTACGGAGGCTATGTCGTTCGGATTTATCCCGTAATCGGCAGCGTGCCGACGGACAAAACGGATAGCACGAGCCAAGTCAAGGCTTCCTTCCTCCATCCGATAGGGCTGCACGCGGTAATTCACCACAAAAGCCTGATAACCATGACGGGCAAACCATTGGGCAACCGGAGTACCTTCCATACGGTCGCTGCGGAACTGAAACGCACCGCCAGCACAGACGAGAACAGCACCCTTTACCGTCGTGCCTTCCGCAACCGGAAAGTAGTTCATATAAGGGCGGAACGACGGCGGATCTTGGTAAGAGCCTTGACTGCCCGTGTAGTTCGTTACTTTCGCCATATTGCCCTCCGGCCACAGATAGATGGTTGAAGCCAACGGATTCTGCTCGTCATCCCCATCGGCAGGAGGCGTATCGTCATCCGAACCGGCAAGCGTCGTAAATTGGCGGGACTGACCGTAAACCGTTCCGGCCGAAGTCGTGGCATACGCCCTGACATAATAAGTCGTACTCGCCGAAAGTCCCGTGACGTAACAAGCGAACGAGTTTGCATCGCCAGCTCCGGTATTATGACTATCGGACATAGTAGGATTGTCGGTCGTTGCCCAGCAGATACCGAACTCCGTGACTGTTTCCGTTTCGCCGATTACACGACCGCCCGAAAGGGCATTATCGGAAGTAATGGCCGTTACTTCTGCTGTTTCGACGCGGATACTGCTATTCGGTTCCGCACCGTCGCTATCGGTGCAGCCTGTGGCAGACGCACCGATGAAGAGCGATAAAGTAAGCGATATAATCGTCTGTCTCATATCCTATTCTTTTACCGGACGCACCGAATAGCCCATATAACGACGGTTGTTGCGGGTGGGCTGTTGGTTGCCCTCATAGAAATAGAAATAATAGGCGTAGCGGGCATCGTTGCCGGGATAGAGCGTACCGCTCCAGTAGCATCCGCGCTGTCCGACCTGATTCGAGACGGTTTCGCCGTCGCGCGATGCAGCAGCCGGGAAGAATATCGAATTGCCGTTGGTAGCGGTTGCACGCCGTCCCGTCACGCCGTTCACTTCGGTCCATTCCCACGTGCAGTTATCGACTAACTCCTGAAATTCGGCCTGCGAAGGCAGCCGCCATCCGTCGCCCCATTGTGCACGGGCGATGTCGTACTCCGTACCGCAGATATCCGCGGGCGGCGTCGCGCTCGGATAGTCATCGAGTTCGGTCGTCCGCTTCTCGCCCGTCGGGTCGGCCCATCCGTAGCGGCCGCCGAACTCTTCGGGAGCCGATGCACCGACATTCCAAGAAGCCCACTTTACGCTCAATCCCAAATCGACGGCTTCCGCCGTTGCGGGTGCAACTGCTTCTTGCTCAAAGCGTGCTTGCAACACGACGTTTCTCGCCGGCATGACGAACGAGTAAACGGGTTCCGTTGCAACCGCTTCCCCGTTTTCGTACCATCCGGCAAAAAGATACCCTTCATCTGCCGTAGCTGTTGCGGTCACTTCCTCGCCCTCCGGACAGGTGTTCTTGTTCGCTGCGGCGGTTCCGCCTTCGGCTGCTGATACCGTGACCGTATAGGTCGGCTGCGATTCGTTTTCGCCGCTCTCCGAGCAGGAGACGGCAAAGCCGGCGAGCAGTGCGATCGCCAGACTTTTGATAATTCCATGTTTCATATTCGATTGATTTTATAAGTTTTTAGAGAAAAATTCCGTCAGTTTATTCACTGCCAGATTCACATACTCCGGCACGTGGTAGGTCTGGATATGCGTCGCACCGGGAATCAGGAACAGCTCCTTGTTCTGCGTGCCGGTGGCACGGCTGTAACATTGTTCGGTCATGTAGAACGTGTCGGCGATGCTGCCGGCCATCATCAGGAGCGGCTGGTTGATAAGGTACATCCCCTCGCTGGCATCAAAAGCCATCAAGTCCACGAGGCTGCTCTTGGTGTAGCGGAACGTCGAGTTGGGATGTGCATGGCTTTGCAGGTAATAGCCGTAGCCGTCGCGGTAGAGGTCGAACGGCAGTGCGGCCGCCTGTTCGGGAGTCACGCCGCTCATATCGCCGACATACTCGATATCGCCGCCCTCGGCCTCTTTCTGACGGGCGGCGCAGGCATCGGCCAGACGCTCCTGCACACTGCCCGTCTGCGAATCGAGAAATCCGTTGCGGCGCACCAATCCCGTGTTGAACATACTCAACGTGGCAACCGCCTTGAACCGTTTGTCGGTCTGTGCGGCCGCCAGCGTGTAACCGCCACCGCCGCAGATGCCGAGAATGCCCACGCGGGTTGCATCCACACCGGGATATTGCAGCAGGATGTCGGCGGCACGGCGGATGTCATCGATGCGGTGGGCAGGCTTGTCCGTATTGCGCGGCTCGCCCTCGCTGGCTCCCTGATAGGCGGCATCGAACGCCAGGCAGATATAACCTTTTTCCGCCATGCGCTGACTGTAAAGTCCTGCTACCTGCTCCTTCACTCCGCCGTTAGGGTGCGCTACGACGAGGGCAGGATAGCTTTTCGCGGGGTCGTAGCCCGCAGGCGTATAGACGTTGGCGGCAATTTTCAACCCGTTCAAGTCGTAGGTAATGGGGCGGATATTCACCTTGCCCGGAACATTTTCGGTAATGGCATCGGCATAGACCAATCCCCACGGGTTACTGTTGTGGCTCTTGAAGGCAGACATATCTGCCGCGGCGAATGCTTCGTTCTCTTTCATTGTCTCCTGTGCGTTTAATGTATTGCAGACGGCCAGTGCCGCGCACAATACAACTGTAAGTATCTTTTTCATTGCTAATTATTTATATACATTCTACAAATATGCAAATGTAAAAAGGGAGCATGAAACTCCCTTTACATTATTTTCCGTAAGAAATACCATTTTTACGGAAAATGTATTTCTCCCAAAACTTCACGGCATCTTTCTCCCAACCTTCCGCACTCGTTCCGATACCCAATCCGAAACCGTGGCGCAAATTCGGGAACAAATGGAATTCGGCATCGATGCCCGCCGCCCGAAGATTCTCCACCCGCTGCCGCATGACCGACGCACTCGCTATGCCATCGTTATCACCGATGACCACGTAGGTCGGCGGATCGTTGCGCGTATAATCGGTATGGCTGGTATAGCCCATGATGACTGCCGCCGGACGCGGGTTGTCGGCATCGATGAATCCCTGCGTTAAATAAGAGCCGAGATAGGCCGCCATGCGTGCGCCCGCCGAGCCTCCCCACAGCGAGTAGTCTTCGGTCGAGACCTGCAATTCACCGGCATGTCGCATAATGAAGTCGATGGCCGCTGCGAGGTCTTCGCACGCCACCTGCGCACCGCCCGTCCGATACTGGATGGAAAAGGCGTTGCAACCCATCCTGCTCAATGCGATGGCCAACGGAAATCCTTCGTGAATCGCTCCGACATACGACCAACCGCCGCCCGGACAGACAATGGCGAACGGCCGCCCCGGTTCTCCACGGAAGAAGAACAGTCCTGTATCGTTCTTTCGTGAATCCGCCCGCTTCTCCGCATCGGAATAGATGTCGTAGAACAATCGGTTACCATCGTGTACATAGTCTATCATCGTATTGATGGTCTCCACGGCCCGCTCTCCCGTCACATAGTTGTGATAGGGCAACATACTCGCCACGTTTCGAAGCGGCAAATCGTCGTCATACCTCCGTTCGACCGGCAGAATGAACTGCCCGAAGTCGGCGAACGCCTCGTGCTCCACTACATCTTTTACGGTATGGGCAGTCGTCAGATGGCCGTAAGTATTCATGTTTCCATCTTGTCCGTTCGGAAAAAAGAACGGCAGTGCATTATAGAGGTATTCCGCCATAGGACGGTATTCGTGCCGTGCGCCCTCTTTCTCGTGGAAAGTGAGGTTGGAGAGCGGAAACACATCTGTAAGCCTTGCCATCGCTTCGACCTGAACCAGTGTCTCCCGATAGGCCGAATCGTCCGTTCCGCTCGCCGCCCAAATATAAAACCCATCGCCTGCGTAAGGCGACCGGCTAACGATATCCGCCAGATAGCGTGCCGTTTCATCGGGGCGGTTCATCCCGGCGAATCGTCCTAACGACCAGCAGTCGGCACTGACAGGCATGAAGTATTTGAAACAGGAGAGCGTATGTTCCAGTGCGTACCACGTCGTTACGGCTCCCATCGAAAAACCGCCGATGGCACGATGCCCGCGCGAAGCCTCCAAACCTGCGACATCCGTACTTTCGGCATAGGTACGGTAACGGCTCTCGACAATGGGAATCAGGTCGTTTGCAAGTTCTTCAGGCAGAGCTTCGCAATACGGGTCGGCATCGGCATAGTTCGCAGTCGGCTGCCCGTAGTTGTAGCTCGGCGACACTACGATGGTCGGAGCCATGTCCCCGTTCTCGGTCATGTGGTCGAGCAGTTTGCGTAACAGACCGTTTTCCGCCTCGAATGTCGTTGACGCCGTACCGTAGTGTCCGTGTACGAAGTAAAGCACGTTATAGCGTCGGTCGGTGTGCTCGTCGTAGCCGTAAGGCAGATAGACGTATGCCGTATTCGTGCGTGCCGCACCCGTACTTTCGGCATAATCTCGCGTCTGGTAGTCGATACGCACCACTTCGCCCCGATGCTCCGCCTCCTGCCCGTAAGAGGCCGGTACGGGATAGGTCTTGTTTATCAGCCCCGCATAATCCTGCGGACGGTCGGGCGTGACGGGTTCTTCCTGCTCCTGATCCGGTGGCAGTATCGGCTCGTTTCTTTCGCTGTCCGAGCAGGAAGCCACGCATAGACAACAAAACAATATGGTTTGCAACATTATCTTTTTCATTTGTGTAGTTTCTTATGAAATTTATACCGCAACCACATGACGCCGTGTTCCCGTTGCTCTGCGGAGAGCAGTTGCAGACTTTGCCCCGCAGCCGGGCAATCGGTTGCACCGCCCACGTACTCGAAGATAGAAGGCACACCCGAAAGACCGTCGATGCCCGGATAAACGACCAAACTCAGTTCATCGGCCAATCCGTCAGCAAGCAGCGCACCGTTCAATATGCCGCCTCCCTGTACCGAAATGGAGCGGATTCCGAACTCACGGCCGACGGCTTCGAGCCCTTGGCGAAGGTCGGTTGCATCATCGACGATGACGTAGGAAATCCGCCTTTCGCGCAGATGGGCGAGGTATTCCTCCGTTGCATTCTGCCCTACGATGACGAGGATGTTGTCGCCCCTCAGAGAGGAGGATGTAAAGAAAATGTCGGCCTCGGGGTCGGCCGCGATGAACATCCGCTCGGAGCGGCGTTCGCCGACGAACACGGCAGGAGAATCCGACGACACGGCATGACCGTCGATTCCTCGTTTATAGGAAAATGCGGCACGGAGGGTATTCTTTCCGAACATCCACGCATCCGTGCCCAATTCGCGCCCGACGGCGGCATAGACCTGAAACAAATCCGATGCGGGCGTACCGTCGAACGGCTCCGTCCATCGGTCGTTGAGCAACCGCCCATCGACGGAACTCATGATATGGCAGATTACTTTCGGTTTCATAATTTACTGCTTTATGGGTGATCCTCCGAACACTTCGCTCATCCGCATCGCACCGAGCGCCGCATCGATGTTTTCCACTTGTTCTGCGGTCAAATGAATATCGGCAGCCCCGATGTTCTCTTTCAACCGACACAGATGTCGCGTGCCCGGAATAGGAACAATCCACAGCTTTTTGTTCATCATCCACGCCAAGGCAATCTGCGAGGGAGTGGCGTGATGCTCTTCCGCCAGTCCCCCGACCAGAGCGAACAGCGGACGGTTTCGCTCGAAACTTTCCGGGTGGAACTGCGGCATCGAAGCCCGGTAATCGGTTGCTGGATCAAATGTTGTGTCTGCCGTATAGCAGTCGGTCAGCAGTCCGTTCGCCAGCGGCGAGAAAGCCACGAAGCCTACGCCCAGCTCTTCGAGCACGGGAAACAACGCTTCGTGCCGACGTGCCATCATCGAATAACGGTTCTGCACGGCCGTGACGGGACAGACCTTGTGGGCACGGCGCAGATATTCTTCCGTAGCTTCCGAAATACCCCAGTGGAGGATTTTGCCTTCACGAATCAGGTCGGCCATCACACTTGCCACCTCTTCCGGCGCAACCTTCGGGTCGATACGGTGCTGGTAATAGAGGTCGATGCGGTCAGTACGCAGACGGCGGAGCGATTCCTCAACCGAACGGCGGATGGTCGCCGGACGTGAATCGGGAATCAGGGCGTGCGGTCCCGCTGCATGGGGTGCATCGAACGTCAGTCCGAATTTGGTAGCCAGCACGATCCGGTCGCGGAACGGTTGCAAAGCCCGGCCCAGCAGCTCCTCGTTGTCGTGCGGTCGGTCGGGCGTGCCGTAAACCTCGGCCGTATCGAAAAAGGTGTAACCCATCTCCACCGCATCGGAGAGCAGTTCCGTCATTTCGCGCTTGTCTGCCGGTGCGCCATAGGCATGGCTCATGCCCATGCACCCCAAACCGACGGAAGAAACTCTCAATCCGCTTAATCCCAATGTTCTGTATTTCATCTCCTTATTTATTGGTCGGAATCTGCATCTTGCCAATGTAGGCGCGTTCCTTTTCTTCCAAAGACATATTGAAGAAACGCTCCTCCTTGTTCAGTCCACGCATCTGCGCCATCTCATCATCGGTCAGCTCGAAGTCGAAAATCTCGATATTCTCCTTGATGTAATCGGGATTGGATGCTCCAGGAATGGCCGAGAAACCCTCCTGCATGTGCCAGCGGAGAATAACCTGTGCCGGTGACTTTCCGTGCGCTTCGGCAATCTGCCTGATAACGGGGTCTTTGAACAGTGCGCCGTTCGACATCGCGCCACCCAGCGGGAACCAGCAGGTGATATGGATGCCGTAAGGTTTTACTTTCTCGCGCATAGCCAGCCGTTGTGCATACGGATGACATTCGATTTGAAGCACGGCAGGTTTTACAGTGGATTCGTTCATAATTTTGTTGAACACTTCGTCGCTTGCATCGAAGTTGCTGATGCCCAGCGCACGCACTTTGCCCATTGCCACGGCTTTCTCCATATCTTTCCATGCACCCACGAAGTCGCCCACAGGCTGGTGGACATACAAAAGGTCTATGTATTCCAGTTGCATACGTTCCAACATCTCGTCGATGGCTTTCAGTGTCTTACCCTCACCGTATTCCGTAGGCCACAGTTTCGACGTAATCCATATTTCCTCGCGCGGAATGCCGCTTTCTTTCACGGCTCGGCCTACACCGGCTTCATCGTTATAAGCATGGGCGGTGTCGATATGACGGTAACCTGCCTTCAAGGCCGTCAAGCACGACTGTTCGCACACTGCATCCGAGGGCTGAAGGAACGTTCCAAGTCCGAACTGCGGCATCAGGATGCCATTGTTGAGTTGTACCATCGGTACATTGGCGGCAGTCTTATAAATATCCTGCGCGAAAGAGGTGCTGCCGATCATCGAAGCCAACACCATAAGTCCGGTAATGATTTTCTTTTTCATTTCTTTATCTATTTAATGTAATACGTTGTCTTTGTTCGACGTTGCAAAAGTAGAGAGAACCTTTCGGGCAGGCTTTACAAGAAATTCGGTTGAAACTACACTTATTTCGGTTTTTGCATCCGTCCGATACAGAAGCTGTCGAGCCTCGCTGTCATTTTCTGAAAAAATGGTAATTCGAGCCGTATTTTTTGTTCCGCCGGTATGAACGGACGTATCTAACTTTGCATCCGGAGAATTGCAAAAACAATCAATAAACAATAATGTAGATATGAAAAAGTACCTGATTTATCTGATGATGGCTGCGGCCATCGTAACATTCGGAGCCTGTTCGCCCGAAGACGAGCATGAACCTCAGACACCGGATATCGAAAATCCCGAAAAGCCGGATGACGGAGGAGAGGGTACACCCGATAATCCGAACAATTCGGAAAATCCCGATGACCCGAATCAACCCGGCGACAATCCCGACACGCCGAATGGAGACAGCAAGATTCTGGTCGCCTATTTCAGTTGGGGCGGCACGACGCAGCGCATGGCGCAGGAAATCATCCGTCAAACCGGAGCCGACTTGTTTCGCATCGAGCCGGTAGTGCCGTATCCGACCGAATACACGCCCTGCACCGAGGTAGCACTCGAAGAGAAAAACAACGATGCCCGTCCAGCGATTGCCGCAACGGTGGAAAATTGGGAGGACTACGACACGGTATTCATCGGCTGCCCCGTATGGTGGTGGACTACGCCGATGATTATTTGTACCTTTGCCGAAAGCTACGATTTCAAAGGCAAGACTGTCGTTCCGTTCTGTACCTACGCTTCGACCTATCGTGATGAGACGCTGGCACGCATCGTGGAGCTGACACCCGATGCCGCACATCTGACAGGAGAGGGACTGACAAGCGGACGAATCAACGAACAGAACATTTCATCATGGCTCAGAGAGATAGGACTAATTGAGTAACATATAATCCTGACAATTATGAACATATTCAAATACATCTATGCTATGACCGTGGCGTTAGCCATATCAGGTAGTACGGTACAGGCTCAGACAAAAATTGATAGTAACATGAAATCGATAATCGTATATTTCACACACTCCGGCAATACCGAACTTGCAGCCAAGCAGGTCGCGGAAGTGACAGGAGCCGAAATGATCCGGCTTTTGCCTGAACAACCCTATTCATCGGAAGATGTCGATTGGGTAAACGAACAATCCCGCTGCACGCAGGAGCACCTCAATCAATCGCTTCGGCCGTCTATCAAACCTGTCGATATCGACTTCGCAAAGGTGGATACCGTGTTCATCGGTTTTCCCATCTGGTGGCACGAAGAACCGGCAGTAATCCGTACGTTTCTCGACAATTACGGCGAACAACTGAAAGGCAAGGTGATATTCCCTTTCTGCACCTCCTACGAAAGCCCGATGTCGGAAGCCGACGCCACATTGAAGAAAGGCTATCCTGATTTGAAAATCAGAAAAGGGCTTCGTTTGCCTGCTAAATCGGAAGAAATCAAAAAATGGATAGAACAATGAATAAAGTAACATTGAACAACGGCGTCGAAATGCCCCAGATGGGTTACGGCGTCTATCAGGTTTCACCCGCCGAGTGCGAACGTTGCGTTGCAGACGCCCTGAGCGTCGGCTACCGCATGATCGACACGGCGCAGGCCTACCACAACGAAGAGGGTGTGGGCAATGCCGTGCGCCGCAGCGGCATCGACCGCAAGGAAATTTTCCTTGTATCGAAAGTATGGATTTCCAACTACGGTTATGAAAAGACCAAAGCCTCCATCGACGAGAGTTTGCGTAAGTTGCAGACCGACTACATCGACCTGATGCTCCTGCACCAGCCTTTCTGTGACCGTTACGGTGCATACCGGGCGTTGGAGGAGGCGTATAAGGAAGGTAAGTTGCGGGCCATCGGTGTTTCGAACTTCTATCCCGACCACTTCATCGACCTGGCCAGCAACATGGAAATCGTGCCTGCGGTCAATCAGGTGGAAACGCACGTCTTCGATCAGCAGGTAGAACCGCAGCAAATCATGGAGGAGTTCGGCACGCGCATCATGTCGTGGGGACCGCTTGCCGAGGGGCGCAACGGCTTCTTCACGAATCAGATGCTGGCCGAAATCGGCAGTAAATACGGCAAATCGGTGGCACAGGTCGCCCTGCGCTGGCTCATACAGCGCGGCGTAATCATCATTCCGAAATCGACCCACATAGAGCGGATGCAGCAGAATATCGACATATTCGACTTCTCGCTCTCCGACGAGGACATGGCTGCCATCGCCGCACTCGACACGGGCAAGAGCCTGTTCTTCGACCATCACGACGCCGAAACCGCCCGCATGTTCATGGGATGGAAATAAATGGAAAAGGAGCCTGAAGATGAAAGATTAAACTTGCATATTTCCCCAAAACAGGTTACATTTGAACCGTAAAAGTTCTTTGAAGGACGGGCATTCGCGGACGTCGATTTTCGAGCGTCGAAACGGCGTAACCACGTTGTGACCCGAAGCCGCAAAAGCAAGCGTAACCTACTGATAAACGGTGCGTTTCGTCGGAGGATTAAAATCCCCTACGCACCGCCAGAATAAAAAGACCTAAAATCGGATGATTTTAGGTCTTTTTATTTTCATAATGTATACACGCTACCTATAAACAAAAGACATGAATACGGATTTTACAATTAGAACAGCACGATTGTCTGATAGCACAGAACTGAAAAATCTATTTCAAGATACGATTCTTACAATAAACAGGCAAAACTATTCGCAAGAAGAATGCGAAGATTGGGCGTCATGCGGAGATGATGTTTCACGCATGGAAGAGATGATAAACACCCATTTCTTTATAGTCGCCATCAATTCTCAAAAACAAATTGTCGGATTCTCTTCAATTACTCCTTCTGGATACCTGCATTTCATGTTCGTTCATAAAGATTTTCAAAGAACAGGAATAGCGACCCTGCTTTTGAATGAAATTGAACGGTACGCCTATAAAACAGGAATCAAGCGAATTGAATCAGAAGTTAGTTTGACGGCTCGTACATTTTTCGAGAAAAGAGGTTTTGTCGTGGAGAAAGCACAAAAACGGAAAGCGAACAAACTATTCCTGACCAATTTTCAGATGACAAAAGGATAAACCTATAATATATAGAATATATTTATCTTTGTAAAAAAACAACATACACAAAAACAAGATGATAACCCAAGCATCAAACAATGACTATACACGTCTGATAACAATATGGGAAAATGCAGTGAAAGCGACACACGATTTTCTTACCGACAACGATTTTAAGTATTATAAATCGCATCTGCCTGATCATTTCAGGCAAGTAGATCTCTATATCTATAAAAACAGAGATGGAATGCCGGTCGGGTTTATGGGAGTGTCAGGCTCAATACTCGAAATGCTGTTTGTTGATGCGGCTTATAGAGGATGCGGTGTTGGTACAAAATTATTACGCTATGCAGAGTCTGTCTTAAATATACGAGAATTATATGTGAATGAACAAAATAAACAGGCAGTAGATTTTTACATCCACATGGGATTCCATATAATAGGACGCTCGGCATTCGACAACGACGGGAAACCTTATCCGTTACTACATTTACACAAAGCCCAACTTTCAAAAAATAGATAATATATTAATGTGCCGAGATAAAGTTGATACCGACCATTATTATACAATATTGCCAAATATTTTTAATATTTCTTCTTATTTCTTGAACCTTATATTATTATACTTCATTGATTTTCGATTCATTAGTAACGTATCTTTAAATTCTTTCATATAAAAAAACTCGTATAATTTTCTTCTGTAAGGAAGTGAAATATAAAAGATATTACTATCCGTATCAACTACATTATAAGTCATTGTACTTATTGTGGCAAAATTCGCCAATTCTGAAAGTATAGGATCAGTCAGACTCGCACGAACAAATATACTTTCTATTATCGGGAAATCGGCATCAGACAATAATATCGCTCGTTCGTGACCTATCGTATTTATTACACATTTACCATTTACAATCAATTCTATCGGCAAATTCCATCCACTCCACTCATTGGAAAGAATTATTAATTTATTCCCAATATTCTGTTTATACTCTGACACATAAATAGGCACACTATCATGAAGAATCGATGTTAACAGAATTCTATTTTT
Source organism: uncultured Alistipes sp. (assembly GCA_905213895.1). Classification (GTDB taxonomy): domain Bacteria; phylum Bacteroidota; class Bacteroidia; order Bacteroidales; family Rikenellaceae; genus Alistipes. The sequence continues at coordinate 62,958 of CAJMKE010000003.1, forward strand.
ACTTATTTCTTCCCATTGTCCGCACGACCACTCTTTTCGACCGGTCCCTTCGGTTTGATAATTATAGCAAAATGAATTATCTCTATCTATTAAAAATCTTGAATTAGTAAAATTACAGTTTCTACTGTAATTACCAGTAATAGTTCTGGAAATATTACACGACATCAATGTTCCCAGTACAATGCTAAATAATATACCTTTTTTATAAATTTTCATAGCAAATCAACGATAAACATAATTTCCATTAACATCCTTTATTCCCAGCAACTTATTCAGCCATCATACATATAGTAAAATATAATACGCGAGAATCCGTATTCCTTCGCGAAATCGGCAACATATTCCCCGACCTCATCGTAAAGAGGCAGAGCCTTCGGATTGAAACCTTTCCTGCAATATTTTGGATTCAGTTTCCCGTTTGTAAATTCAAGAATTATCACCTTGAAAGGTTTTAACTGTCTTCTATTTTCCCAAAACTTCGGCAATGCAGTCCCGACCATACGATACAGTCCTTTCGTAAATTCCAATTGCACTTCTTCCGAAGCATCGTTATGCACTTGTGAATCCGAACGCATCATGGATACATAGTAAAAATTACGCATGCGGACTCTGTCTTGTTTCCAATAATGCTTTAATGGCTTGTAATAATTAGTCATCGTTTCCCAGAATAATGTATCCTGTTTGTATTTGGCGACAAAACATCTGTTTTTATGACTAATGCTTATATCCCTGCGTTCCTTGTCAAGTCGCGAGAATGTTGTCGAATCCAGTCGTTCTATTATTGCGTCGGTCAAGATTTCTCTTGTTATTGCAGATTGCTTGTCTTCCTGCCAATACTTCAATATATCGTCCACGTTCTTCGGATATTCGAAATTTGCATGGGTATATCCTTGCACCACCTCATAAAGATAAGGGAATGGTCCTGCAAAAGCATCTATCACAATCGGCTCCTGAGCAACACAATAAAACTGTGTTGCAATCGATAAAAAGAGTTGTATTACAAACAAGCGTTTCATTCGAATAATCTGTTTATTTTGAAATATTGACAATTGTATACATAACCTTAGCATCGGTAGTATACATTCCCATTATATTGTATAGATACCGAAAATCGGCACTGCTTAAACCGCAACCGCTAAACAATATTACAAGAACAACCAAATATGTTTTCACTACATTGTCATTTAATCAATTTAAATTTTCTGTTCTATAACCTTTCCATATATAACACCGTATAAAGATAGGTAATTTTCAGAAGATTGCAAAAATTTACACAATAAACAGGCGCGAAAAATCATATTGTCAATAATTGACAAAACGAATCCGATGCAACTTGCAGCGGTACGAATATTGCGGGCATAACGGCAAAATCGAGGATTATGGAGACTTCTAAAAACAAAAATACGGCAACCCGTTGCGCCGACAAGAATATGTCTGAAAATCAGACGCCGACATCTCACGAACGACCGATGCACATTCCGTCGGTTACTCAGATTACGCCCGAAAACAGCGCATCGTCAAGCGAAAAGATAAAGCCGACCGGCAAAAACGAATCGCCGTCGCAGCAGGAGTTGGAGCAGGACGTAGCCGCCACAAATCCGTCTGTCGAAAGCATGGAGAGCCGAGGATGAAAAATTTCGGCTAATTTTTTTTGAGGGGAGAAATAGACTAACTTATAAACTCGCGCAACTCGACATAAAGCCGCTGGACGGGCAGCCCCATGACATTATAGAACGAACCGTCGATACCCTCTATCGCCACATACCCTATCCACTCCTGAATACCGTATGCGCCCGCCTTGTCGAACGGTTTGTATTCATCGACATAATATTCTATCTCCTCGTCGCTCAAATTGCGGAATCGCACGTCGCTCGCGACCGAAAACGAACGGCTGCATCCGGCACTGCGCAGCGTAACTCCGGTTACAACCGTATGGCTGCGACCCGACAGCATCCGCAACATCGCTTTCGCATGTTCGGCATCGGACGGTTTGCCGAGTATCGTATCACCGACGATGACAACGGTATCAGCAGTAAGCAGTATATCCTTATCTCCGAGCGCAATCGGGCAGCACTCGCTTTTCAGACGCGACAGATACGCCGCCACTTCCCGAACCGGCAGGTCGGACGGATAGCGTTCGTCGCACTCGAATTTAGGCGCGCACTCGAACGCCAGTCCGCAATCGGCGAGCAACTGACGGCGTCGCGGCGAATTCGACGCAAGTATCAGTCGGTAATTTTTCAACAATTCGTGCAGCAGCATATTCCCTCTGTTATTTAACCCCGAAATCGAGCAGGCATTTGCCGCTGACAACGACCCTGATTTCGTCGCCCGCAGACGGTTGCAGGTCGGCAGGCATTCCGATATAGACAATATCGCCGGTTTTCAGCGTAGCGAGTTGCGACGCACGGCTTATACACTCGTCGATTGACAGACGCATATCGCCGATTTTCGCTCTGCGCTGCCGATTGCCGACCGAAACGACTATCTCGGTATCGGCAATACCCTCCTTGTCCGCAACATCGGGCGAAACTGCCAGCGAACGGTCGAAGCAATACGCCTCGTCGCACGGATGACCGGCGGCGATGGCGCGCTGCATCACGTCGCGGGCGAAAAAAGCCGCGCCCGCGCCTACCGAATCGTAGCAGCGGTCGGCAAAACGCGCATCGATGCACTTCGCAAGGCGGTTTATGCGAACCGTTATTCCGCATCCGCACACGATGTCGGACGAAAAATGGGGAATATAGAAATCGTCGTTCTCGCGCAGCATCGACGAATCGGGACGCAAGGTCGCGTATATCCCGCCGCCGTCGGAGCCGAAGCAGTTTTCAATACATATTATCTTCATTCGCCGTCGTTTTTGAGTTGTTCCACAATATCCTTCGCAAAACGTCCGCTCGCACCCGCACCGCCGATAATCGTGCGGAGACGGGCGAAATCGGCGAGCATCTTTTCGCGGCGGCTGCCGCCTTCGAGTATCGATTCGAGTTCCGCTGCCGCAACGTCGATGTCGAACCGGCTGCTGACGATTTCGCGTACCGCCTCGTAGCCGAGATTGATGTTCACGAGCGAAATGAAAGGTATTTTCAGCAGATACGGACGCAATATCTCGTACAGTTTCGGAACATGATACAGCACCATCTCCGGAATATTCATCAACGCCGTTTCGAGCGTCGCCGTTCCCGACGTTACCACTGCCGCTTCGGCGACATTCAGAGTTTCGTAGGTCTTGTCGCAGACATACGCGACATCCGAACCGTCGATTATGCGGTCGTAAACGCTTTTGTCAAGCCATGACACACCCGTCACGACGAATCTGTAATTCGGAAACCGTTTCGACAATGCGACCATATCGGGCAGATTCTCGTATATCTCGTTCTTGCGGCTGCCGGCGAGCAATGCCACTATCGGTCTGTCGTCGAGACCATTCTCCGCAACGAACCGTTCGCGCGACGGCAGCGAACCGCGCCGCTGTTCTATGGCATCCACGAGCGGATTTCCCTTGAACACCGGAACGATGCCCTTGCTCTCGAAATAGTTCTGCTCGAACGGAAAGATTATATAGAGCCTGTCCACATACTTGCGGATACCCTTTACGCGGAACTCCTTCCATGCCCACACCTTCGGCGCGATATAATAGAACACACTGATTCCGCGTCCGTGCGCCCATTCGGCGATACGCATGTTGAAACTCGGATAGTCGATAAGGATTATCACGTCGGGCGCGAATGCCTCGATGTCGCGCTTACACTCGGAAATCTGACCGAATATGGTTTTCAGATTGCGCAGCACCTGCGCGATTCCGAAGAACGACGTCTCCTTATAGTGCTTGTCGAGATTCGCCTTTCCGCCGACCTCCGCCATACGGTCGCCGCCCCAGAACCGGAATTCCGCTGAGGTATCCTCCGCTGCGATTCCGCGCATCAGATTGCTTCCGTGCAGGTCGCCGCTCGGCTCTCCCGCAATAAGATAGTACTTCATCGCTGCATGTTTATTCGTTGAACAAATCCGGACGCAGGAGTTTCGTGCGTTCGTAGGATTGTTCGTCCTGCCACTTCTCAATCTCCGCGAAATTTCCCGACGTCAGCACCTCCGGCACTTTCCAGCCGTTGAAATCGGCGGGTCGGGTATATACCGGCGGAGCGAGCAGGTTGTCCTGAAAACAATCCGTCAGTGCCGACGCTTCATCGCCGATAGCCCCCGGCAGCAGACGGACGACCGAGTCGGTGATTATCGCCGCGGCGAGTTCGCCTCCCGTCAGCACGTAGTCGCCTATCGAGATTTCGCGGGTTATCAGATGTTCGCGTATGCGGAAATCGATTCCCTTGTAGTGTCCGCACAGAATAATTATATTTTCGAGCGTCGAAAGTCGGTTGGCTTCGTGCTGGTCGTAGCGCACGCCGTCGGGCGACGTGAAGATTATCTCGTCGTAGTCGCGCTCACTCTTCAACTTCTCGATGCAGCGATAGACCGGTTCGATTTTCATCACCATTCCCGCTTCGCCGCCGAACGGATAATCATCGACCGTCCGCCGCCTGTCGTCGGTATAGTCGCGCAGGTTGTGGACGTGGATTTCGACATGTCCGCTCTCCTGCGCACGTTTGAGAATCGATTCGTTCAGCGGAGAATCGAGCAGTTCGGGTACGACCGTCAGTATATCTATTCTCATTGCCGTCCTATTTATAACGCACCTCTCCGTTCAACGCCTCGACGACGAACGGGTTGTACAACGATTCATGTCCTATCGTGGATTTTTCGCCGTGTCCGGGGTATATCGCCACCTCGTCGCCGAGCGGAATTATGTTTTCGATAATCGAGTGCATCAGCGCGCCGTAATCGCCGCCCGGCAAGTCGGTGCGACCGATACTCTCCCGAAAAAGCGTATCGCCCGTAAAAAGAGATTTGGATTCCGGCTCGTAAAGCACCACTCCGCCTAGGGTGTGTCCCGGGGTCTTTATCACTTTGAGTTTCGTATTGCCGAATGCGATTTCGTCGGTCTTCGACAAATCCGTATCGATAGTCGGCATCTCCACCACCTGCACTCCGAACATCGCGCCGCTTTCGCGACCGTGTTCGATAAGGAATCCGTCGGCAGACGATGCGGCGAACGGAACGCCGAAAGTCTCTTTCACATATTGTACGCCCATCGTATGGTCGAAATGCCCGTGCGTATTTACGGCGACAACCGGTTTCAGCCCCTGCGCCGCGATAAAGTCGGCGAGTGCCGCATCCTCGCGAGCCGACGCATTGCCTGCATCCACAATAGCGCATTCGCCCGTTTCGTCCCAAATTACGTATGTATTCTCCTGAATCGGATTGAATACGAATTTTATGATTTTCATATACGATTTCTTAATCATGCAAATATACGCAAAAAACTCGATATGCAGACTATCGGGAGGGCGCAATCACCATTGCACCCCTATTTTGCACCGACGCAGCGTTTGTATGCGTAAAAACCGGTTATGCAGAGCGAAGTCAGGAACTCCGACACGAACAGCGACAGCCATATTCCGCTGCCGCCGAACATCCGCGGCACGAGGATGAAAGACGGTATCAGGAATACCGCGCCGCGCAGCAACGCGAAAATTATGGACGGACGTACCTTCTCGACGCTTTGGAAATAGCCTATCGCAGTCAGATTGAATATGAAAAACACGAATGCGGTCGCGAACAGCGGAAAGCCAGCGATTGCGATTTCCGCTGCCGGAGATGCCGTATCGAGGAACAGTCCGACCATCATTTCGGGGAACAGCGAAAACGCGCCCGACACGATAACGCCGCAAATGACAGCGGATATGACGGCGAGCCGCTCGGCGGTTCTGACACGACTGTAACTTCCGTTTCCGTAATTGTAACTGATAATCGGCTGCGCCGACTGGGCAATCGCATTTCCTATCATAAACACGAACGGCGCATAGTAACATGCGATACTGAACGCGCCCACGCCGTCATTCCCCATATATCGCATGAACATCAGATTGCCGAGCAGCATCAACATGCCCATCGTAGCCTCTCCGAGCAGGGCGGATATGCCGATTTTGCACTGATATCCGATATTACGCGCCATCAGCATCATGCTTTTCCGGCTCAATTTGAGTTTTATAAGTTTCAGCGTCGTCGCGAACCGCCCGAGATAAGCCATCACCATCGCGCCTCCGACGCCGCAACTTATGCATGTAGCCAATGCCGCACCGCGGACGCCCATTCCCATCGGAAATATAAAGAGATAGTCGAGCAGCACGTTCAGCAGACCGGGCAGGACGTTGCACCACATGGCATACTTCGGCGAGCCGTCCAGCCTGACGACGAACAATCCTATTTCGCACCACGCCTGAAACAGACAGGTTACGAATATCCAAGGCATATACTCCTTGACAAGCGGCATCAGCGACTCCGAACTGCCGAGCAACCGACCGGTCGTCTCGACCGATGTCAATGTGCATAGCAGGAACACCATCACAATCGAGGTGGCGACGATGAATGCCTGCGTGATGTTTATGCGCGCAGCCTTGACATTGCCGTTGGCAAGATGTATCGACGAAACGACCGACGTGCCGACGCCGAGCATCAGCCCTATGCCCATCATAATCATCGTCGGCGATATGCAGATATTCACGGCGGCGAGTCCGTCGCTGCCGACGCCGCGTCCGACGAATATGCCGTCGGTAGCCGTTACCGCACACATGGACAGCATCCCGAACAGCGTAGGGATCAAATACAGCTTGAAAAGTCGGGGAATATTCATCTTTCCCAAATCGATGGCATCTCTGTTCATAATCTGTTCATTAAAGTTCTACATAAAAATACCGGACAAGACTATAGTTTTACCCAGTCATCTTATCCGGCATATACGTTGCCCTCCGATGAGGATTACAAAACTACCTTATTCGGCTTATTTCGCGGCAAAGGTAACGATTATTCCCTAATCTGCAAATTACGCATGCGGAATTATTCGAGTACGAATTTGGCATTCACGTTATACGACAGTTTAATCGTCTTGAAATCCAGCGGTTCGTCGGCGGCAGCCTCTTCGACCGCTCCGGAGGCTTTCGCCATCGAACGCATGACGAGCGCATTGTCGTAGAATGCCGGCATCATGTCGTTGTTCGAATCGTAGATATAAAAACATTTACCGACGCTTTGCCCTATCGCGGAAGCCAGTGTTACGGCTGTCGATTTGGCGTTCTGAATCGCTTCGATTCGCACCTGCTCCTTCAACTCTTCGATTTTGGAATTGGAAACCTTGACTATCGAGATATTGGAGATGCCCATATCGCCGAGTACCGAATATACTTTGGCAACCATAGCCGGCGAATCGAGTTCGAGTTGGTATTTGGCTGTCGAAAGCGACGTACTTCTCTTGAAATACGAACTCGACATGTTAGCCACTTTCAGACTCTTCTCGACATCGACGCCGATACGCTTCAACGCCGCAACCATGTCGCGCTGCTGGCTCTCGACCGAAATCTTGCCTTTGGAGTCGATTTCGTTGATTACTATCGACAGATAGAACTGGTCGGGCGCAACCTCCTTTTCGGCGCGACCGTTCACCTGAATAAAACTCTTGTACGCTTCGTCCTGCTGGGCGAATACCGGCATCGCCATCAGGGCGACAGCCGCTAAAAGAATCATCTTTTTCATAATCGTAATATTTTTAGGTAACCGATTCTGCAAATATAACGCCCGAACCTGGCGGAATATTGTTTTTCGTTACACAATTTATCGTCTCACGAGTTTCACGACATTCTCCACATGGTGCGTATGCGGGAACATGTCTACCGGCTGGACGGCAACCACGCGATACTTGTCGTTCATCAAGGCGAGGTCGCGCGCCTGCGTCGCGGGATTGCAACTTACGTAAACGATGCGTTCCGGTGCGGCATTGAGAATCACGTCTATCACAGGCTCGTCCACGCCTGCGCGCGGAGGGTCGAGAATGATTACGTCGGGACGACCGTTGCGCGCGATGAAGGCGTTGTCAAGAACCTTTTTCATGTCGCCCGCATAGAAAACCGTATTATCGATGCCGTTGATTTCGGAATTGACCTTCGCATCGGCAATCGCTTCGGGAACATACTCGATGCCGACCACCTTCTTGCAGCGTCGCGCGCAGAAATTGGCAATCGTTCCGGTACCCGTATAGAGGTCGTAAAGCGTATCTTCCGGTTTCAGGTCGGCGAACTCGCGGGCAACCTTGTAGAGTTCGTATGCCTGAGCGGAATTGGTCTGATAGAACGATTTCGGACCCACCTTGAACCGCAATCCCTCCATATGCTCGAAAATATGGTCTTTGCCGGCATAGCATATCGGAGTCTGGTCGGTCAGCGAATCGTTCCACTTCCCGTTCACGAAATATATGAGCGACGTTATCTGCGGGAACCGCTCCTTCACGAAGTCGAGCAGTGCCGTAATCCGTGCGCGGTCGTCCTCGTTGAATATTACGCAAAGCATTATTTCGCCCGTCGAGGCGGTACGGATGATTATCCCGCGCATCAATCCTGCGTGTTCGCGGACATTGTGGAACGAATAGCCGTTCTCGATGCAGAAACGCTTTATCTCGTCGCGGATTTCGTTCGACGGGTCGCCCTGCAACCAGCATTTGCGAATGTCGAGAACCTTGTCGAACATATTCGGAACATGGAATCCGAGTGCGGGAGCGGGAGCGATTTCGCCGCCCTGCGCAATCTCCTCGTACGTCAGCCAGCGACGGTCGGCGAACGTGAATTCGAGTTTGTTGCGGTAGAACAACTGCTTCTCCGAACCCAGACACGGACTGATTTCGGGCAACTCCACCTTGCCGATACGTGTAAGTTGGTCGCGTACCTGCTCGGTCTTGTAGCGCAACTGCTCTTCGTAAGGCAGGTTCTGCCATTTGCAGCCGCCGCACACGCCGAAGTGTTCGCACACGGGTTCTGTGCGCATAGGCGAACGCTTCACGTATTTCACCACCGTACCCTCCATGAAGCGGCGGTGTTTGGCGCGTATCTGCACATCCACAACATCGCCAGGGACCGTCATCGGGACGAATACCACCGCCCCCTCGTGGCGACCAATCGATTTGCCCTCGGCGGCGAGCGAAGTTATTTCAAGCCCCTCGATGAGGGGATAAGACTGACGTTTTCTTGCCATTATAAATGATTTTTGAGAATGCAAAGATATGTAAAATAGAGGGCAGAAGCAAAATAATTTAAGACCCTTAAAGTCCTTAACGACTTTAACGTCTTTAAGGTCGCTACGCACAAATAAATCAGGCATTGTATTCGCGAATCTGAGAAAAAATATATATATTTGTTCAATAAACGACCTGTATCATGAAGAAAGCCACACTCATTTCAACGATTATATTGTCCATCGCGCTACTGAACGGTTGCACGACAGATGACGAGTTCACAATCAAACATTGGCCGCAGGACATATTTACTAAAATGCCAGATGCGAATTTTCGCAATTTCTGTAAACGTTACGACTATAACAAAGACGGCAAGTTGTCCCGAAACGAGGCATTGGAAGTATCGGCTCTGAATATGGTAGATTTAATATCTTTTAGTGCATGTTCTTCCATTGTCGGAATAGAATATTTCCAGAATCTCGAATACATTAGTTGGCATGCATTAGAGCCAGCCGAGGTAGATTTGAGCAAAAACCGCAAATTGAAAGAAGTTGCATTCTGGAATCTAACCTCTCTGACGCTCGGCAAACAGCCGGCTCTGCAACAAATCGGTTGTCGAAACTGCACCTTCGACAATATCGACATAAGCAACTGTACGGCATTGGAATGGCTGGACTGCAAGGGTGGCAAACTTACAAATATCAATTACAGCAAGGAATGTAAAAAACTGATATGGATAAATTGCGAGCAGAACGATTTGGAAACTATATGCATCAATAACCTTCCCGCTTTCGGGCAACTGGATTGCTACGAATGCAAAAAACTCAAACGTCTGGACGTAAGCAACAATCCTTCATTCGGAGTTCTGCATTGCTCCCGCTGCAAAAATCTTGAAACTATAAATTTCCAGAATACCAATCTGAAAGAATTAGTTTGCAGCGATTGCAATTTATCGGAAATAGACGTTACTGACATGCCGGAACTGAATACTCTATTTTGTGCAGCAAATAACCTTACTGCACTCAACATAATCAACTGCTCAAAACTGGAATGTTTGTACTGTTCGGAAAACAACATTTCACAACTTGACGTAAACAATTGCCCGAAACTGGTAAGTTTATACTGCTCCGAAAATGCCATTTCGCAACTCGACGTAAGCATGTGCCACGAATTAAAAACTTTGGAATGTTCAGGCAATCCGCTTACCACGCTCGACGTAAGCGAATGCCTGCAATTGGAACGTCTGGTTTGCAAAAACTGCAATATATCGACACTCTATATGTCATCAAAACAAAAAATCAGTTGGCTTGACAAAGACGAAACTACCCAAATAGTCTACAAATAATATTCGGCGGGTGTGCAATTTTACGTCGCCCGAAATTTGGTTCTGCCAACGGCTTGTGTTATATTTGCCGCCCGAATGAAGGGACTTTTCTACATACTTTTATGCTGGGTTGCCGGCAATGCCGTAAGTTACGGCATCGGCAACTACATTTCGGGCAACATCATCGGAATGATTCTGCTTTTCGCGGCTCTGCGATTCCGTATTTTCGACCCCGAAGCGGTGCGACCCGCCGCGAAATTCCTGCTCGGCACGATGTCGCTGTTTTTCGTTCCGTTCGGTGTCGGACTGATGGTTTCGTACCGGAATATCCTCGACAACGTCGGCGCAATCGTCGTGGCAAGCCTCGTCAGTACGGTTGCGGTGCTTCTCGCGACCGGATGGACATTCCAAACACTCAACAAACGCAGGCAACGATGATACATCATATAGTAAACTCCGACCTTTTTCTGCTTACGCTGACAGTAGGATTCTATTGTGCAGGTACGGCGATATTCCGCCGCACGAAAATAATGATACTGCATCCGGCACTGCTCACATTCGTCGCAATAATAGCCATGCTCAAATGGTTCGGCGTCGAATACGAACAATACCGCGAGGCTACCGGCATTCTCGATTTCGCGCTGGGATTGTCGGTCGTTGCGCTCGGTTATCTGATGTACGAGCAGACCGACCGCATCCGCGGACGCATGCTGCCGATAGCCGTATCGACCGTAGTAGGTTGTCTGGTAGGGATATTAAGCGTCGTATACATCGCTCTGGCATTCGGAGCCGAACGTGAGATAGTAACGTCGATAGCACCTAAATCCGTTACCGTACCGATAGCGGTTTCGGTATCCGAGCCGCTCGGAGGCATAGTCGCCGTAACATCGGTAGTGGTCTTCTGCGTCGGCATCTTCGGCAGCGTGTGCGGCGACTGGATATTGTCGCGTTGCGGCGTAGCCGACAAAATGGCGAAAGGCTTCGCGCTCGGTTCGGCAGCACACGGAATCGGAACAGCACGCGCGATAGAATTAGGTGCGATAGAGGGCGCGATGTCGGGGCTCGCAATGGCATTGATAGGTATAGTTACCGCTGTCGTCCTGCCGATAGTCGAGAAATATCTCTATTAAAAAATATTCTCGTTAAAGTCCTTAACGGTCTTAAAGTCCTTAAAGTCATCGGTATTTTTGTGCGAATCGAAAATTTTACATATCTTTGTCATAAACCAAACTGATTTTGACATGAAATTTACCGGATACGAACACCCTATACTACTGAAAACAGCACTCCGAATCGAAACGGGATACGCATTGAGCGGCAACGAATGCGAGAATATAGAGAACGGAGGTTCATTTTAACAACCCTAAAAAGAATGACTATGAAACGATTCACGGCTTGCATCGCCGCCATTTTCGGAACGGCGGCAATAATATGCTCCTGCACAAAAGCAGAAGAATCAGGCGGCGAAATCAAAGGCGAAGAGTACAAAATCTCATTTGCCGTCGACGGCACGCGTACCGGTTACGAATTATCGGACGGCGAAGGTGTAAAGGTCGACTGGCAGAACGGCGACGTTATATACGTCGCAACGGGCGACGGCTCTTGGGGGAGCGGCTACTCTACCGAGGAGGTGAAGCCTAAAATATTCACATACAATGCCGGAAGCGGACTGTTCGAGGGCGATGCCACTCTCGCCGCAGGCGAATATACGTTCCGCGCACAGTATGCAGCCGAAAGCCAGCGCACATACGTGCTTTCAAAATCGGCATCCAACCGTCTGCTCGCATCGCAACGCCAGACAGGTGCAGGCATGGCACACGTCAAGGAGTACGATTGCATGGTGGCAGAACGCACTTCGACAATCGGCGGCACGTCCAACGTCCCAACCTTGTCGATGAAGCATCTGTATTCGTTCGTCAAAATAACGATAAAGAACGAAACCCAGTCGACCGTTGTTCCGAATACCGTAAAATTCAAGGTCGGCGGCAAAGCCCTGAACGGCATATTCACTATAGACGACCTGAAAAACGCGGCTATAAGTACGAAAAGTTCCGATACCGACACGACGCAGTTGTCGCTCGACGGGGTATCGATAGCCGCAGGGGCATCGTTCGACGCCTATATGGTCGTCGCTCCGTTCACGGGATTCTCGGGCGACATCGAAATCGATGTATATACCGCATCCGACAACTATAAACTCGTCAAGCCGATGAGCGGGTTCTCGATAGAGCGCGCCAAACTTTACAGCACCGAAATCGCGCTCAACACCGGCACCAATACGAAAACCGAGGCGACATACACCCTCGTCGGCAGCGTAGCCGACATGAAAGCAGGCAAATATCTGATGGCGGGTTACAGCAACCGCAACAACCAGTACAATTTCTGGACAGGACGGTTCGGCAACAACGGGACATGGACTTCGGGCAACATGCACACCGTACCTTGCATATACAATGCCTCGACGGGAACGCTGTCGGGGGCGGAGGATGCTGCCGAAATCGAACTCGTTCCGGTAAGCGGCATCGATAACGCGTATTACATATCCTACAATTCGCAATATGTATACTCCGTAGTCAGCGGCAGTTACAAGAATCTCGCGCTCGGCGGAAATGCGAACTATTATTGGACATTCACCGACGCAGCGTCGGGCGGAGTAACGGGAACCGACAATTCGTCGGGACTTATCATCGTGTCGGCGAATACTGCCGATACGGGTGTGATACGTGCATATACTCCGCCATACAGTTACGGAATATTCTTCTTCAAGAAGAACACCTCCGGTCAGGGCGGAGGCGGCGACGACCCTAATCCGGACACCTCCAAGCCAGCCATAGACGGACGCACGGGATGGGCAGAACTGCCGGAATACAAGGAGGGAGCCGACTACATATATCATTTCCACTCGGCGGCTGACGGCAGCGGACAGATTCGGCGCAACTACTCGATGTGCTTCGACAAGTCGAAGCGTGCCTCTCGCTGGATTGCCTATCCGCTCCACTCATGCTACCGAGGTTCCATAAAACGAGAAGACAATTTCTGCTACGACCCCGACATAGCCGAAGCATATCAGGCTTATATGGGTTCGTCGTATGTCGGAAATTACGACCGCGGACACCAGTTGCCGAATGCAGACCGCACATGCTCGCGCGAAATGGCGAACCAGACATTCTATTCGACAAACATGACTCCGCAAGCAAGCCAGTTCAACCAGCAGGGATGGGCTACGCTCGAAGGTCGTGTGCGCGATTCGTACATGTGTGCCGACACGCTGTATGTCGTAACCGGCGCGCATTTCGGCACGGATTGGGATTCGAGCATCACTCCTTCGACCACCGACCGTGAAGGAAAAGTATGCCCTACCCCGACGCACTATTACAAAGTGCTGCTCCGCACGAAATCGGGTCGCACCGGAAAGTCCGTAACGAACTGCGCCGCATCGGAACTGAAATGCGTATGCTTCCTTTATAAGCACGTATCCAGTTTCTCGTCGGTAACCGCAACCGATTTGTGTCCGGTAAACGACATCGAAAAATTGACCGGATTCACGTTCTTCACGAACGTTCCGAACGCTCCGAAAGAGAGTTTCTCCGCTTCGGAGTGGGGATTTTAGGAAATGGAATATCTCGACATAGTGGACGAAACCGCCGAGCCGACCGGCAAGGTCGCCGAGCGCAGCGAAGTACATAAAAACGGACTTCTCCACCGCACGTCGCACGTGTGGCTGCTGCGCCGGCGGAACGGGCATGTACAGATTCTGCTGCAACTGCGCAGCAAAGACAAGGAATCATGGGCAGGCTGTTACGACATTTCGAGCGCGGGACACATTCCGGCGGGCGACGGATTCGTCGAGTCGGCTCTGCGCGAACTGCAAGAGGAGTTGGGAATCGGGGCATCGGCGGACGAGTTGATACATTGCGGCGACCGGAGGTTCGTATTCCGATACGAATACCGAGGCGAATGGTTTACGGACAATCAAATCATCTGTGTTTTCGCGCTGTGGCGCGACATCGACGAATGCGACATAACTGTCCAGCAGTCGGAAGTGGATTCGGTGTTGTGGATGGATTTCGACGAGTGCGTCCGCAAGGTCGCAAACAATCTGTTCCGACACTGCATCGTCATGGAGGAACTCGATATGCTGCGCCCGATTATCGGAAGCACGAACGAAAAAGGTCGTTAATTTTCATTAACGACCTTTTTATTATACAGAGACGCGACTCGTCTACTCCACGTAGCACTCCAACAAAGTCGCATTGCCCGTCAGCGAAACATCTCCCGTTTCGGCTGGAATCATGATTACCTCACCCGATTTAAGCCGCTCCCCGTTGCCGTCGGCGTCAATCACGACCTCTCCTTCGACGCATACGTAAATCACGAACGAGTCGAGTTCGCAATAGTCGCGCTCCGCAGTGCCGTTCACCCGCAGCATGTTCGTCGTAAAATAGTCGCACTTGACCATTTCGACGGCTTTATTGTCCTCGGGAGTATATGTGCGTCGGCAACTGTCGGCGGTAGACTCGAAATCTATGGCATCGACCGCTTGCGCAGTATGGAGTTCCCGCAATTTGCCGTTCTCGTCCACCCTGTTCCAGTCGAATATGCGATACGTTATATCGACAGGCTGTTGAATTTCGATAACCGACACGCCGTGCGACAGAGAGTGGATGGTGCCTGCCGGAATATAGAACGCGTCGCCGCGCTTCACCTTCACCGGCTGTATTATGTCGGCTACCCTGCCCTCCGCAACGGCCGCTATATATTCCTCACGCGTAATGTTCCTGTCCTTGAAGCCTATGAAAATCTCCGAATCCGGTGCGGCATCGACGACATACCACATTTCGCTTTTGCCGCACGACCCATGACGCTCCGCGGCGAGTTCGTCGCCGGGATGCACCTGCACGGAAACCCTGTCCTCGCAATCGAGATATTTGAGCAGCAGCGGGAATGCAAGCCCGTAGCGTTCGAACACCGATTCGCCGACGAGGTCGCCCATATATACCTCGATAATCTCTTGCAGATTATTGCCTTTCAGAAATCCGTTCGCCACGACCGACACGTTGCCGTCCAGCCCCGAAACGTCCCAACTCTCGCCGTAACGCTTCGTACGGTCCGCGCGCGCAAACTGCCCTTTCTTTATATCGAGGAGTTTCTGTCCTCCCCAGATATGCTGTTTCAGTATCGGTTTGAATCGTATAGGATACATAACGTGAATTTATTCGAAAAGTGCCTCCGTTTTAGCGACGACCTCCTCCGCATTCGCCGTGAGAGGGAATACGACGGACGGTTGCAGATGCCAGACAGTCTTGCCCTTCTTGAAACGGGCTTCGCCGCCGCCGGTAATGTTCAGCATAATCGTCGCTTTCGGGTCGATATGTCCCGCATTCACCTCCTTGATAAGCGAAGCGAGTGCGATAGCAGGTGCGGAATATATGTCGATGCCCTCGGTTTCCAGGAACAGTTTCGCCGCTTTCTGCGCCTGCAAATTGGTTGCCATAAGCACGTCGCCGCCGGTGGCTTTCAGCGCGTCGTACAGACCGCCGCGGATTCCGTAAGGCGGTTTGCGGTTAGACAGCACCTTGGCATTGATTATCTCGGCATCGCGGCGCGCCTTGTCGGCGTCGTAAGGCAGCATCTCGCGCGAATCCACCCGCCACGCATCGTACATCGGCAGGAACGGAGCATTCTGCGAAACCATCAGTTTCATCAGATTGTCGCCGAAACGACCGTCCTCTATCAACCGCATGTTAGCCTCCCATGCCGCGATAGCACCCGTACCGCTGCCGACAGCCTGAAAATAGTAATCGGGAATACGACCTATCGTCGTAACCGCCGACAATACCGTAGTCGCCATACCGTCGCGACGGGCGATATTCTTCGCACCGCCCTCGGCATAGAATTTAGGCGAACGCAATGCAAGGTCGCTCAAATGTATGGCGTCGAAATAGTCGCCGCCCTTCTCGCATGCAATCAGTTTCACGCAGTCGTTGAGCGGTTCGTCGAACCACAAGGCGTCGATATTGTCCGCCGGCACGGAAAGCAGCAGTTTTATATTGTTGTCGGAGCAAACCTTTGCGAACGCGCGTGCGGTATTTCCGGCAGAAGCGACTACAAGCACCTTGTCGCAATCATCCGACATTCGGGCGCACACGCTGTAAGCCTCGGTCTCCTTGAACGAACAAGTCTGCATGTTCGCGCCTTTTTCGGGCCAATATCCGTTGAAGGTTATATATAGGTTTTCCAGACCGAGAGCCTTCGCCAGACCTTCGCTCTTGTAGGTAACCGGCGACGCCTCGCATTTGAGTTCGCGTCTCATCGGAAGCCAGTCGCGGAACTTGTACATACCGCAGTCATCCTCCCTCACCTCCAACTGTTTTTTCGCATAAACGGCTCTTATGAGCGACGGTTCCTTGCATTTCGGATAATTGAGCGACCATCCTTCATCCTCGAACTCCGCGCCGTCAGCCACGCATACGAGTTTATATTCGGTCGGTTTGAAATCGGGCATAATAGTAATTTTAGTTTTCCGTTAAACAAAACAAAAGCAGCAAACGCCACTTCGATATAAAGCAGGCATTCACCTGCGCCATAATTCCGTCCGCGCTCGCGAACGGAATACAAAAATATAAATTTTTTCTCAAACGAAACAAGTTTCGGGTAATAATAATTGACGATTTGCAGCGAATGGAGATAAAAAATCCGAAATTATTTTGGTATAACAAAAATAATGTCTACATTTGCACCACCAAAAACGAGGGATACCTCCTATTGGCACGATGAATTCGTAGCTCAGCAGGTAGAGCACAACACTTTTAATGTTGGGGTCCCGGGTTCGAGCCCCGGCGAGTTCACCAGCAACCGATTCCTGAAAAGGAGTCGGTTGTTTTGTTTTTAGACTGCGGCTCTCAGGGTTATCTTCCTCGTGTTATTCCGCACCGCGCAAGCGCGACGGCGGCACTCGGTCGATGATGACGCACTTCGTGCGACATTCGAGCCCCGGCGAGTTCACCAGCAACCGATTCTTGAAAAAGAGTCGGTTGTTTTGTTTTCCGGCATCGGCAGCAGCAACTCCTTAAAGTCTTTAAGGTCATTAAGGACTTTAAAAACAAAAAACAGGAGAACCGCGAAAGTTCTCCTGTTTTCTGGTTGAGCTACCTGGATTCGAACCAGGAACGACAGAACCAAAATCTGCTGTGTTACCATTACACCATAGCTCAATCCGTTGCTCGAAAGCGATTGCAAAGGTAATGTAAAGTTTTGAAAAAACAAGCGTATCGCAATGAAATTTGCACGAATAATCGCCCGACGGCATTTTTACAGCAACCCCGCTTCGTAATAGACGACAATCTGTTCGAGCATTTTGTCCGAACCGTCGGGGTCGTATTCGAGTTTTAGATTGTTGCCGAACAGACGCGCCATAGCCTGCCAGAATCCCGCAACGAATCCGCCGCGAAACTCCTTTACGATTTCGAACGCCGTATACTCGGTCTCGCGGTCGATAAGTTTCAGCAGCACACGCCCCTCATACACTGTCATTCTTTTCAGCACCGGCGTATACTTCTTGATTATCATCTTCTGTATGCCTTTCGTGTAGAGTTCCCTGTCCTTTTTCGACGGCAGACGTCGCAATTCCTCCTCCATAAGAGCCATTTCGCGTTTAGCCTCCTGCGCTATCGGATACACCTTCTTCACCGCCCGAATAAGTTTGGCATAACGGCGCATATCCTTTTTGCGGGCATATTTGCGCACGGGGAGAATATGGACGACCGCAATCGAGTCGCCGTTTTCGATTGTCGCGGTCTGATACCATATACCTCGGTCGCGCCGCTGTCCGAAAGAGACGGCACATATCGCAATCGACGACAACAGGAGTATCAGCAGGCGTTTAGACATAATTCTTCGGCAAATATAACGAATCGATGCGGGAAAGTATTATTTTTGCCGCATAAATTTAACACTATGGAAACAGGACTTACATACACATCGCATACCGTGGTTACGGACGACAACACTGCCAAACATGTCGGCTCGGGCGATTTGGCGGTATTCGCCACCCCGGCAATGGCGGCTCTTATGGAGAACGCCGCGATGCTCGCGGTCGCTCCGGCTCTCGAAGCGGGGCAGACGACCGTCGGTTCGGAGATAAGCATTTCGCACATAAAACCTACCGGAATCGGCGCGAAAGTGTCTGCAACCGCAGTGCTTGCTGCCGTCGAAGGTCGCAAACTCTCGTTCAACGTCGCCGCACGCGACGAAGAAGGCATGATAGGTGAAGGCACGCACACGCGGTTCATCGTCGACAGCGAACGGTTCATGGGCAAGGTGCGATAATCGTATAAAACTCCGGACGCAGCCGATTATTGAAGAATTTTTATTAAATTCGCGGCAATTATATATAATGAATAAACGAAAATCGAAATAGTATGTTCGAAAACTTAACCGACAAACTCGAACGGTCGTTCAAGATTCTCAAAGGCGAGGGTCGCATTACCGAAATCAACGTCGCCGAAACGCTTAAAGAGATTCGGCGCGCGCTCATCGATGCCGACGTAAACTATAAGGTCGCGAAGTCGTTCACCGACGAAGTGAAGCACAAGGCACTCGGTCAGGACGTGTTGAAATCGGTGAAACCGGGGCAGATGATGACGAAAATCGTCCGCGACGAACTCGCCGCGCTCATGGGCGGAACCGCCACCGACATCAGGTTGGAGGGAACGCCTGCCGTGATTCTCATCGCAGGTTTGCAGGGTTCCGGTAAAACGACGTTTTCGGGCAAACTCGCATCGTTCATAAAGAGCAAGAAAGGTCGTCAGGTACTGCTCGTCGCGGGCGACGTTTACCGTCCTGCCGCAATCGACCAGTTGAAGATTCTGGGCGAGCAAATCGGCGTACCGGTATATACCGAGGAGGGCAACACCAATCCGGTCGAAATCGCCGAGAATGCGATAAAGTATGCCCGCACGAACGGTTTCAACGTCGTAATCGTCGATACCGCCGGTCGTCTTGCCGTAGACGAGGCGATGATGCAGGAGATAACGGCGATAAAGGCAGCCGTGAAGCCGAGCGAAACGCTGTTCGTGGTCGATTCGATGACCGGTCAGGATGCCGTGAACACGGCTCGCGAATTCAACGAACGTCTCGATTTCGACGGCGTCGTTCTCACCAAACTCGACGGCGACACCCGCGGCGGTGCGGCGATTTCGATTCGCTCGGTCGTGAACAAGCCGTTGAAGTTCATTTCGAGCGGCGAGAAGATGGATGCCTTGCAGGTGTTCCATCCCGAGCGTATGGCAGACCGAATCCTCGGCATGGGCGATGTCGTTTCGCTCGTCGAACGTGCGCAGGAGCAGTACGACGAGGAGGAGGCACGCCGGCTCAAAAAGAAAATCGTAAAGAACCAGTTCGATTTCAACGACTTTATCGCCCAGATAAGCCAGATAAAGAAGATGGGCAACCTCAAAGACATCGCCTCGATGATTCCGGGTATGGGCAAGGCATTGAAGGATGTCGAAATCGGCGACGACGCATTCAAGCAGACCGAAGCGATTATCGGGTCAATGACGCCGCAGGAGCGCGAGCATCCGGAAATCATCAACGCCCGCCGTCGCGAGCGTATCGCCAAGGGTTCGGGTACTACTATGCCGGATGTGAACCGCCTGCTCAAACAGTTTGAGGATACCCGCAAAATGATGAAGATGGCAGCCGGCGGCAAACTCCGCATGCCGAAAATGCCGGGTAGAATGATGCGGCGATAATCACAATCAAAAAATAAGAGGCTGTCCGATTCAAATCAGGCTGCCTCTTTTATTCGTAATTTTATCACTAATCAACATACCCCTTTCCATTGCATACAGTGCATCTTCCTTGAATATGCACATGCGCTGGCATGGTCCGACCACACTTACTGCAATATCTTGAGTTATCCTGCCCCGTATAATTAGGAGCATATTCGACTCTATCCGGACCTTTTCCCGTACCGTTGCAACCTGGACAAGTTCGACGAGTTGACCTTGTATTACTGCCGGAAGAATTGTATGTATTGTTATTACCCATATTTTGAATGGGCTGAGGTATTGTATTAAATCCAGCGTTACCGGTATAACCCGGACTTACACTATTACTCGGCATTGAAGCATAAGTGTAACTGTAATTTACTTGTCTACTTCCACGACAGCAAGGACAAGCCCTTGCCCCTTTACACATATAGCATAGTTGTTGATATGGATATATACCTATCAATCCCATTCCATTACACCCTATACACAAACCGGAACCGCCACATAGTACACAAATTTCAATTTGCGATTTCGCATAAAACTTTACATATTTACTATGTGTCAAAAACTTTTTTGTGGATGAATGATAAATGCCCAATTGAAGCGAATATTCGTCAACATAGGACGTAGGTATATGCAAATCATAGCCTTGAATTGTCAAACATAAATCATCATATACCGAACTGTCATAGCGCGGAGTAATCGATTTGTATATGGCAACTTGACCATCGCTCGAGCAACATTTATTATCCTTATCCATTAACTTTGAATCTCCATGATAAAAAAACACGCAAACAGTACCTTGTTGACCTTTCATATCTTCCGTATGAAGTTTAATATGAATTTTCAATAGTCCATTTCCATTATTTGAATCATGTTCTAACCATACTTTCTCAACCCTAGCCGATTGTGCATTTGATTTTACACACATAAAAACTACGGCACATAATATTAGCAAAAATTTTACTTTCATAATTGTAAATTTAAAATACAATAGATCTATACTCGATAACACAAAAAACGTGGGACAAATTTTGTCTTTGGTTGCTGAGGTCTTCGACTACCTATCACCCAATAACAGAATAAAGCCCACGTCGAACAACGTGAGCGTTAAACTCTATTCCTTGGGTGATTTATGAAATTGTCGAAGTTTCAGCAACCCGAATAAAAATAACGCTTTTTATTTATATGTATGTGCCGACGCTTTTAGTGCGTGAGCGGCACAGAATACGATTCAAGTAGAATACAAATTCCGTTTTTTAATGCTTCATAGGCGAATAAGTTTGGTTTTACTGTTGCAAATATAAGAATAAATCCGATTAAATTCCTACCTTTGCGATATAATTATACATGTACAACCGATGCACAAAAGCGGATTCGTCAATATCATAGGCAACCCTAACGTAGGTAAATCCACACTTATGAACGCGCTCGTCGGCGAGCGTCTGTCGATAATCACGTCAAAGGCTCAGACCACGCGCCACAGAATCATGGGAATCGTCGACGGCGAGGATTTCCAGATAGTCTACTCCGATACGCCGGGCATTCTCAAACCCAACTACAAGTTGCAGGAGTCGATGATGAAATTCGTGCGCGGAGCGGTCGCCGATGCCGACATCATCCTTTACGTAACCGACACCGTCGAGGAAATCGGCGAACGTTCGGCAGAGATATTGAAGCGGGTGCGCGAAAGCGGAGTGCCGACGATAGTCGTAATCAACAAAATCGACCTTACGACACAGGAGGCATTGGAATCGCTCGTCGCAAAGTGGCAGGAGATTCTGCCTGCGGCGCGGATAATTCCCGCATCGGCGAAAGAGGGATTCAACATCGGCGGAATATTCGACACGATAGTCGGCATGCTGCCCGAGGGAGAACCGTTCTACCCGAAAGACACGCTGACGGACAAGACGCTGCGTTTCTTCGTGTCGGAGATTATACGCGAAAAGATATTGCTCAACTACGACAAGGAGATACCCTATTGCTGCGAAATCGAAATCGAGAGTTACAAGGAGGAGCCGACTATCGACCGCATCGCCGCGACGATATATGTGGCTCGCGATTCGCAAAAGGGAATCGTCATCGGACATAAGGGCGAACGGCTGAAAAAGGTCGGACAGCAGGCACGCGAGGATATGGAAAAATTCCTCGGCAAGAAGGTTTTCCTGCAACTTTTCGTCAAGGTGAACGACGACTGGCGCAACAACGAACGGCAGTTGCGCAGATTCGGTTACGAGCAGGAGTAAAAAACAGATTCCGTCATATTGAGCGAATGCGAAATATCTCAATCAGATTCTTCGCTACGCTCAGAATGACGAAAAACATAAAAGACAAACGAAATAATCGGATTTGATAACCCGTTATCTATAAGTCATGGGCAGAAAAATTTACGTCTTCATACTCGGATTGCTGCTGTCGGGCATCGTCGAATGTTCGGCGCAATACAACAGGGACTATTTTTTCTGGGTAGGGCGCAAGCACATGATGGACAACGATTTCAAGGAGGCGATACGGACGCTAAACATCCTGCTGCGCTTCGACGACGACGCCTACGAAGGTTATTTCCTGCGCGGAATCGCCAAATACAATCTTGATGACCTGTTGGGTGCGGACGCCGATTTTACGATAGCGATAGAGAAAAATCCCGTATTCACGACCGCCTATACCTACCGTGCCATAACCCGTTCGCGGCTCGGCAATTACGACGATGCGTTGAACGACTTCCGCGAAGCGATAGACCTGCGTCCCGATTTGCCGAATCCCTATTTCAGCCGCGGCGTAACACGACTGCTCAACCAGCAGTTCGCCGAAGCCATAACCGATTTCGACAACTTCATCAAGTACGAGAAAAAGGTTGCCGACGCATACATAAACCGCGGCGTCTGCTATCTGTACCTCAAAGATACGGTACGGGCATACGACAATTTCAATCAGGCGATACGCACCAACCGCGAGAATCCGAACGGATACAACCGGCGCGGCACGCTGTACATGCAGCAGCGCAAATTTGCCGAAGCCGAAGCCGACTTCGACAAGGCGGTCGAGTGCGACACGACGTTCCTGCTTTCGTACTTCAACCGCGCGCTTGTCTACAACGAGACCAACCGTCCGATGCAGTCGCTAGGCGACCTCGACAAGGTTCTGTCGCTCGATTCGACGAGTTCGATAACCTATTTCAACCGCGCAATAATCCGCTCGCAAATCGGCGATTACAATCGCGCTCTCGAAGATTACGACAAAGTCGCGCACTACTCGCCGGACAACGTGCTGGTCTACTACAACCGCGCACTGCTCTATTCGCACCTCGGCGAAATCAAGAAGGCGATTGCCGACTACTCGAAAGCAATCGAACTCTATCCCGATTTCGCGAACGCCTATCTAGGTCGCAGCAATCTGCGCCGTCTGCTGCGCGATACGTCGGGGGCTAACAAGGATAAGCAGATAGCCGAACGCAAAATAGCCGAGTATCGCTCGCGGTTGAGCGACAGCACATATTCGATATACGCCGACACGACACGACGTTTCGACCGTCTCGTTTCGTTCGACAGCAAACTCGCCGGTTCGTCATTCGAACGCATCGCCACCCGCAAGTCTGGCGACGACAAAATGACGCTTCTGCCGCTGTTCCGTTTCACCTACATGCGGGATGATTCGACACGCACCGAACTGGCGACCACGCGGTTCCATTCGCAGCGAGCCGAAGATTTCATGGAGAAAATCGGCAATCCGCTGCTGCGCATCTCGCGCATGGACACCAATATCGCTCCCGATTCGCTGATTGCCATGAACAAACGTTGCAAGCAAAAGAGCGGCACGGGCGACGAATCGTGGATTTCGCTGTTCGAACTCGCCATCACCGAATCGCTTATCAAGCAGTACACCAATGCCGTGAATACATATACGGTCGCGATAGAGCGCAATCCTGCCAATCCGTTCCTCTATCTGAACCGGGCGGCTACACGGGCTGAAATGATAGACTTCATATCGTCGATAGACAATGCCTATCAGCGCATATCCATCGAGAACGACCCTGCGAGCCGTCTGCACAATTCGCACACGCGCAATTACGACTACGACGAGGCTATATCCGACCTGAACAAG
This sequence comes from uncultured Alistipes sp., assembly GCA_905213895.1. Taxonomy (GTDB): domain Bacteria; phylum Bacteroidota; class Bacteroidia; order Bacteroidales; family Rikenellaceae; genus Alistipes. The sequence continues at coordinate 87,268 of CAJMKE010000003.1, forward strand.
GCGATAAAACTGCACTCCGGATTCGCATACGCCTACTACAACCGCGCGAATCTGCTCGCGCTGTCGGGCAAACTGCCCGAGGCGTTCGACGACTACACGAAAGCGATAGAGCAGAATCCGCATTTCGCGGAGGCGTACTACAACCGCGGACTGATACAGATATTCATGAAAGATACGCGCAAAGGCTGTCTGGACATATCCAAGGCGGGCGAACTCGGAATAGAGGAAGCCTATGACGTCTTGCGCGTCTATGCCGACGAATAATTCGAACTTAAATTATAAATTATGACAGAAATCGTTACAAAAAAACTCAACGACTACGCATGGGCGCGGTGGACTGCATTGACGCTGATAGCGTCGATGATGTTCTTCGCCTACATGTTCGTGGACGTGATGGCACCTATCAAGAGTCTGCTCGAACCCGCTTTGGGTTGGAGTTCGACCGCCTACGGAACATACCGCTCGGCGGAGTATTTCCTGAACGTTTGGGGATTCCTCATCGTCGCCGGAATCATTCTCGACAAATGCGGAGTGCGCTTTACCGGAACGCTGTCGGCATCGTTGATGCTCGTCGGCGCATGTATCAAACTCTACGGCATCAGCGACATGTTCGCAGGTTCTGCTCTCGAATCGTGGCTCAACTCGTGGTGGACGACCATTCCGGCAAGCGCGAAAATGGCATCGTTCGGATTCATGATTTTCGGCTGCGGATGCGAAATGGCGGGAACGACCGTATCGAAAGCACTCGCAAAGTGGTTCAAGGGCAAGGAGATGGCACTGGCAATGGGATTGGAGATGGCAATCGCCCGTATCGGCGTATTCTCGATATTCTCGCTCTCGCCGTGGATTGCCGAGAAGATGGGGTCGGTCGTAGTTCCGGTCGCATTCTGCACCGTGCTGCTGCTCGTCGGACTTATCTTCTTCCTCGTATTCTGCGTACTCGACCGCAAGTTCGACAAGCAGTTGGAGGCAGACAAAATCAAGGAGGACGCGTCGGACGAACAGTTCCGCATCAGCGACATCTGGATGGTCCTTTCGAGCCGCATATTCTGGGTCGTAGCGTTGCTGTGCGTACTCTACTACTCGGCGATATTCCCGTTCCAAGCCTACGGAGCGGAGATGTTGCAGTGCAACCTGCACGGAATTTCCGCCAAAACGGCATCCAATATCTTCCGCTGGTTCCCTGTCGGAGCAGCAATCATCACACCGCTTCTCGGCATCTATCTCGACCGCAAGGGCAAGGGTGCTACGATGCTTATCTGCGGTTCGCTGCTGCTTATCGCATGTCATCTTATCTTCGCATTCGTCGTTCCTGCAACGGGCAGCAGCCTGCTGGCATACGTAACAATCGTCGTTCTCGGAATCTCGTTCGCACTCGTTCCAGCCGCCTTGTGGCCGAGCGTACCGAAGATTATTGAGGAGCGCGTACTCGGAAGCGCATACTGCCTTATCTTCTGGGTTCAGAACATCGGTCTGTGCTTCGTGCCGCTGCTTATCGGCAACGTTCTCGATTCGTCGAACCTTGACAATCCTGCCGTCATCGCGGCAAAGGCAACGATAGAGCAACTCAAAGCCGAGGGCGTGGAGTCGCCGGACGTATTCATCCCTTACGACTACACCACCCCGCTCGTAATCTTCGCATGCTTCGGAGTCGCGGCACTGGTAATCGCACTGTATTTGAAGGTTCTCGACAAACAAAAAGGCTACGGTCTCGAAGAACCGAACATCAAATAACACCGGATAATAATTCAATCAAAAACGGCAGAAGAATATCTTCTGCCGTTTTCAGTTGAACCGCATACGCTAATCTTGCGCGAGGTTGTAAACCTCCACTATCTTGTCGCACATAGCCCGCCACGAAAAACGCTTGCGCTCCTGAACGATATTGGCAGCGAATCGTTCCAGATTACCGTTTTCGTACAACTCCTCTATCGCACGGGCGACGCCTTCGGCGGTAGGTTCGCACACATACCCCACCTTGTCGTCAGGAACAATCTCCGACAGTCCGCCCACGTCGGTTACTATCATCGGCGTACAGAAATTATAGGCTATCTGAGTTACGCCGCTTTGGGTCGCGCTGCGGTAAGGCAGAACCACGGCATCGGCAGCCGAAAAGTAGTAGCGCACCTCGTCGTCCGGAATGAACCTGTCGTGCAGAACCGCGCTCTCGCCGAGCGATTCGAACATCGGTTCGTATTTCTCGCGGTCATCGTAAAACTCGCCGGCGACAATCAACCGCAGACCGTCGCGCCGTACACGGTTCCATGCCGAAAGCAGAATGTCCAGCCCCTTATATTCGCGGATAAGTCCGAAAAAGAGCAAATATTGCTCGTTGGCGTCGATTCGCAAATGGCAGCAGGCTTCGGTGCGGTCTACGCGCGCGCCGAAATTCTCGAACATCGGATGCGGTGAAAATACCGCAGGCGCATCGGTATACCGTTTCAATTCGCTGTTCACCTGTTCGGACATATAGACGAAACCGTCCACCGCGCCGAGATAGTAGCGGTTGAACGGTTTGTCCGTAATGTGGTGTTCGTGCGGCTCGACATTGTCGATTTGGCACACGACCTTCGTATGTCCGTTGGAACGGGCGATACGGGCGACTGTACCGAAACACGGAGCCATGAACGGCGTCCAGTATTTCATCAGTATCATATCCGGTCGCTCTCGGCGTAAGCGCAGCCCGAGATTGACCCAGTTCAACGGATTGCAGGTGTTCATCACCCGCTCTATATGCAAATCCTGCGGAGCAGGGGTATCGACAGTCTGACTTTTGCCCGGGAACAACAGCGAAGGGTATTGCAGCGAGAAGGTATAAATCTTCACCTCATCTCCTCGACGCATGTATTCTCTTGCCATAGTCTCCATAATCGACGCCAAACCGCCCCGATAAGGATGTGCCGGACCTAAAATTACGATTTTCATATCTTTTCGCATAAACCGCCCGAACGCGCATGGCGGGAGCGGAATTGCAACCGCTTACGGCAATTCCGCAACGCTGCGCAGATAGCAGGCTCGATAACTTTGTACAAAGATACGAATAAGCCGAGCGCAAATGCAAATTTATTTGCAAATTGCCGAGGCGAAGTATCTAAGGCGAAGCCAAAGTTACGAATAAGCGAGAGGAATGTCAAATTTATTTGGACATTCCCGAGCGGGAGTATCTAAAACGAAGTTAAAGATACGAATAAGTCGAGGGCAAAGCAAAATTTATTTTGACTTTGACGAGCAGAGTATCTAAAACAAAGTTAAAGACAGGAAAATCCGATGATTAAGTCCCTATTCTTCCTTGAATTTATGCTCTTTGACGATCTCCTTGCTGTGGGCGACGGACTGCAACGCAAGATACTGTACGCCGTAGTCCTTCATATTCTGCAATTCGGTGCGGAAAATATCGAGATGCTCCTCCTCTTCCGCCGACATGTTCTGAAACAGACGGTGCGTTACGGCATCGTCCTCGGCGGAACACAGACGCGAGAACTCGTTGTAGGAATCGACGGTACTCTGTTCGAGTTTCATCGAAAATTCGAGAGCCTCGCCTACATCATGGATTTGCCGCGTCTTGAACTGCTGATTCATGTTCACGTCGCCTTCGAGAAAGAGAATGCGCTCGGCGATATGCTCGATATGGCGCATTTCGGCAATCGAGATGCCGCGCATCAGATTGGACAGATGTTCATACCCCGCATCCTCGAAGATGGTGTGGAAATACATGTATTGCAACGTCGTGGCAATCTCTTTGCCCAACGCATCGTTCAATCGGTCGATACTTTTCCGATACTTATTGTTCTGTTCCATAATAAAAAGGTATTTGCACGGAACAGAGCAAATAAAGTACCAAAACCTCTAACGCCACTCCACGGAAGCACGGCAGGCGACAGTCCCGTCGTCGGTCTTTATCTCGAACAGCGACGTTTCGCCGCGCTGTACGTATCCCACGGTCAGTGTCTGTCCGAGACGGGACTCGTGTATGAAATGAATATCCAGACGCAGCGGGCGATTCTCTTTGAGCAGGTCGATAGGCAGCATGTCTATCATCATGACGATGTAGCGCATCGTATTGACGTGGCAGTTGAAATCGATGTCGCTGTAAACCACCTTGTGTTCGGTAAATTCGGTAGGTTCGACATCGAGAATCTTATGCGGCGTATCGCACGGCGACGGGGCGTCGCACAAGTACGGCTGGCATATATCCTTAATCTCGCTCAACCCGACGGGAACGCGCTTGACATAATCTATCAGACACCATTGCGACACGGCCCGGCAGAATATTTTGCCCGCTTTGTCCGCCACCTCGAAATTACGGGTGGACAGCACGCGACCGTTCTCGTTCACCCAAGTGCGCACCTCTATATCGGAATACTGCTCGGGACGGTAATCGAGTTCGATAGCCATGCGCGACAAAACCCACGCCCGATTGTCCTTCGACAAAACGTCCACACCGAAGCCCTTGCGCTGGGCATCGGTTCCCGCGGTATTGAGCAGATAACTGCCCATCGCCTCGATAGTCGCATTAAGCGTAAAATCGACGCATTGAGGTTCTATTCTGTAAAAATACGATGTTTTTTCCGCCATAATTTTCCGTTTTACGAAGCCGGCACGACATGCCCGCGTCGGCTTCAATATTTGCAAAGGTAAAATTTATCGGCGAAATACGCAATTTCCGCACCGTTTTAGCGTTAATTGAAAATAAACGCGCGAGTAATCGGACATCGTTCTAAATCATTAGTAAAGATTTGGTATTACGAATATTTAGTCTTATATTTGTACACGGGTTAATGTGTACATCGCAACAAAACAGAAAACGTATAACATTAAAATTGAGGAGGAAAGATTATGGGAGTGGTAGTAAAACTGGCATCGGTAATGCAAAAACGTCGGATTTCGCTCGGCGAATTGGCGGAAAGAGTCGGCATAACGCCTGCAAACATGTCCATTTTGAAAACGGGCAAGGGAAAGGCGATAAGATTCTCGACGCTCGAAGCGATTTGCCGTGAATTGAGATGCCAGCCGGGTGATATACTCGAATACGTGGACGATTGACAAACAATTTCATTTACATAAAAAGACAAGTATGAAACGCTTTTTTACGCTTGCATCCGCACTTTTCATTGCGGCTGCAACAATCGCTCAAACAGCGAGCGTTCAGCCCGTCATTCCGGTGATACCGAATGACCCGGCAGTACGCAAAGGAACGTTGGAGAACGGAATGACATACTACATCCGCCACAACGACAAACAGAAAAATCTCGCCGATTTCTACATCGTACACGACGTCGGCGCAATTCAGGAGAACGATTCGCAGCAGGGTCTGGCTCACTTTCTCGAACACATGGCATTCAACGGCACGAAGAATCTGCCGGGCAAGATGCTCATCGAATATCTCGAAAAGGTAGGCGTCAAATTCGGTGCGAACCTCAATGCAAGCACTTCGTGGGATGTTACGCAGTATCTGATGCGCGACGTTCCGACCGTTCGCGAAGGCATCGTGGACAGTGCGCTGCTGGTTCTCCACGACTGGTCGAATTTCATCGCTCTCGAACCTAAGGAAATCGACTCCGAACGCGGCGTCATCATGGAGGAGTTGCGTACCCGCGACAACGCACAGTGGCGTTCGATGGTTCAGTTCCTCAAAGCACTTACCAAGGGAACGAAATACGAGCACCGCAACCTTATCGGCTATCTCGACGGACTGAAATCGTTTGACCACAGCGACATCGAAGACTTCTACAATACGTGGTACCGTCCGGACTATCAGGCAGTAGTGGTTGTCGGCGACATCGACGTGGACAAGGTGGAGAACAAAATCAAGACCTTGATGGCGGACATTCCTGCTTCGCAAGCCGACGCACCGCAGAAAGAGGTTATCGTAGTGCCGGACAACAAGGAGCCTATCATTTCGATATTCACCGACCCCGAGATGCTCGAAAGCAGCGCGGCGATATACTGCAAGCACGAGGCTATGCCGAAGGATATGAACAACACCATTCTTTATGAAAAGGTTTCGCTCATCAACTCGCTCGGAAGCGCAATGGCTAATGCCCGTCTCAACGAAATCGCGATGAAGCCGAACGCTCCGTTCACTTCGGCATACATGTTCAACGGCGGTATAGGCATCTGCCCTACTCTCGAAACGCTCGTAATCAGCGTCAATACCAAGGATGGCGGACTGGCTGCCGGTTTGGAGGCGGCATACACCGAATTGAAGCGCATCCGCGAACACGGATTCACGGATGGCGAATTTGAGCGTGCGCAGAACGACGTTCTCCGTCGCGAAGAGCGTGCATACACCAACCGCAACGACCGCAAGAATCAGGAATACGTTTCGCGCTACATCAGCAATTTCCGCCGCAACACTCCGATTCCGGATGCCGAAACCGAGTGGAAACTCGACAGCGTATTGATTAAGACCATCTCGCTCGCCGAAGTCAATCAGTTGTTCAAGAACTACATCCACGACGACAATCAGGTAATCTCGATTGAAGCGCCAATCAAAGAAGGTGTGGCGAATCCGACCGAAGAGGACGTGAAGGCGATTATCGCCAAAGTAAATGCGGCGACCGTGGAGGCATACGCCGACAACACCGTCAAAGAGCCGCTTATCGCAAACGAAAAGGCACTCAAAGGCTCGCCGGTGAAGAAGACCGCAGTAAACGAGATTCTCGGCACGACCGAATGGACGCTCAAAAACGGAATCAAGGTAATCGTAAAGCCTACGACATTCAAGGCTGATGAGGTTATCGTGAACATCCGCTCGCACGCCGGCATGTCGGCACTCAGCGACGAGGACTACCCTACCGCAAGTTTCTTCTATAATATAGTAAGCAATCAGGGTGTATCCAAGTTCTCGGCAACCGACCTGAAAAAGCAACTTTCGGGCAAGAGCGCACGTGTCGTGATGATGCCTACCGACTTCATGACGCAGATGGTAGGCAGCGGTTCGCCGAAAGACCTCGAAACGCTGTTGCAGTTGCAGTATCTCTACTTCACCGAGCCTCGTTTCAACAAGGACGATTTCGATGTTACCATCAACCAGTTCCGCAGTTATGTGGAGAATCTGAAAACCAGTCCTGACTACATTGCATCGAAGGAACTCACCAAGACTCTCTATGGCGACCATCCGCGCAAGCAGACCATGTCGCCGGAACTGCTCGACAAGATTTCGTTCGACCGTCTGCCAGCCGTTTACAAGCAGTTGTACTCCAATGCCAAGAACTTTACCGTAACGATTGTCGGCAATGTGGATTTGGCGACACTCAAACCGCTCGTAGAGAAATACATCGGTTCGCTGCCTGTAACGAAAGACAAACTCGCGAGAGTCGATGACGGCGTAAGACCAGTAAAGGGCGTCGCCATCAACGATTTCAAGGCTCCGATGCAGCAGCCTAAGGTCGGTGTTTACCGCGTATTCACCGGCGAGATTCCTTACACGCTCGAAAATCAGGTCGCAATGACGTTCCTCTCGCAGGCGTTGAGTTCGCGCTACCTCATTTCGATTCGCGAGGAGAAGGGCGGAACTTACGGTGTAGGTGTACGCGGCAATATCCGTCCGGATTTCGAGGGCAACTATATGCTCAACATCATTTTCGACACCAACGAGGAGATGGCGGACGAATTGAGCGAAATCGTAATGGACGAACTGAAAAAGATTGCCGAGGAGGGTCCGCTCACCGAGGATGTCGAGAAGACGCGCCAGTTCCTGCTCAAAAACTGGAAGAACCAGATTGAGGACAACCAGTCGTGGCAGAATTTCATCGACGGCTACTATTATCGCGGAATCGACCAGATTTCCAACTACGAGAATGTCGTAACGAACCTTACCAACGCCGATGTTCAGGCTTTGGCAAAGAAGATTCTCGAAGACAACAACATGACATACGTCGTAATGCGTCCGGAGAAGTAATCGGATAACGATTCCAATTTGCGCTCTCCCGCCGGCAGAAAGCCGGCGGGAGTTTTCTTGTCTGTTAGAGCAGTAGCAGTAGCAGTAGCAGTAGCAGTAGCAGTAGCAGTAGCAGAACTCTCCCTACTCGACCTTAAAGACCTTAAAGACCTTAAAGACCTTAAAGACCTTAAAGCACTCCCATACAAAAAATTCCGCGGCATCTTATGAAAGATGCCGCGGAATCCATAATACCCGAACCGGAATTAGTCCTGACCGCCCGCTTCGTCGTCGTCCTCGCCGACCCACGATACGTAGTAGGAATCCTTCTCCTTGTCGTATGTGCTTGCCGGAATTGCGATACGCCACGTATAAGGCTCGCTGCTCAACACGAGTGAGCCGTCAGCCGCAGCAAGATACCTGTCGCCATAACCGATAGTGTAATACTGTCCCGATATGTTTTTCAGGTCGAAAGCATATTCCGAACCGAAATCGAAGCAGTTGTCGGCAACCGTAACGATATCGGTCGTAACGCTGTCGCCGCTCACTTTAACTGCATGCCATACCGTAGCATCGCCCGACGTTACGCCGAATACCAGCGCACTCGCAAGAGCCGCATAAGACGGATAATTGACGAACTTATCGAAATCGCCGTCGGTATATCGCGTAAAGAATGTCGGTCTGATGACCGAAGCCTCCTCCGCCGATTCGCGGTCGATAACCACAGTACGGGAATTGTCCAAATCGTATGCGATAAAACTTCTGTCCTTCGGATTCGCGACATAATATGTGCCGTCGCTTCCGTCCGGAGTCAAAGCCTTCACCTGTGCCGCCGAAAGATAATCGTTTTCATCGAAATGAATGTCGGTATAACGGCTAATCGACAACTGGTAAGCACCGTAGTTGTAGGTCCATGACTTGGAGTAAATGCCGTAAATCGCAAGCATATCGCCTTTCGCGCCATTCTTCACTATCGGACGGCTCGCAAAGCGCGAATAGCCGCTGGTACGCAGCGAATATGCGCCGGCATTCATTCCGCTCGACGGCGGTGTGGCGAGATAGGAGAACAAGACCGAACCGTAAAGGCATTTTCCTGCAACGGAGTATGCCCAGTTGTACCAAGGTTTGGTCAGAATGCCGTTGGCATAGTTCATATTCTCGGTATACAGCCAACTCGGATAGATATTGTCGCCGATTCCGCTTACGGTCTGTCCCTTCTGGTCCATAACGCCGGCATACATGCAACTGATGCCCTTGAACAGCACGAGGCGTCCGAGCATCTCGCGACCGCCGATACCGTTTATAGACGAATAGTTCGTCGCATCGATTACCAGAATATCTTCACCCTCTTTGAGCGTCGTCGTTTCGCCAACGAACACATGCTCGGCGATAACCGTCAGATTGTCGATAGCCGAATTGGCGTAGAACTTATGTTCGTCGCGCTTGTTGAACGAGTCGGTAGGACCGGCACCGATAGAGAGCATCATGCGGTAGTTGCCGATGAACAAATCCTTGACACGGACATAGACATACGACGAAGGAATCTCGATAGGAGAAACCGACCAGTCGTAGTCGCCCATGTAGTATTTGAGGTAGTTTCCGGTCGTCAGGCGAACCTCGATGGCACCGGTATCGTCGAGCAGATAGAGCGACTTGTAAATGTTGCCCTGCTCGTCGTTCGAAATCACCTTGCCGCGGATGTAGTAATCCTCCTCGAACTGATAGTATTTGGTATTCTGCCAACTGCTGTTCTCGCCGCCGACGAACTGCGGGTCGTTGGTCTTCTCCGCATATATCTGCTTCAACTGTTCGATTGTGCGGTATTGGCAATCCGGAAACGCCTCTTGGAACGCCTGCTCCGAATCGTAGGTTACCATCGGCGGAACATCTCCGAAATCGCTGTAACAACTCGACATTAAAATGCCGACCGACAACATCAATATATATTTATATAATTTCATAATCGTCTGTTTTATCAGTTAAACCATTAGAATCGGAAATAGACGTTCAGATAATAAGTCGTTCCGTACATGTAGAAATACTTGGAGTCGAACTTGGTATAATTGGTGAACCTTGCTATCGTCGGGTCGCCCTTGTAGTCGGATACGATGTTAGGACCGTAGAATTTGCTCAATCGCATCTGTTCGTAACCTCCGGTGCGGAACGTGCGGTTGTTGAGCAGGTTCTTGATGTCGAAACTGAATCCGAGCGTATACTTGTACTTGATGTACCAGTTCTTTCCGACACTGAGATTGAGCGTATAGGCATCCTTCAACCGCTCCTCCGCCTTGATTTTGGCGATTTTGGTGCCGATTTCCTGCTTCTGCGCACCCCACATGTCATCGTAACTTGCGTAACCGAGAGCCTCGACATAGATGCTCGTAAGTTTGTCGGCAAGATACTGAGTACGGTACATCGGGTTCATCGAAAGGTAGGTATCCATGTAGTAGTTGAAATCGACGGATGCGAACCAGTTGTGAGGACCGCGATACGAAAGACCGACGTTGAACGCCTTCTGAGGCGTGCTTTCGATATAGTAGTTCTTCCAGTTCACCGAACTCTCGACCTTCACGGTCGCGCTGTTATCGACGATTTGAACGAATTTCGGGTTCGAAGTGTAGCGGTAATCGCCGACACTGACGGCACCGTTGAGCGAGATGCCTGCACCGAGAGGTATGGTCAATCCCAGTTCGATACCCATATAGCGTTTGTCGATGCCGCTCATCGCGAAGTTGGTATAGGACGACTGCAAATCGTCGTAGAACGAAATGACTTTCGACTGGTCGTTGATTTTGGTGTAGTAACCCGACAGGCGAGCCTTAATCCACGGCAATCTGAGATGGTAGGTAATATCCGCACCGAACACCTTCTCGGTATCGAGACCCGGTGTTACCTGATTACGTGTACGTGCAGACACGAAAGCATCGCGGAAATGCGGGGCATTCTGCAAATGGGCGATATTTGCTTCGAGGACGTGCGCTCCGGAGAACTGATAGCGGAAACTTCCCTTCACCTTATACGTAAAATAGTTCAGGTGCTTGGAATCGCCATACGAATCGGTCGGGAACAGACCTTTGCGCCACAGACCCTGACGCCACATCGACGAGAAACCCGCCTCGGCTCCGAGATTCATGGTAAATCCGCCGACGTTATAGTTGTACATCGCCCACAACTGCCCCTGACGGACGTGCGCATAATAGTCGTAGCCGATTTTGTCGCCCTCTTTCGCCAGACGCGGATGACCGTATTTCTCATAATAATCGAGGTCGTTCTGATAAGCGAGCGTATTCGAACCGAAATCGCGCACCGCAAACTTGTCTATATCGAGCCAATAGCCGCCGCCGAGCAGGTCTTTCACCTTGTCGTAGTATTCGGTGCGATTGACACGAGCCTTGATTCCGCCCGTAATTTTAGAATTGTTCTTGAATACGTGGTCTACCGCCAATGAAATGTTGTAGTCTATCTGGTCGGTATGACGCTCCTCCACGATATTGCTCGAACGCGTCATGGTCGTGCTGTATTTGTCGTTGATGCTGCCAAGACCGCGGTTGATATTTACCAGACCGTCCCAGTCAATCATTCCCGTCCAGTCTTCCGCCGCCTCGTTCATCTTGTTGGCATAGGTTTCGAGCGTAACATCCGTATACTTTTCGTTCGACAGACCGTAGTTGTCGATAATGTTGTTTATATCCTGCATGTCCTGCAAACGGTTGCCGTAGAACGACGGCAGATAACGGTAGTAGTCCGGACGAGGGTCTGGACCGTCAGCCCAAGTCAAAGCCGAATAGCCGTTGAATCCGAAACGCACCGAGGTAGCGGCACGCAAACGGGTATTGTCCGAAATCTGATACTCGTAATTGAGCATGATTATCGGTTCGTGGGTGTTGCGGACACGCGAGTTGCGCAACTTGCCGCCCTGATAGCCGACATTCGGATTGTAGTAGTTGCTGCCGAACAGGTCGTATGCCTCCTGCGTCGAAGCCTGCTGCGCGCCACGCTGCGTCGGTGCGCCGAGAACTGTCAATGCGAGATTGTGTCCGCCGCCGAAGTTCTTCTCCGCCGATGCGAAATAGCCGAAACCGTTGTAGTAGACACCGTCCACATAACCGTTATAGCCCTGACGCGTCGAGAACGAGAATCCGTAAGACCATCCGTTGTCGAGCATACCCGAAGCGTAGGTTACCATCGCACGCAGTCTGTACATCGCATTTCCGGTCGAAAGGCTTGCGCGGAAGCCCTTGCGCATCTGCGAAGCACGGGCAAGGATATTGGTCGTTCCGGCAATTCCGCCGAGCCCCATATCGCCGGACGTAAGTCCCGACGTATTTTCCTGATTGCGCGTAGCATCGTTCAGACCCGTCCACAACGACCACGGACCGTAGCCAGTCAGTGCGTCGTTGAAGCGGATGCCGTTCAGATACACGTCGGTGTACTGCGAATCGTAACCGCGGACATTGAAACGCATTTCGCTGAATTTGTACGAAGCAATCGAATTGAAAATGTCTTTCGACGCCGACAAAGACGAAGGCAGCGACTGCGAGTCGCCCGACGAATCGACATCGGTGTCGAGTTCGGCGAACACCGCATCGTCCACACCTCCGGCAGGACGCACGATGTCAGGGACGAGGACGACACTGTTTATGTCCTTCACGATTTTATCGACGCGCACCTTCAACGTCAAAGGTTCGAAGTCCTGAATCTCGAATTTCAGGTCGTAATCGCCTCTTTCTATACCGTCGAAAACAAAGCGTCCGTCCTTGTCGGATACAGTCTCCAATCCGAGCGAAGGTATGGAGACCTTCACGTTTCCGATGGCATCACGCGAGCCGCGAGATACTACCGTACCCTTAACTCCACCCTCTTGGGCATACGCCGAGAATGCGAAAAGAGCACAAATTAGGAGTAATAGATTTCTCTTCATAGATATTATTTAGTTGTTTGTTTACCTATATAGATATATACGGGGAAGTGGTCGCTGAATCCGTCCTGGAAATTGGTTCCGACGAACGTACGCAGCGGATAACCGCGATACTGTCCCGACTGCTGCACCATATAAGGGCGGCGGAAAATATAGCCGTTGTATTTCGAGCCGTCCGACTTTTTCAGACGCAGTCCCTCCTTGTCGTTCACGAGATTCTCGCTGACGATGATATTGTCGAACAGGTTCCACGAATCCTGATAAGCGAGAGTACCCATACCGGCTTTGAAAACGTCGATGAACGGATTGTAGAAATCGCCGGTTTGAAGGTCCTTGACTTTCGCTTTCGCTCCGAGGCAGTCCGGGTCGACGATGCTCTTGTCGGTGGCATCGTCGTTAAGGTCGCCCATAATCACCACCTTGGTAGACGGATTGTTTTTCAGAACCGAGTCCTTAATCATGCGAATCGCGCGACCCGCCGCCTCACGTTTAGGCGACGAAGCCTCCTTGCCGCCCAGTCGCGACGGCCAGTGCGAAACGAGGAAGAAGAACGGCTCGTCATCTATCGTTCCCCACATCGTAACGAAACCGCGGGTGAGGAAATTCGGCTGACCGGGCATCTTGAACGGAATTTCGGCACTGCCCTCCAACTTGAAAATATCGGGACGGTAGAGGAATCCGACATCGATGCCTCGGCGGTCCGGCGAATCGTAATGCACGATACGATAGTTGGCGGGAGCGAGTTTAGGAGTCGACACGATGTCCTCCAACACGCCGCGCGTTTCGACCTCCGAAACACCGATTACGGCAGGATAGGTTTTCTGCACGGATGCTATATCAAATAACACGCGCTCCATGTTGTTGAGTTTCTTGTTATACTTTACGGTATTCCACTTGCGGGAGCCGTCTGGGGTAAACTCGTCGTCGCGGGTTTCGGGGTCGTTAATCGTATCGAAAAAGTTTTCGAGGTTATAGAAAACGACCATATACGGTTTCTGCGCGAATATCGCGAAGAAGACCGATACCATCAGCAGGGTTAAAAATGTTTTTTTCATATATTTTTAATTTTCTTTTAATTCCGTTATCACTGCAATCTTCTCCAAGCCGACGGGTTGCACTGCCGCTTCACCTTGTCGGCTATATCGGGGTCGAGCATGTTGAAGAACTCGAAACCGGTCTTTTCTTCGATTTCGCGAACGGGAACGAATGCATCTGCCGGCATTTCCACATCATATCCCGTATTCTTGTGTTGCAGCCAAACTCCTATCGCCTGCAAATCAGACGCATTGTCGAACGAATCGACCGAACGACCCGTATCGCCCTTTACCGTCCGCAGCAGCACCTTGAAATAGTGCGACGGAATCGGCATCCTCTGTCCGCTCGCATCCGTCGTGTATTGCGCTATCGACGAGTCGTAAGGACCCTTGAAATATGCGCCGGTAACGACATACAGCGTATCCGGACAAATCTGGTCGCGCACCTTTCCCTCCAAAGAACCCCACAGATTCTGATTGAACCGGTTGAATTGCGGAGTCATGTTGGTCGAATAGAAAGTCTGGTTCATCATCGCCTGCGTACACTTTCGGTCGGCGGCAGGAATCTGGTGTCCCCGGTCATAAGGACCGCTGTAAGAACGGCTCAGATTAGCCTGATACATGGCTGCGACATCGGGGTCGAAACCGAAATTGCTGTTATTGCGGTTCGCATCCCCCGTCGTATAGCAAGTGTGCAGCGGATAGGCGACCCACAGCGACGCGTGTTCGGTCTTGTCGAAGCAGAAAGTATAGTTGCGCTTCACCTCGTTTTGCAGAACCGACGTATGGGTACGATATATATAGTTGTCGTTCGGAACATATTTCGGCAACTCGTTCCACGGTTTGTCATACTCCGCCGGAGCGTCGAACACGGTCTGACGCAGCGGCAGTTCGAAGGTATAGCCGTTGTCGAACACGACCGTAATCGTCGCATATCGAATCTCCTCCATATTCTGCGAGAATCTCACCCACTGCATAGCCTCCGTCGCACGCATCGTTTCGGTAACCTCCGTAACCCGGTCGTTCGTCAGCAGACACCAGTCGCCTTCGGAAACCACGCTCACGGTGTATGTCGTGCCAATCGGCGCATGCAATATCAGTCCGCAACTGGTATCGTAGCCTTTCGCCACGGAGTTGCAGTTCAGATAGGCATTGGTAACCACAACACGTTCGCCGCCGTCGTCCTTTCCGCAACCGACGGACAGCAACGCGACAACCATCACCCACAATACCCTATTCAATGCCTTCATAAAATCGATTTCAGTTCGTTTTTCAATCCATTCGCAACCGAAGGGTCGGTCAAAACCCTTCGGTCAATATTACTTACCGTTATTTTTTGTAAACAACAGTGATAGACTCGGCATAGAATGCCGCGCGAGTCTTGTTTACCAGTTTGAAATAAGGATACTTGTTGCCGGCGAACTCGTAAGATACGGTATGTACATACTGTCCGGAAGCATCGTCTTTAACGCTGGTGTTAGAAGTCGGCGTAACCTCCGTACCTTCGTAATCGGCTGCATCGGCAGGCTTGTCGCCCATGAATATGCTTACGTTCAATGCCGTTGCTGAATTTGCACGCAGAACCACGATAATCTGCTGAATATCCGTAAGCGATTCGGTATTGGTAATAAATCCTTGTCTTGCAGCATCGGTCGCATTACCCTGCATCTGAATGGTTCCCTGATAAGCGCTGCTTGCAGAAGGACGCTGGATGCGGACTCCCGCGAATCCGATACCGTCGGTAGTCCAGTGCAACCACGTAGACGGGTCGGCAACGGTACCTATATACGATTTCGCAATCTCACCGCCGACCGAAGCCTCGATAGATGCGAGCGAGAATGTTACACGCTCGGCATCGGCGGAAACGGAAGCGTTCTGCTTCAAGGCAACAGTCTGTTTGAGTTCGCCCTCCGGATATTTCACAGTTACAGTCAGCACGGCATCGATAGCGGTATCGGTTTCGTTAGGACGTGCGATTACCGAAACGGTATTCTTGTCGGCGGATACCACGGTTTCGAACTGGTCGTTATTCGATGTCGTCGCAACAACTTCGTAAGACGGAACGTTCTTAACCGTCAGAACTACCTGCTTGGTCTCGCCGCCGGCAACGAACGTAAGGTTGTCGGTATCGAGTTTGAGCAGCGGGTCGGTCGGCTCTGCGAATGCCGCAACGTCGGCTTTCGACATAGGGAACATCTGATACGACGAACTGTAAATCTCCATCACGCCGTAGATATTGCCGCGCTCTACGATATATTTCTCGGCAGCGAACTCGGCGTTCTTGTTCACACGAATTGTAACCGAAGCACCGCTCGTATTCGTGAGTGTGGTATTCGCATAATTTTCGGACGTGGTGTTCCAGTAACCCTCTGCGGCAGGAGCGACGTCCTTGACGCAGATATACTGACCTACGTAGTTCATCGAACATGCCTCGCCGACAGTCAGTTCCGGAACGTTCATTTCAACCTTGCTGCCGGTTGCGGTAATCTTAGCACCCGAAACCTCAGGCAGACCGTTGTACGGAACGTAGGTAGCCTCGCTCAAATCGATTTCGACCTCCGCACCGACAGGAAGTTCGGCATCGGTATAGTTTACACCGTAGAACAACATTCCCGAATTAGGTTTGCCGGTATTGTCCACGACTGCCAAGGTGTTGTAGAAGTTGCCGCCGGTATTGTTCGCCGCCACGTATGCCTTGATAGGACCGTAGCCTTTGAGCGAACCGCCGTTATTGACCGGATTGGTAACGATATAGTCATTCAGTCCCTGAATCGACACTCCGCCGCCAATACCCTTCTGACGGACGGTAACGGTCTGCGTTTCGCCGCCGCCCGTTACAGTAATGGTGCCGAGAGTCTGCGACAAATCCTGAGTGGCATCGGCGGTAGCCTTGACAGTAACCACATTCTTGTTGCCGTCGCCCGACTGCGGGTCGACGGTGAATCCTGTTCCATCCGTTTTCAAAGTCCACTCGCCCATAGACTGAATGGTAATCGTAGCCTCCGAGCCTGCGGTCGCCTCCAAAATCACATCGGTAGACGAAAGAAGCAGTGCTACGTTAGAAAGTTCGAGTACGTCCGAAACGTATACCGGCATAATCTGAACTGCCGAACGGAAATATCCGGACAGAGCCTTGATGGTTCCGGTCTTGTCGCTGTTGATGGTATAATTCGCGAACAACGGAGCATACTGCGACTTACCCATGCTTACGGAGAGCGTAGTGCCTTCGGCATTTTCCAATACAACGGTCTGACGGTCGGCGGCAACCCACGGTTTGCCGTTCCAGTCCGCTGCGGCATGGACATCCTTGACAGCGACATATTGTCCCTGATATTCGTTGGTCAAAAGTTCTGCGACGGTAAGTTCCGGAACGACGAGTTCGCGGACATCGCCGGTGCGTGTAACCGTAACGCTCTGCAACTGGCGCAATCCGTAACGGAAGTTGTAGGATGCGTTCTTCAAACCGGCAACCTTAACGACAGAACCGACAGGATAGTTGGAAATCGAGGACGAATTGAATCCGTAGAGCAGAATAGCCGAGTTCGGATAGCCGGTATTGTCGCCGACAGCGAGCAACTGGTCGATATTGCCGTCTCCATAGTTGGCGAGAACGACAGCCTCGACGGAATCTTCGGTATATCCGAGCGTAGCCGACTCGTTGGCAGTCGCGGAGAGTCCTCCGTGGTTGTTGCGGATAAACTCGATAAGTTTCTCGACCTCGCCCTGAACGTAAGGGGCATCGGAAGAAGACTGCGTAACGGCGAGTTCCGCCTTGTCCCACTTCCAGCCGGTCGATTTCTGATAAACGGTGAACGTAACGATCGCACGGCGCATGGCGTTGGTCTCGTTCTCCGCAATCGCGATTTTAACCGATGCGTTGCCTGTTCCCGAAGAAGGGAGGGCGACTACCCAACTCTGGTCGCTTTCCACCGTCCAATACGAATCGGCAGTAACGGCTACATCCATATCCTTACCAAACTTGGCGATGGAAACGGAAGGCGTATCGATGCTTATCGACGGACGCTGACCGGTGAGATCCGACGACTCGTAAATGTACACGTCGCCGTTATCGCATCCCGTCATGGCACTCATCGAAAACAGTGCAATCGAACACGCAAAAACTTTGAAAAGGTTTTTCATGATGTTGATTTTTATTGAATTGTTCATAATAATTTGTTATCTCATTCTCTGTTTCGCTATTAAATCGTCATAAAATAGACACGAATTTAATACATTTTTTCTCGTTTCAAAAGAAACATATAAAATTTTTGGCGAAGTTGCCGAAGATGACACACATATAGCCCATAAACGCAATATGGCGGTATCCTGCGAAAGATACCGCCATACCGCATGAATCGACGCGCTATCTGATTCTGTCGAGCGAACGCACGAGCAGTTCGTCGCGGAATATCGCCCGCATGGCGAGTGCGACGAACACTATCGCCACGACAGGCATTATCGCACCGAAGCGAATCGCCGATGCCGGAAATGCAGTCGCCTCCACGACCCGCTCGGCAAGCAGATAGTATATCGTCATAAACGCTATGTCGCCTACAAGCAATACAAGTTCCACGCCGCACAGGCGGATTTGCAACTGTCTGTGCTTGTACAAGAATATCGTTGCCAGCGGCAACAGTGCCGACAGCGAAAGCAGAATGCCCATCCAAAGTGCGGATTCCGCGTATACTCCCCCGCTATCGGAGAGTTCGAATGCCGACAGCGTCAGTTCCGTACCTCCGCCGGTAAAAGAGGCTATCGGTGTAAAAATCGCAACAGCAAGCAACGCCGCAGCGACAAGCAGGTATAAGGATTGTATTCTCTGTATCATATCTTCTTATCTATCAAATATTTGTTTCTGTCGCTCGAATTGCGGTTGGTCAGTTCGCCGATGAATCCGGCAAGGAACAACTGAACTCCGAGAATTATCGCCAGTATCGCCAGATAAAACAGCGGCTGGTCGGTTACCGCACGCAGCGGCATGTCGTTCAACTGCTTGTACAACTTGTCGGCGATTATCCACACGGTCGTGAACCCTCCGATAAGGAACATCAGCGTGCCGAGCCCGCCGAAGAAATACATGGGCGAACGCCCGAAATGCGACATGAAGGTAACGGTAATCAAATCGAGATACCCTTTGAGCATCCGCTCCATGCCGAATTTCGACACGCCGTACTTTCGCGCCTGATGATGCACCACCTTTTCGCCGATACGACCGAATCCGGCATATTTGGCGAGAATCGGGATATACCGGTGCATTTCGCCGTAAACCTCAATCGACTTGACGACATTGCGGCGATAACATTTCAGACCGCAATTGAAATCGTGCAGACGGATTCCCGACACGCATCGCGCCGTCCAGTTGAAGAATTTGCTCGGCAGGCGTTTCGACAGAGGGTCGAAACGGTGCTTTTTCCATCCCGACACGAGGTCGTAACCGTCGTCCGCAATCATTCGACGCATTGCGGGAATCTCGTCGGGCGAGTCCTGCAAATCGGCATCCATGGTAAATACGACTTCGCCTTCGGCAGCCTCGAATCCGCAATAAAGAGCGGCAGACTTGCCGTAATTGCGCATGAACCGTATCGCCCGCAGGTTTTCGGGAAACTCCTCCTTCAACCGGCAGACGACGCTCCACGAATCGTCGGACGAGCCGTCATCCACCATGATGACCTCGTATGACAAAGAGTTTTCGCGACACACGCGGTCAATCCATGCCATAAGTTCGGGCAGCGACTCCCGCTCGTTGTAGAGCGGTACGACGACCGATATGTCGAGACTATTCCGCATCGTCCAATTCGTCGCCAAACAGTTTCGGTGCGCGCTTTATCACGGCGGCGATAATCAGTCCGAGTAAAAGTCCGGAGAACAGATACGACCATGCACCCGAAAAGACGGTTTTTATGAGCGACGGTTCGGACTGCGACTCCAACTGCGAGAACAACTGTTCGTACACGCCCTCCATCGAAGCCGGAATCTGGCTCGATGCGAGGACGTTCTGCATCATCTGCATGTAACCGGCGATATAGTTGTCATAGCCTATCGCGAAATGACGGAACAAATATCCGCCCAATGCGACGATGACGCCCGCCAACACGGCAACCGAAACGACGTAGCCCAAACCTTCGCCATAGGAGAAATATTTGGGGTCGCGGCGGCTCTCGTATACGGCGAGCGAATAGTTTTTGGCGAACCGGTACAGCAACCAGATATATACGACCGTTACAGCGATTGACTCAACCCCGACGAACGACATCCAGCCGATAGTTCCGCCATAAATCATCGCGGACTGTTCCACAAGATTCGATGCCAGCATCAGTACACCCAAAATCGCACCTTTGGAGAGTACCTCGTTTCCGAAATTTACATTTTCCATAATCATTATGATTTGTTAAAATCAAGTCTTTACAAAGATAGTGCAACGTATTGCATCCGACAGACCCCGCAACGCCGACACCTATCTTTCGTCATGTTTTGCGGCAACAAATATACGAATAAGCGAGCGCAATGCCAAATTTATTTGAGCATTGCCGAGCGGGAGTATATTGGGCACAGCCAAATTGCGAATAAGCGAGTGGAAAAGCAAAAGTTATTTTGATTTTCCTGATTTCCTCAGAGACCTTAAAGTCTTTAAGGTCGTTAAGGACTTTAAAGACCTTATCCCCTACTACCGGATATTCCGTCGCGCAAGTTCAGCCGAATATCTGCGCGAATTTTCGTTGTGTTCCCTCAATGTCCGCGCAAAATTGTGTCTGCCGTCGAACTCGGGACGCGCACAGAAATAGAGATAGTCGCTCTTTTCATAATCGAGAACCGCATCTATCGCCGCAATACTCGGAATGCAGATAGGTCCAGGCGGCAATCCGCGATGACGGTAGGTATTGTACGGCGAATCATAGCGCAGATGCTCGTTCAACACGCGCCGCAGGTCGAACCGCCCCATGGCGAATTTCACCGTAGGACATGCCTGCAACGGAATTCCGCGGCGCAGCCGGTTCATGTAAACGCCGGCTATTTTCGGCATTTCGTCACGCATCTTTGTCTCTTCGTAGACTATCGAGGCGAGCGTCATCGCTTCGTAGCGCGACAGTCCGGTACGCGCGAGTTTCGCATCGCGTCCGGCTGCCCAGAACCGGTCGTATTCGTTTTTCATCCGTCGTAACAGCCGCTCCGGTGCAACCGTCCAATATACTTCATACGTATTAGGAACGAACATCGCCATCAGACTGTCTTCGGCGAAGCCCAACTCCCCGCGCAACGTCTTGTCGTTCATCGCCGCAAGCACAGATGCCGAATCCGCTTCGATTTGCGACGCGATTTTTCCGGCGAGTTGCTCGGGCGTCCGCGCATTTCCTATGACTATCCGCACGGGCGTCTGCTCGCCGAGTTTAATCATTCGCGCGACATCAATCACGCTCATGCCGTCTTTCAGCACATAACGACCGTGCCGAAACCGGTTTTCGAGATTGATGCGCCGTGCGTAAACATCGAAAGCCCGACGATGCGAGATATGCTCCGCGATTTCTGTCCGCAAATTCGCATATGATACGGTATCATATATATATAATGTATACTCCTCTTTTACGCAATTCCCGTAAAACGCATTGCGCGCAAACAACAGTCCTGCAAAAGCGATTATAACGGCAGCAAACGCCACCGACAAAACGGTTTTATGTTTTTTCATTCCTCAATTAAAATATAAACATGTATGCAAATACGCATCTGCCTATCTACACTGACGTTACAAATATACAAAAAATTCACGTATGACTAATTTCCGACAACTCAACTTCAAATCTCGTTCAACCAAAAAATATCGTAAAAAAAGAAAATTTTTTCGCGATTCTATATTTTTTAAAAAATATGATTTATATTTGCATCCGTAACAGGTGAAACAGAAGCGATGAAGTACCTCTATCAGTACATATCACTTTCATCCATATCCTCTCTCCGAAATTTCGGGGGGGGTATTTTTCCGTATTAGTACCTAATAATCAAGCATTTACCATTCGATTCAATCCCTATTCCGCAATTTATTACATTACGGAATGGAAATTGCGCCTGATGTTCAATAAAACTCATGTAATCGAATAACAATAAACTCACAAAATATTATTAACTAATAATTTTAAGTATTTATGACTACGAAGAATTACATTAGCCCGGAGATCGACATCTTCAAGTTTGCTGCCGAAGCCGGATTTCAGGACAGTACTATCGCGAGCGGTACTGGAACTTCTGCGTTCACTACCAATAACAGCGACAACGACGCAGACGCTTGGGAGTAAATAGAAACTTAAAAATCGAATCATCTGAATTATGAAAAAATTATTGTTTGTTTTAGCAGCATCGGCAACGATATTGTCGGGTTGTTCGAAAGAAGAAGGGAACAACATTGCACCGGTCGAAAAAGATGGAATTTCGGTATTGAACGCAATAATACCCGAAAGCCGTACTACACTGGACGGTCTCAATGTAATTTGGTCTCCGGAAGATAAATTGAGCGTATGGAGCGACGAAAGACAAACTCCGCTTACCTATGCTCTTACAGCCGGAGCAGGTGAAACGACAGCGACATTCGAATACAACAAGCCTAACGAAAATGCGCCAGGCGGTATCGTCGGCAAAGAGTATTATGCCGTGTACCCTTTCAACACCAAAACGACCGTTTCCGGAAACCAGGGCTACATCGAATTGCCTAAGAGCCAGGACTGCACCTCCGTTGAAAATTTCGAGCCGACGTTCAATCCGATGGCAGCCGTAAACAGCGAATTGAACAACATGGTATTTCATAACCTCTGCGGTATCGTAGTTGTGGAAGTTACTCCTGACCAAGATTTGAGCCTTACCAAAATCGTATTGGAGACCAACGGCTCTCAGCCTCTTTGCGGTCCGGCGGTCATTACTTTCCCTGCTCCGGGCGCAGGCGTACCGACATTGAAGGCAACCGACGCAAGTTCCAATCAGTTGACGCTCGCATGCCAGAATGTGACATTGACAAAAGGCGTAGCGGCTAAATTCTATATCGTCGTACCTGCCGGCAAATACGACAACATGAGCATTACCATTTTCACCAATTTGAAATACGACGAAACTCTTCGCAAGGTTCGTTTCAAGAAAGCGCTCAATATAGCAGCCGGCGAAATCACGACTGTCGGAGCGAATTTCGACCTTATCACTGTCGAGCCTCATTCGTATGAAATCGGCGATAAATACCCATTCGACGCTGCTTCTGATGCAGAGGTAAAGGGTATCGTATTCGCTCTTACCAATGCAGAAGGAACTGCCGGTAAGGTTATGGCAATCAATGACTGCGGCGCAGAAAATGCGACTTATGCATGGGGACCTGCCAAAGCCACTCCGGTTATGGCCAGTGCAACGGACGGCTCTGTAAACATGGCTATTGCCAATAATAATATCGCCAATTATCCGGCATTCGAAGCATGCAAAAATTATTCTGTCGAAGGTTTGAATTGGTATTTGCCGGCACGCGACGAATTGCAGGCGATTATGAACAATTATAATTCTCTGGAATCGACTTGGCGTTCCGTTACAGGAAAGACCGAGGAAACAGACTATATGCTTCCGGGCGATAATTACTGGACATCGAGCATGGGCGGCACTCGTAATAAAACCGTATACTACTGGACTTACACAGGAGCAAGCGGTATGGAAGAAGCAGCCATCAGCAGCGTGGCTACTTCGAAGTATTCCGTTCGTGCAGTAGCGAAATTCTCCTCGAAATAATCATTAAAATCAATAAAACACACCGGTCTGTTTTCAAGAAACAGACCGGTGTGTTTTATATACTTGCCAAATCCGAAAAAATCAATATACAAATATTGATACACAACGGCAGATTGCAACGCGACACTAACGTTATGCTCGCAGTAACGTCGTTACAATACTTCCGTGTAGAATTATATATATGTGCCGAAAATAAATCAGAGCATATTTTTTGCAGAAACGCAAAATATTTATATTTTTGCAGTCGGGTAAGTCTTATACGACCAGCTCCCGCAGAACTCCCCCAGGCGAGGAATCGAGCAAGGGTATGCGGTCGTAGCGGTGCGATATAAGTCGCTTACCCTTTTTTGTTTTCCGCGCAGCGGGGTATCGTCAAGGACTTTAAGGACCTTAAAGTCTTTAATAGCGCAGACAAGCATCCTATCTCACCTATATTTTCGCAAATTTTCGCCGTAAAAGTCGGATTTTTCCGATTTATTCATATATTTGCACCCCGTTAACCATTATATACTTTTTATGGAAAATGAGAAAAATTCTTGCTTTGTTGGTAGCGATTCCATGCTACTTCTGTACCTACTCACAAGAGGCTGAGTCCTTGGGAAATACACCCGAACTGACTATCATTCCTCGTTTCGACGTCAATCCTTATATTCCGGTCGGCAATAAGGGTAACGGAGGCGTCGATTTCAGCAACTCCTCTCTCTACACGGTATTCGAAGGGAATATCGGCGAGCACTTCTCCTATTCGATGTGCAATCACTGGCTCTCGACCGACCCGAAATCTCTCTACAAAAACTCATTCCGTTCCGACGACAACAACTGGGTCGATTGGCTGACGCTGTCGTACTCCGTAGGCAATTTCACGTTTTCGCTCGGCAAGGACATGATGGCTATCGGAGGTTACGAACTCGACGCAATGGATGTCGATTCGCACATCAATCTCAGTTCCGGTTTCTGGAACAACATCGCGATATATCAGTGGGGCGGTAAAGTCGAATACTCCCCTACCGAATCGTCCACGCTGGCTTTCCATTTCACCACGTCGCCTTTCGCCGAACGACCGTTCGCGGGTAAACTCTTTACCTATTCGCTCTATTGGAGCGGCGAATACGGCTGTTTTTCGCCGATATGGTCGGCGAACTTCATGGAATACGAACGGGGACGTTTCATATCCATAATATCGCTCGGCAACAGGTTCGACATAGGCGATTTCGCGATAGAACTCGACTACATGAACAGGGCATCGTCCACAAAACGGTTTTTCGACCAGGAGATGTCGCTCATAGGCAAATTGTCGTACAACCTGAAAGACAAGGCAGAATTTTTCATAAAAGGCGGATACGAGTTCCGCCACGGCGACGAAGACCTGTTCGGATACGGCGACGATTGGGAAATCGACGGCAGCATAGTCCCGACAGGCATCATGCGGCGAAAGGATTATGCGTTCTACGGCGCGGGCATACACTATTATCCGCTCCGCAACAGTCGGGACCTGCGCATACATGCCGTCGTCGCTGCGAACAACTATTCGAACGACGTATCGCTGACGCTCGGCGCAACATACTATTTCAACCTGACGCGAACCGTATTGCGTCATCGCAGGAAATAGCGTAAACGGATTGTCAATAAATAATTTTCAACCGGTAATGGGTAACAACGAATCAATAATCAAAATCGAGCATCTTTCGAAATCGTTCGGCGACAAGAAGGTACTCAACGACATAAACCTCGAAATCAAACGCGGCGAATTCATAACCTTTCTCGGTCCGTCGGGCTGCGGCAAAACCACGCTTCTGCGACTGCTCGCCGGATTCAACCGCGCCGACGAAGGCTCGATAACGATGGAGGGCAACGAAATATCGGAAGTTCCGCCGCACCTCCGTCCGCTCAATACGGTATTCCAGCGTTACGCGCTGTTTCCGCATCTGGACGTGTACGACAACATCGCATTCGGACTGAAACTGAAAAAGGTTCCGTCGGACGAAATCGACAAGCGCGTGCGCAAGGTATTGAAGATGGTAAGCATGACCGACTATGAAGACCGCGACGTAAATTCGCTGTCGGGAGGTCAGCAGCAGCGTGTCGCTATCGCGCGTGCAATCGTCAACCAGCCGAAAGTGCTGCTTCTGGACGAACCGCTGGCGGCACTCGACCTGAAAATGCGCAAGGACATGCAGATGGAGTTGAAGGAGATGCACAAGACACTGGGCATAACCTTCATCTACGTAACGCACGACCAGGAGGAGGCACTGACGCTCAGCGACACCATCGTCGTCATGAGCGAGGGCAGAATCCAGCAGATAGGTTCGCCGACGGACATCTACAACGAACCAACCAACTCGTTCGTAGCCGATTTCATCGGCGAAAGCAACATTCTGAACGGCACGATGATAAAAGACCGCGAGGTTTCATTCATCGGACACACTTTCGAGTGCGTGGACGAGGGATTCGGCGAACATGCCGAGGTGGACGTGGTAATCCGTCCGGAGGACATCTACATCATCGCCAATGCCGATAACGCCAAATTCACTGGCGTAGTCAAGTCATGCACATTCAAGGGCGTACATTACGAAATGTTCGTCGATACCGACAAGGGATTCGAACTGATGATTCAGGACTACAATCCGTTCGAGGTAGGCTCGACGGTCGGAATGTTCATCAAGCCGTCGGACATCCACGTGATGAAGAAGGAACGTACCTGCAACACGTTCGACGGCGTTATGGTATCGCCGACCCGCGTCGAGATGCTCGGTGCGGAGTTCGACTGTCCGGAATGCGGCATGCAGGCGGGCGACGAAGTCCGTGTACGCGTCGATTTCGACAAGGTGGAACTGCTCGACAACAAGGAGGACGGCACGCTTACGGGCGAAGTCCATTTCATCCTGTACAAAGGCAACCACTATCATCTGACGGTCGTTACCGATGACGGCGACAACCTCTATGTAGATACCGACGACATTTGGGACAACTGCGACCTCGTCGGAATCTCGATAGCACCGGAGAACATGCGTATCACCAAACGTGTCTAATTGCGGCGGAAATGAACAGACTGTTGAAAATATCGACCAGAAGGTCGAATTGGGCGATACCCTATTTCATCTTTCTGATGATATTCGTGGTGCTGCCGCTCGTGCTGATTTTCATATACGCATTCAAGGACAACGCGGGCAATTTCACGTTTCAGAACTTCGTGAAATTCGCCACGCAGCCCGAAGCGGTAAACACGTTCATCTACTCTATCGGCATCGCGCTCATCACGACCATTCTTTGCATCCTGCTGGGCTATCCTGCCGCCTATATCCTGAGCGACAAGAGCCTTAACAGGTCGCAGATAACCGTCGTACTGTTCATCCTGCCGATGTGGATAAACATCCTCGTGCGCACGCTCGCTACGGTGGCTCTGTTCGACTTCGTGCATATTCCGCTCGGCGAGGGCGCGCTGATATTCGGAATGGTCTACAACTTCCTGCCGTTCATGATATATCCTATCTACAATACGATGCAGAAGATGGACCACTCGCTGATAGAGGCTGCCGAAGACCTCGGAGCGACATCGGGCAAAGTGTTTTGGAAAGTCATTATGCCTCTGTCGATGCCGGGTGTGATGAGCGGAATCATGATGGTGTTCATGCCGACGATTTCGACGTTCGCCATCGCCGAACTGCTGACGATGAACAACGTGAAACTATTCGGTACGACGATTCAGGAGAACATCAACAACGGAATGTGGAACTACGGTGCGGCACTGTCGCTAATCATGCTGATAATAATAGGCGTAACGAGCCTGTTGTCGGACGGCAGCGACACCGAATCGGATAACGAGGGAGGATTGATATGATGAAGAAGTTTTTCGCACAATCGTATCTGTGGCTGCTGCTGGCGATGCTCTATGCGCCGATACTCATCATTGCCATATTCTCGTTCACCGAAGCCAAGGTTTTGGGCAACTGGACAGGATTTTCGACCAATCTCTACACGTCGCTCTTTTCGGGCGGAGTGCGGCACTCGCTTGTCGATGCCATCGAGAATACGTTCACGATAGCCCTGATTGCCGCAGCGGTTTCGACGCTGCTGGGCAGCATAGCGGCAATAGGCATATTCAACATGCACGGTCGCAAGCGTCAGGCAATCACGTTTCTGAACAACATTCCGATGCTCAATCCGGACATCATAACCGGTATCTCGCTGTTCCTGCTATTCGTAAGCCTCGGCATAACGCAGGGATATCTGACGGTCGTGCTCGCGCATATCGCATTCTGCACGCCTTACGTCGTGTTGAGCGTAATGCCGCGATTGCGACAGATGAACCCCAATATTTACGAAGCGGCTCTCGATTTGGGGGCTACGCCGTTTCAGGCACTCCGCAAAGTCATCATGCCGGAGATTAGGTCGGGCATGATTTCGGGATTCATCCTCTCGTTCACGCTTTCGATAGACGACTTCGCGGTTACGATATTCACCATCGGAAATCATGGACTGGAAACGCTGTCCACATTCATCTATGCGGACGCCCGCAAGGGAGGACTTACGCCCGAACTGCGACCGCTTTCGACAATCATTTTCGCCACGGTATTGCTGCTGCTCGTAATCATCAACATCCGTGCGCACCGCAATGCCAAAAAACAACAAACGACAAATTAAAAATCGAGAAATGAGGAAATTCATCAACTTCGTATTCGCATCGGCAATCGCGCTGATGACATTCGCAGGCTGTGCAAAGGAGGACAACCGCGAAAACATTCTGAAAATATACAACTGGGCGGACTACATCGACGAAGACGTCCTTACCGAGTTCAAGGACTGGTACAAGGAGCAGACCGGCGAAGACGTTACGATAATCTACCAACTGTTCGACATCAACGAAATCATGCTCGCCAAAATCGAGCGCGGACACGAGGATTTCGACGTCGTATGCCCGTCGGACTATATTATCGAGCGAATGCTGCGCAACGACCTGCTGCTGCCTATCGACCGTGATTTCGGCGACACGCCGAACTATATCGACGGCAATCTGTCGCCTTACATCGTCGATTGCTTCAACAAAATCGACGGACACGGCAAGAATGCCAACGACTACTCGGTCGGCTACATGTGGGGAACGACCGGCATACTCTACAACACCAAATACGTAACCGAGGAGGAGGCTTCGACATGGTCGATTCTCCAAAACGAGAAATTCGGCGGCAAGATATTCGTCAAGGACGCATTCCGCGACGTTTACAGTCCTATCCTCGTCTATCTCAATCAGGATGAAATCGCATCCGGCAAGGTTACGCTCGACGAACTGATGTACGATTCGTCGGACGAATCCATCGCACGCGTCGAAAACTATCTGAAAGATGCGAAGAAATACATCGCCGGCTGGGAGGCCGATTTCGGCAAGGAGATGATGACCAAGGAGAAGGCATACGTCAATCTGACATGGAGCGGCGATGCGGTATGGGCAATCGAGGAGGCTGCCGCAGTGGGCGTTTCGCTCGACTACGCGGTACCGAAAGAGGGCAGCAACGTATGGTTCGACGGATGGGTAATCCCCAAATATGCCAAGAACGTCAAGGCGGCGAAATATTTCATCAACTTCCTGTGCCGTCCCGACATCGCAATCCGCAACATGGACGCTATCGGTTATGTAAGTGCGGTAGGCGCACCTGAGGTTCTCGAAAACCGCACCGACGATTCGCTCGACGAAGCAATCGACGTAAGTTACTTTTTCGGCGAGGGTGCCGACAGCGTGAAAATCGACCGCGTGCAGTATCCGTCAGCCGAGGTCATCGCCCGCTGCGCCATGATGCACGATTCGGGCGACCGCACCGAACAGATGCTCGAAATGTGGTCGCGCGTCAAGGGCGACAACATCAACACGGGAATCATCATCATCTGTGCCTGCGCCCTTATCGGACTGCTCGCCCTTGCATTCGCAAGACGCAGCAAGCGTTCGAAGAAACGCCGCTCGAAAAGATAGGCTTCGCGAGCAACGAAACTGCAACAAAGTCCTTAAAGTCGTTAATGTCTTTAAGGACTTTTTTATTACATCAGAAAGAGAATCATGCACTGCGCGAAGACCACGCGCAGGAACATCACCAGAGGATATACCGTCGCATAACTGATTGCAGGCATGTCGCTGCCGGCGATATTGTTGGCGTATGCGAGCGAAATGGGATTGGTCATGCTGCCCGACAGCACGCCCATAAGCGTATAGAAATCCATGCGGTAGACAAGACGTGCGTACACTCCCACCAGTATTACCGGAATCATCGCAATCAGCGTCGCATAAATCATCCACACATAGCCGCCATCCACGACCGCTTCGACGAATCCGTTGCCCGACGCAAGACCGACGGCGGCAAGGAACATGGCGAGTCCGACCTCACGGAGCATCAGATTCGCGCTCAACGTCGTATAGGTTATCAAGTGCCAGTGCGTGCCGAAGCGTCCGATTAGGATAGCCATTATCATCGGTCCGGCGGCAAGCCCGAGTTTTACCGGCTGCGGGATATTGAACAGCGGAATCGAACCGACCAGCACCCCGAGCGCTATTCCGAGAAAAATCGTCAGGATATGCGGTTCGTGCAGTTTTTTCAGCGAATTTCCGAGCAGGTCGGCGACCTTGTTTATCGCGTCCTCCGAGCCGACGACCATCACCTTGTCGCCCAACTGCAACTCCATGCCCTGATGCGGGATTATATCGACACCCGAACGGTTCACGCGGGTAATGTTGATACCGTATTTGGTTCGCAGACGAAGGTCTACGAAACGTTTTCCGTTGATTTCGGGACGGGTGATTACGATTCGCCGCGAAACAAGTTTGCCGTCGAACTCGCCCCACTCCGCTTCGAGCATGTCGACCTCCTGACCGAGGAACGTCAATATAGCCTGTTTGTCCTCAGGGTTGCTGACGACGAAAATCTTGTCGCCGCGATAGATTTTACTGTCCGAATCGGCGACGAAAGCCTTGTTGCCGTCGTGCGAGATACGCGATATCACGAACGGGCGGTTAATCAGCGAACGGATTGTTCCGACCGTCTGCCCGCCGATACGGTCGTTGGTAATCTCGATAGAGTATTTCGCCGCGAACTTGTTCTCGCCGCTCATGGCACGCAACGCCTCGTTCTCCTTTTCGTAATCGACTTTCAGCACGAAGCGCAGAATCACGAAAGCGATTATCACCGCGACGATACCGAACGGATACGACACGGCGAAACTCATCGGAATAGACTGGTCGTTGATTCCCGTAACGTCGATATACGCCTGCTGCGCCGCACCCATGGCGGGCGTATTGGCGACGGCTCCAGTAAGCACTCCGACCATCGTCTGCAACGGAATGCCGCTGAGCAGATGGAACACGTATGTGCATACCATGCCGAGCAGCATTACGAGCAGCGAAATCCAAATCAGTCTGATTCCGCCCTGACGCAGCGATGAAAAGAAACCCGGTCCGATTTGCAGACCTATCGAAAAGACGAACAGCGTCAATCCGAAATCGCGGGCGAAAACCAGCGTTTCCGAATCGAGGAACATGCCGAAATGGCTTGCCGCGATACCTGCGAAAAGAATCCACGTAGGACCCAGCGACACTCCGCACACCTTGATTTTGCTCAGTGCCGCCCCTACGGTAATGACTATCGCCAGAACGAATATCGAATGGGCTACACCCTCTCCGAAAAACATCGATTGAATAAAATCCATAACTCCCATTATGCCTATCGACGGGTGCGGCATCAGGCAATCGCCCGCCCGCATTTTTCTCCGCTCGGCAATCCCAATACGCTAATACTGCGCCGAATCCGCACGCGCCGATTATGTTTCAGGCGGCAAATATATAAATTAAGAGCGACAAAACTGTTTTACCTGCCGAATATTTTACTACCTTTGTGAAGTCAAACCCTTCCGTACTATGAATAAAGTCAATATCGAACGCTCGCACCGCATGGACGGTACAGGCGAGTATTATTTTTCGAGACGTCTGCGCGAAATCTCCGAAATCGAGGCTTCGACAGGACGCCAAATCATCAAACTCGCAATGGGCAGCCCCGACCTCCCGCCGGCACAGGCGGTAATCGACCGTCTGTCGAAAGAGGCGCAGCGTCCGGACGTTCACAAATATATGCCGTTCAACGGCACGCCGCTTCTGCGCAAGGCTTTCGCCGACTGGTACAGACGCTGGTACGGCGTCGAACTCGACTGCAACGGCGAGGTTCTGCCGCTCATCGGTTCGAAAGAGGGAATCATGCACATCTGCATGACGTTCCTCAACAAAGGCGACAAGGTACTCGTCCCTAACCCGGGCTATCCGACATACAGCGCAGCCGTAAGGCTCTCGGGCGGCGTCATGCAGCCGTACGCGCTCAACAAGGAGAACGGATTCCTGCCCGATTTCGACGCCATCGAGAAAGAGGGTGTCGAGGGCGTGAAAATCATGCTTGTGAACTACCCCAACATGCCTACGGGACAGGTGCCGACCGAAGATTTGTTCGAGAAGATAATCGCGTTCGGAGCGAAGCACAACATACTGATTATCCACGACAACCCTTACAGTTTCATCCGCAACGGCAGCAAGCCGATAAGCATTATGGCGGTAGAGGGTGCGAAAGACGTTGCGATGGAAATGAACTCGCTGTCGAAGGGACACTCCATGGCAGGCTGGCGCGTCGGCGTAATAGTCGGCAAGAAAGAGTGGATAGACTCGATTCTGTCGTTCAAGAGCAACATGGACACCGGCATGTTCTACCCTATTCAGGCTGCGGCGGAAACCGCACTGTCGCTCGGCAACGAATGGTTCGACGAACTCAACGCGATATACTATGAACGAGAGAAGGAGGGTTACGCCCTGCTCGACGCGCTCGGCTGCAAATACCGTCCTCATCAGGCGGGCTTGTTCATCTGGGCTGAAATTCCGGAGGATTACGAGGGCGACTGCTTCGCATTCTCGGACGAGGTACTGGAAAAATGCGACGTGTTCCTGACACCCGGCGGAATTTTCGGCAGCGAGGGACGCAGATACGTCCGCATCACGCTGTGCTGTCCGGCGGAACTGCTGCGACGTGCGACCGAAAACGTCAAGGCTCGTCTGCACGCATAGAGGCACCCGCTTTTAGCGTAAAATAAAAGGCTCAATCTTTGGCGATTGGGCTTTTTTCATTATCTTTGGATGTTTTTACGCATCTACGAATGCGCAAAAAACAGACAAGACAATAAAACCCTTAAAAACCAACTATATGAAAGGCATTGTACTCGCCGGAGGAAGCGGCACGCGGTTATACCCCATAACCAAAGGAGTCAGCAAACAACTGCTGCCGATATACGACAAACCGATGGTTTACTATCCGATTTCGGTACTGATGCTCGCCGGAATCCGCGATATACTGATAATATCCACACCGGATGACCTGCCGTCGTTCCGCCGTCTGCTCGGCGACGGTTCGGAATTCGGAGTGCGGCTGTCGTATGCGGAACAGCCGTCGCCAGACGGGCTTGCACAGGCATTCATCATCGGCGAAGAGTTCATCGGCGACGATTCGGTATGTCTGGTGCTCGGCGACAATATATTTCAGGGAGCCGGTCTTGCCGAACTGCTTTCCGACGCGGTCAAGACAGCCGAAATAGAAAACAAGGCGACCGTATTCGGCTACTGGGTGGACGACCCGGAACGTTACGGCGTGGCGGAGTTCGACCGGAACGGCAACTGCCTCTCGATAGAGGAGAAGCCGAAAGAACCCAAATCAAACTATGCGGTCGTAGGTCTGTATTTCTATCCGAACAGCGTGGTGGAGATAGCGAAGCACATCAAGCCGTCGGCACGCGGCGAATTGGAGATAACGACCGTAAATCAGGAGTATCTCGCGAAAAAAGATTTGAAGGTCAAAATCTTCAAGCGCGGTTTCGCATGGCTCGACACCGGCACCCACGATTCGCTGGCTGACGCTTCGATATTCGTCGAGATGATAGAGAAGCGGCAGGGGCTGAAAATCGCATGTCTCGAAGAAATCGCTTTCGACAAGGGCTGGATTACAAAAGATATGTTACGCAAGGCAGCCGAGCCGATGGCGAAGAACCAGTACGGACAATACCTGCTCAAAATAGCAAACAATTCGCAACAATGGAAGTAATAAAGACAGCAATAGAAGGTGTCGTAATCATCGAGCCGAAGATATTCGGCGACGAGCGCGGATACTTCTTCGAAAGTTTCAACGCCGCCGAGTTCGCCCGCAAGGTCGGAGTGAACACCGTGTTCGTGCAGGACAACGAATCGAAATCGAAATACGGAGTTCTGCGCGGGCTGCATTTCCAGAAAGGAGAGTTCGCACAGTCGAAACTCGTGCGCGTGGTCGAAGGTCGAGTAATCGACGTAGCCGTCGATATCCGCCGCGGTTCGCCGACATTCGGCAAACACGTAGCCGTCGAACTGTCGAAGGAGAACAAACGCCAACTGTTCATCCCGCGCGGGTTCGCCCACGGATTCGCCGTATTGAGCGAGGAGGCGGTATTCCAATACAAATGCGACAACCTCTACGCACCCGACCATGAGGGAGCCATCGCATGGAACGACCCGAAAATAGGCATTGACTGGCAGATACGTCCGGAAGACGCCATATTGTCGGAAAAGGACAGAAAACATCCGACGCTCGACGAAGCGGAGGAGTTGTTCGACTATAATACGGACTATTATGCTTAATATTCTTATAACCGGTTCCAACGGACAGTTGGGCAACGAAATGCAGCGTCTCGGCGCGACGTCCGCCAACAATTACATCTACACGGATGTCGCCGACCTCGACATTACGGACAAGGAGGCAGTGGAACGCTATGTGTCAAAAGTTGACACAAACATAATCGTGAACTGCGCCGCATACACCAATGTTGACAAGGCGGAAGACGACCTCGCGACGGCAAGAAAGATAAATTGCGACGCTGTACGCAACCTCGCCGAAGTGGCGAAAGCGCACAACGCAACGTTGATACACGTTTCGACGGACTACGTCTTCGACGGAATGAGCAACATTCCGTTGCGCGAGGACGACCCGACCTCCCCTACCGGAGTTTACGGCATAACGAAACTCGAAGGCGAGCAGGCGATAGCAGAGAGCGGATGCAAGGCGTTGATTTTCCGCACGGCATGGCTCTATTCGGAGTTCGGCAACAACTTCGTGAAGACCATGATGCGTCTGACGTCCGAGCGCAAGAACCTGAACGTGGTATTCGACCAGGTCGGAACTCCGACATACGCGGGAGATTTGGCAAGAACGATATTCGACATCATCGAAAACGGGACATACGCCGGAAACGAAGGCATCTACCACTTCTCGGACGAAGGAGTCTGCTCGTGGTACGATTTCGCATGCGCGATAGCGGAACTGGCGGGCAACACGGATTGCGCCATCGCACCGTGCCACTCCGACGAATTTCCGTCGAAAGTCAAACGACCGAACTACTCGGTACTCGACAAGACGAAAGTAAAACGCACGTTCGGAATCGCGATACCACATTGGAGTAAATCGCTGGAAAAGTGCATGGAAACATTGAAATCGAAACAATAATTACGATATGGAATTCAAACGCAACATACTCATAACCGGCGGTGCGGGCTTTATCGGCTCGCACGTCGTGCGACTTTTCGTGAACAAATATCCGGATTATCGCATCGTCAATCTCGACAAACTCACGTATGCCGGCAATCTCGCGAATCTGAAAGACATCGAGCAGAAGCCGAACTACGTTTTCGAGCGTGCCGACATCTGCGATTTCGATACGGTATGCGGACTCTTCGCCAAATACGACATCGACGGAGTGATTCACCTCGCCGCCGAAAGCCATGTAGACCGTTCGATAAAAGACCCGTTCACGTTCGCCAAGACCAATGTTCTCGGAACATTGTCGCTCTTGCAGGCGGCACGGCTCTACTGGGAGGCGAAACCCGAACGTTACAAGGGCAAACGTTTCTACCACATCTCGACCGACGAGGTTTACGGAGCGTTGGAACTGACCCGTCCGGAGGGCGTACACTCCGACATCAGCGCACATGAGGTTTACGGCGACGAATTCTTCACCGAAACGACCAAGTACAATCCGCATTCGCCGTATTCGGCATCCAAGGCATCGTCCGACCACTTCGTCCGTGCGTTCCACGACACCTACGGCATGCCGACCGTCATAACCAACTGTTCGAACAACTACGGACCGTACCAATTTCCAGAGAAACTGATTCCGCTGTTCATCAACAATATCCGTCACGGCAAGGCGTTGCCGGTATACGGCAAGGGCGAGAACGTCCGCGACTGGCTTTACGTCGAAGACCACGCAAGGGCAATCGACACGATATTCCACAACGGCAAAGTCGCCGACACATACAACATCGGCGGATTCAACGAGTGGAAGAACATCGACCTTATCCGCGTAATCATCAAGACGGTAGACCGTCTGCTCGGCAATCCGGAGGGAACATCGGAGCATCTTATCACGTTCGTAACCGACCGTGCGGGACACGACATGCGCTACGCAATCGACTCGACGAAACTCAAAAACGAACTCGGCTGGGAGCCGTCGCTCCAATTCGAGGAGGGCATCGAAAAGACTGTACGCTGGTATCTCGACAATCAGGAGTGGATGGACAACATCACCTCCGGCGAGTACGAACGTTACTACGACGACATGTACGCCAACAGATAGACACACAATGACTGTTTCGCGAATCATAGACATAATAAAGCATAACGCAATAGCGAAAGATTCATCATGGGCTGTAATCGGCAGTGCCATGGGAAAAGCATTGTCATTGGTCGCCGGAATAGTCATAGCAAGAATGTTGGGTGCGGATGTATTCGGAGAATACGGAATGATAAAAAGCACTCTCGCTTATGTAGCCACGTTCTCCACCTTCGGTTTGGGATACACCGCGACCAAATATATCGCCCAGTGCAAACCGAACGATACCGACTCAATCCATAAAATTATAGTAAGTTCCATCCGCATAACCATTGCAACGAGCGGAATAATGGCGATTCTGTTATTGTTGTTCGCAAACAGACTGTCGGTGGAGCCGCATCTTATTCCTGTGCTTCGCTACACTGCATTGATAATAATATTCAATGCGGTAAATACAACACAGTTGGGATTGCTGTCCGGATTCAAGGATTTCAAAACGATAGCCGTCAATAACACAATAGTAGGCATAACCACATTCGTTCTCGGAACATTGCTCACGTATTTTTTCGGACTGGACGGAGCCGTAACGGCATTGTTCACCTCAACGGTAATACAGTGTCTGCTGAATCATCTCGCAGTAAGACGCCACAGCCGCTCGATTGCAAAAAGTCATCGGCATAGTAGTTTCTCGGAACAATTGCCTATTACCAAAGAACTGCTGGTATTTTCATTGCCGATAGCATTGCAGGAATGCGTTTATGCGAGTGCAAATTGGCTGCGTATGCTGGTTCTCGTGAAATTGGCGGGATACGACGAACTGGGTTTGTACACGGCATCCAACCAATGGTTCATAATGATATTGTTCATACCGGGAGTATTGCGCAATGTCATATTGTCGCATCTGTCGAGTTCGGCAGACGATATGGAACATCATGCAAAAACATTCGATACGATGCTGAAAATAAACATCGTCGCCACATTGATTCCGGCAATTGTAATAGCAATCGCATCGCCATTGATATGTCATATATATGGAAAGTCGTTCGACGGATTTCTCGTCGTACTCCTAATCGCGATTGCAACGAGCATTTTCGGATGTATAGCAGGTATTTATACACAGGAATTCATCTCCCGAGGCAAAAACTGGATTATATTGTGGGCATACATAATGCGAGAATTCGGTGCTTTGGCTCTGGCATATCCGTTTCTGTTGTCCTATGGCGACCGGTACGGGGCATCTATCATGTACGGTACTGTATTGATGATGCACATACTTTACTGTGCTATATTGAATCACAAATACAAGAACATAGTTCGTAATTCGTATAAATTATAATGTTACCCATATCTACGATAAAATATATTATATACTTTCTGCTTTCGTTCATCATAGCATATATCGACCAGCGAAATGAAATATTCTCGCAAGTATGGAAATCAATATTGCTCATTATACTTGTTCTGGATATCGTAAGATACAATAGTTTTAAGTACAAACGCCCAACATTCCTAAAACTATCATATCTGTGGGGAATAAAAAATGCCGTTAATTTCGGACTGCTCGAATATCCGATACAAACAATATCTTACGGAGTTAAGTTCTCCATTTTACCTATATTGACAGAATACTTCGATCGTAAATTCTCGACCAAAAGCAATCTATTCAATATCGGATTATTATTTAGCCAATATTTCGTTTTAGCCAATATTCCGTTTTTATTGGGATTATTGGGCGGAAGCGAAGAAGCGGTAGAATATGACGGAGAACTTGCATATACCGGAATATTCACTGGGCAACATCCTACTGCAATTGTCGCTTCCATGTCCTTAATATTCATTTTATATGCAATAACCGACAAACAAAAAAAAATAATATATCGTCTATATAATGTTCTGCTTTTCATATTAGATTCTTATATCCTATACACTTCTTTCACACGAACAGGATGGGTCATGGGAATAATCGGCATTTTGATATTCTTTTCATTCAATAAACTAAATTTCAGAACCATATTGGTCGAAATATCGATATGTGCCGCAATATTTATCGGATACAATTATTTGCTTGAAAACAACGAGCGTTTTTACAACCGAGTAAACGATATAATCAACGATGGTACATACGAAGCCGACCGCGGATCCGGACGACTGATTTATGCCGCCGTTTCTTTACAACTTTATGAAGAAAGCGATACTGCAACTCGTCTAATCGGCACCGGAATAGATCCTCTTATGGATAATATGTTCTATAAAATAGGTAATAGAATATATTCGCACAACGGATGGATCGATGCCTTAACAGGAAACGGTGCGATAGGTATTACTTTAATGGCACTGTCTTGTATATTTGTAATCGCATATTTAATAAAACACCGAGGAAATAAATATTCAGATATTGCGGCAGCATGCATAACGATGTATTATTCATACCAATTTACACAAGGCGGAGTTTTCTTTTATCAAGACCTCTTATTGGCTATTTCGCTGGCATTGATCATGAACAACACGAAAGCCAAGGTACATACCGATGTAGATATGTTCGGTCTTAAATTCATTGATGTCAACAAACAGAAATCCGACGACGTCCCAACTATATAAATTTATGAATATAGCGATAATACGTACATACGGCAATGTCATAGATGTAAACAGTTACAACTGTCAGGAGATTGGATTGGCTAAATCTTTAACCAATCTCGGGCATCATGTAACCGTTATACTTGCAGGAAAAAAATCTACACATTCACAAATAATATCATCCAATGGAAGTGTTGTAGACATATATAATATACGTTATGTCGGCTCTGGAAATTTATCAATATTCATTGGTTGGAAAAAAATAATTTCCAAGATAAATCCAGATGTCATACAGATACACGATATAGAAAATATCATGAATCTGCGAATATCGAAATATGCACACAGCAAAACGATTCCTTGTGTAATTATATGCGGCGTATATTATCCGAGTTCAAACATATTGGTAAGATTGTTCAAAAAAGCATACAATATCCTTTTCGACCGTTATACCTTGAAATACGTCGATAATATCGGGTGTAAAACGGAAAGTGCTGCAAAATACATAAATAATATCAGAAAATGTAATGCACACATTACGCATATCGGATTAGACGTTTCTAAATTCGACAACGCAGAGAATATCGATTGGAAAGCCCGATTTAACTTATCGGATAGTGATAAAATATTGCTATACGTAGGTAGGTTAAACAATAAAGGTCGGAATCCGCTATTTCTGCTCGATTTAATAAAAAAATTACCGACGAATTATCACCTTGTTTATTCGGGGGAGGGAGTGCTATATGATACAATCATTCACTCTGCAAAATTATCAGGAATAAGCAATAGAGTCCATCTTACCGGTGTTTTATCGCAATCTCAACTTCCGACATTGTTCGAATGCGCACACTTATTTTTATTGCCATCCATTTTTGAAATATACGGTATGGTTATTCTCGAATCGATGTATTTCGGATTGCCGGTTGTATCAACAGCATCTGCCGGCGCAATGACAATCATTAAAGATAAGGAAAACGGTTATATAATAGACAGTTTCGACATCGACAAATGGGTGCAAACCATTATATCGACTGAGAATATAGATATTTCTACTATCAAATCCTCTGCATCGGAACATATTCGGAACTATTTTACATGGGATAAAACAGTAAACAGTTTCATCGCATTGTACCAAAAAGCAATACTCGTCCATGAAAATACTTCTGATAAATAATTTCCACTATCGCAAGGGCGGGTCGGAGGCTGTATACTTCAATATGGCTGAAATGCTCGTGCGGCACGGTCATGAAGTAATATTTTTCAGTTGTATCGATTCCAAAAACGAGCCGTCGAATCAAAGCGAATATTTCGTCGCAAGCAATACGTCGCTATCCAGAATTCGCGGTGCAGTCCGCTACTTCTACAATAACGAAGCGAAACGGAATCTCGAACGCCTGATTGCGAAAGAGAAGCCGGATATTGCGCACGTACATCTTTTTTGGGGCGGAATATCTCCGTCGATTTTCGGGGTGCTGCACAAACATCGCATACCGCTCGTGCATACCGTTCACGACTATCGAATGGTCTGTCCCGCATACACGTTTCGCACACCTGACGGAAAGACTTGCGAAGATTGCCGCGGAAAATATTTTTACAAATGCTTGCTTCGACGATGCTCGAAAGGCAATCTCGTGCAAAGTTGCATAATGGCTGCAGAAATGTATGTACGCAATGCCTTCTTTAATCCTATACGCAATATCGACGGATTCGTGTTCGTAAGCAATTTCTCCGAGTTTAAGCATAGACAACACATGCCGCAATTTTCCGATACGAAATCGATTGTTGCATACAATACCATCCCTCCGCTCGAAGAAAAATTCATAAGTCGGAACCGTGGCGAATATTTTCTGTTTTTCGGACGTTTATCCAATGAAAAAGGTATAAATACACTTGTAAATGCCTTTATCTCGAATCGCAATGCGAAACTGAAAATAGTCGGCACCGGACCGGAAGAGGACAAACTGAAAAAACGCGTAATCGATGCCGAAGCGTATAATATAGAATTCGCAGGCTATCGCAGCGGAGATGCGTTGAAAGAGATTATTCGCGACGCGGCATTCGTCATCGTCCCGTCGGAATGCTATGAAAACAATCCGATGACAATAGTCGAGGCATACTCGGCAGGTGTTCCGGTAATCGGAGCGAAAATAGGAGGCATTCCGGAGATAGTAGACGAAGGGAAGACCGGATTTCTATTCACATCGGGAGATTCCGACGCATTGAGCAAATGCATCGAAAAAACGGCATCCATAACGTATGAAGATTATGCCGTTATGAGCGAAAATGCACGTACCTTTGCCGCGAACAACTTCAACGAGGATAAAAATTACGAAAAATTGATTGACCTGTATCAAACGATATTGAAAGATTATGAAAAATAAGATATTACATATTCGCAGCGTGTTATGCTTCGCTTTGATGCGCATGCCGATGCCCGGTACATGGCGAAAAATTTTCGCCAGATTAGGAGGTATAAACCTCGACGGCAAATGGTACTACATAGGCGAAAATGTAATATTCGACAGCGTATACCCTAATAACATAACCATACATAATCACGTACATATAACAGCGAACACAAAAATTCTCACGCATCTTCTGGATACTAAAAACCCCGACCGCGAGGACATTCACTGGATTGAAGGTCATGTCGAAATAGGCGAACATGCATTTATCGGTACGGGATCGATAATAACAGGCAATGTCCGAATCGGTAAAGGGGTCATTGTCGGTGCCGGAAGTGTAGTAACCAAAGATATTCCCGATTACGAAATATGGGGCGGAAATCCTGCCAAATTTATAAAAAAACGACCTTAAATATCTATGGCAACAAAAAAGATAAACCGGATACTTATCATCCAAGGTTGGGCGATATTATGGGTTGTAATA
This sequence comes from uncultured Alistipes sp., assembly GCA_905213895.1. Lineage (GTDB taxonomy): Bacteria > Bacteroidota > Bacteroidia > Bacteroidales > Rikenellaceae > Alistipes. The sequence continues at coordinate 128,951 of CAJMKE010000003.1, forward strand.
GGTCATGCGCCATTGCTTCCCATACATGAAATGCCCCAACCGGTTTATGTTTCGTTGCTTTACGACATAGCCTATTCGTTCCACATGCCGTTATTTATATTCATTTCGGGTTATCTGTTCCGCATGACGAGAATCGAACGCCATATGCCGTATCGGGAAATGATTTCGGAGAAATTACGAAGACTCGGTATTCCATTTGTCGTATTCACGATAATCGCCATGGCTGTCAAAAGCGTTTTCTCGGCAGACATGGCAAGACCGGCGACATTCTCCGTCGGGGAATTCGTAAATGCCGTTATATTTCCGGGCAGCGGTCCGTTGAGCGAACTGTGGTTTGTTGCAACACTGATGTGGTATTTCGCATTGCGACCGTTATGGGAGATTCTCGACAGCAAACCGGTTGCGACAATAATAGTTCTTACGATATTGTTCTATATGCCTGAATTTACCGAGAATAACCTCTTGTGTTATCAACAGGTAATTCATTACGCGATATTTTTCTATCTCGGAACAATCGCTCGTAGCAAAAAAATATCCGGGACACCTTCATTGCGATATATTGCGGCAATCTGTACAACTGCCATCGTATATCCGATTTTCGTCGGGGGGGGGATTTCCGCGGCACTCGAAATAATAGTTCCCGTACTCGGAATATTCGTATCGATAATCTTAGCAATAGCGGCAGACAAATACACGCCGCAAATAATGTCGTCATTCAGAGATTACTCTTACCAAATTTATCTGATGGGAATTTTCGTACAGATTGCCATAAAAATGCTGTACAAACACGGTATAATTCCCCATTACGGCATAGGTTACGTATTGTGCATAACATGCGGCATATATATTCCCGTACTCGTAAGCATGGCAATAAAGAAATTGAACAACAAATACCTCAAACTCTGTATAGGATTAAAATAAAACGATTATGGACGGTTCGATAATAGTAACATACCGTTGTCCGATGCGCTGCAAGATGTGCGACATCTGGAACAACCCGACAAAGAAAGAAGAGGAGTTCAAGCCGGAACTGCTGATGAAACTTCCCCGAATGAAGAGCGTCAATATCACCGGCGGAGAACCGTTCGTGCGCGAGGATATTGAGGACATAGTAAAAATCCTGCTCACCAAAACCGACCGCATAGTATTCTCGACGAGCGGTTATTTTTCAGACCGCATAATCGCGCTGGCGAAAAAATATCCGCAACTCGGATTCCGCATCAGCATCGAAGGTCTGTCGTGCAAAAACGACGAATTGCGCGGCAGAGCAGGAGGATTCGACAAAGGACTGAGTACACTGCTCGAACTGCGTCGTATGGAAATCAAGGATATCGGCTTCGGAATCACGGTTTCCAACAACAATTCCGCAGACATGCTCAATCTGTATGAACTGAATCGGAATCTGAAAATGCAGTTCGCGACGGCATCGTTCCACAATTCGTTCTATTTCCACAAATACGACAATAAGGTTACGAACATAGACGAAGTTTGCAGCAATTTCGACGAACTTATCCAGCGGCTTATGCGAGAAAATTCGCCTAAATCGTGGTTCAGGGCATTCTTCAACCTCGGACTGATAAACTATGTCAAAGGCGGACGGCGCATGCTGCCATGCGAAGCGGGCAGCGAGAACTTTTTCATCGACCCTTACGGAAACGTGTTGCCATGCAACGGAATGGAGGAGTCATGCTGGTTCGACACGATGGGCAATCTCAACGACGTCGAATCGTTCGACGAAATATGGAACGGCGAAAAAGCGAAAGCGGTGCGCGAGAAAGTGGCGCACTGCCCTAAAAGTTGTTGGATGATAGGCTCCGTATCTCCGGTAATGAAAAAATATCTGCCGCATATCGCTCCGTGGATTGTGAAAAACAAATTGAAAGTACTGTTGGGCGGCAATGTGGATACATCGTGCGTACCGTTCTATCACGTAGGCAACAACGACCTGCAAGGTCTGCGCAAAGAAAAAACGGAATAAGCATCATGAAAATCGCATTTATCGGAGGTCGAGACATACATCTGTTAGGCGGAATCGAGAACTATATGTACAATCTCGCTTCCAATCTTGCAGCAATGGGGCATGAACCGATTGTATATTGCGAAAGCGACCGGAACGCAACCGAATGGATAAACGGATTCAAGGTCGTACATCGCAAATCTGTCGGCGGACGCTTCCTGTGCAAAATCATCCTCGGTCTGCAATCGACGATACATGCGCTGCGCAAGGAGAATGGCGTAGAATATTTCCACTACAACGCATGGCCGCCGTCGCTATGGTCGTGGATTCCGCGGATGTTCGGGCGCAAGGCATTATTGCAGGGACACGGACTGGAATGGAAACGCACCAAGTATTCGCCGATGCAAAGGAAGATAATGCACTTCATGGAGTGGCTGACTGCCAAAATGCATCACAACATAATCGTCGTAAGCGACGAACAGCGTGAATATTTTGCCGAGGCGTACAAACGTATCTGCACTACCATACCGACTGCGATAAATCTGCCGGAGCCGAATCGTGCGGACAGCGACATTCTGAATCGTTGCAATCTGACCACGTATTGTTACTTTCTGTATCTCGGGCGGCTTGTGCAGGACAAGAATCCAGACTATCTGATACGCGCCTATTTGCAATCGGGCATAACCGACAAGAAACTGGTCATCGCCGGCAGCAACGACCAACTGCCTGACTACGTCGAATATCTGCATTCGCTCGGCAACGGATGCGACCGCATAATATTTACAGGTGCAGTATACGGAGATGACAAGGAGACACTGCTTCGCAACTGTTTTGCATTCTGCATTCCGTCCACAATCGAGGGTCTCGCCATAACACTGCTCGAAGCAATGAGTTATTCACGGTTGTGCATAGCATCCGACATTCCGGCAAACAAAGAGGGCTTGGGCGGAAACGGAATCTGGGTCAAAGCGGAGGACACGGACGACTTGGCGGATAAATTACGTTATACTGCGGAGAACTACGACGAGGTCGCACCGCTCGAACGACAAAATTTCGAACGGGTAAAAGATAATTTTACATGGAAGAAAATATCGGCGCAATACGTCGAATATTTGAAATCCATATAATAACCGACAAAAAGGATGAACGAAATAACCGAGAAAAGACTTTTCACGCTATTGAGGCTGGCACTGTGGCGGCGCGACGAGGATACCGGCATATTCGACGGTATCACGGAGGCAGAGTGGAGCGAGATATATGCCGTCGCACTCGCGCAAGGCGTGCTTGCCATCGCATTCGACGGAGCGATGATGCTGCCGGAAGAGATGCAGCCCGATTTGGACAACAAAATCCAGTGGGGGTACAATGTCGAACACATCGAAAAGATATACACGCGCCAAATCGATACCGCATCGAGACTCACACGGTTATTCGCCGGCAACGGGATACGGACAATGATTATGAAGGGAATCAGCGTCGCCCGCTACTACCCCGCTCCGTCGCACCGCCAGTTCGGCGACATCGACGTATATCTGATGGGCGATTATGCCAAAGGCAATGAGATCATAGCAGCGAAAGGCATTGCGATAAAATACGAATATTTCGTTCATTCGGAGTTCCGGTTCAACGGAGTGAACGTCGAGAACCACGAACTGTTCGTCAATGCCGATGTAAACGAGACCGGAGCATACGTCCAGCGCGAGTTGAGCCGGCTTGCAGGCGACGTTCGCCCGCACCCGTCCGTCGAGGGCGCATTCGTGCCGTCGCCCGAGTTCGACGCGCTGTTCCTAACTCGCCACGCCACATGGCACTATGCCCGCGAGTGCATCCGTCTGCGCGACTTGTGCGACTGGGCATTGTTCCTGCATCATGAAGCGGACGGAATGGACAAATCCGAAGTCATCAGGATGCTGCGCGAAAGCGGGCTTGAAAGATACGCATCGATAATAACGTCGATATGCCGCAAATATCTCGGGCTCGACAAGACGCTGCCGTTCGCGGCGGAATACGGCGAATTGTCCGAGCGCGTCAAGAACGACATCATGACGTTCGAGAATCCGGACAAATTCAAGGACATCGGATTCTTCCGCGTAATTTACCGCAAACTGCAAAACCGCATCAACAGAAAATGGTGTTACGACCTCGTCGTACCCGACAGTTACTACGGAAACATTCTATACTCGATAAAAAACTATTTGACCGCACCGCTCGGTTTATTCAAAGCGAAACTTTAAGTATATGTTAAGAGGCATAATATTCGACATGGACGGCGTGCTGGTGGACAACGCCGAATTTCATGTCCGCGCATTCGAAATGTTCCAACAGCGTTACGGAGTCGGCAAACCGTTCACTACCGACCTGTTCGGACGCACCAACAAGGCGATTCTCGAAATACTGATGCCGGAAACGGTAGCCGAAAAGGGCTGGCACACGCTCTCGCAAGAGAAAGAGGAGGTGTACCGCAACGAATTCCGCGAACAGTTGAAACCCGTCGAAGGGCTGCTCGACCTGCTTGCCTCATGCAAGGCAGAGGGGATAAAGTGCGCGATAGGTTCGTCGGCTTGCAAGGAGAACGTTGAGTTCATCATCGACCTGTTCGGTTTGGAGGACTACATCGACGCATGGTGCTGCGAGGACGACGTAACGCTCGGCAAACCCGACCCGGAGGTATACCTGAAAAGCATTGCCAAACTCGGTCTGACGCCCGCTGACTGCGTTGTATTCGAAGATGCGACGGCTGGTATCACGGCAGGCAACCGCGCAGGATGCAAAGTGGTGGCACTCACCACATCCAATCCTCGCGAACTGCTCGAAAAGACGGAAGCCGACATGATAATCGACGACTTCCGCGACATCTCCATAGAGAGGCTGCGGAAACTGGTCGGATAATCATAATCTGTCGAGCAGACGGGCGACAGCGGGAATCCTCAATATCGGAATCAGTGCATGTGCAGGCATAAGTCTGCACAATAGCACCTCTATTTTAGTTACGAAACCCGGGATGCAGGTGCGGCGACCCTTGAACATCGCCCGCAGACCTTTACGCGCCAAATCTTCCGCAGACATCATCACTCCCGCACAGCGCAGACGGCGGCGTGTCTTCGCGTCGAGGTCGTACAGCGGCGTATCGACAGCACCGGGGAATACGGTAGTAACGCTCACGCCGTAATCGCGCAGTTCGTACCACAGCGATTGTCCGAAATTCCGCAGAAATGCCTTGGTCGAACCGTACAGCGACATGGTCGGATACGGCGTCCACGCCGTCATCGACGACATCAGCAGAATGCGACCTTCACGGCGGCGGCACATGTCGGCTCCGAACAGCCGGCACAACTTGACGGGCGTGGTGCAGTGTATCGCCGTGATGCGGTCTATCGTCGCAGGCGAAGCGTTGGCGAGTTTGCCGAAATGGAGTATTCCGGCATTGCTCACCAGAATATCCACCTCCGCATCATGCTCCATGCACCAGCCGTATACCGTATCCGCAGACGAGGCTTCGGAAAGGTCGGCATACAACGGCAGAGCCGCCACTCCGTATTCGCGCCGAACGGCTTCGGCAGCCGATTCGTTGTCCTCGCGACGGTTGCTTACGATTATCACGTTATGTCCCTTGGCGGCGAGTTGCCTGGCGTATTCGAGACCTATGCCCGATGACGCGCCTGTAACGAGTGCGAATTTCATACGGCGAAGATAGCGATTTTCGACAAAACCGATACGACAAATCGATTTTTTCGATAATTTCGCGCCATAAAAAACAAAACTGCCATGCCGATTCTGAAAGGATTACTTACGGTTCTGTTACTCGCCTGTTCCAACATATTCATGACGCTCGCCTGGTACGGGCAGGTATTGTTCAAGGAGCGCATGTCGCGTCTGGGACTTTTCGCCGTCATCGTCATCAGTTGGCTCGTCGCGTTCGCAGAATACTGCATCATGGTTCCGGCGAACCGCATCGGCAGCGAGGAGTTCGGAGGTCCGTTCTCGATATGGGAACTCAAAGTCATACAGGAAGCCGTATCGCTCGTGGTTTTCACGGTCATCGTCCTGCTCGTAATGAAGAACGAGACCCTGCGATGGAATCATGTCGTCGGATTCGTATGTCTGGTTCTCGCGGTATTCTTCATCTTCAAAAAATAGGCACGCAGGAGTTCCGAAAAGAACAAATTTACGTCATTAGAGAGCGTAAAGGTCGTAATCTGCAAAAAAATCGCTATTTTTGCGGAAATTAAATATTTATCCATAACAAATGAATATCGAACAATATATATCGGATACGGTATATCGGACTGTGGAGGCTCTCTACGGTCAGGTGGAAAAATCGCAGATTCAGATACAGAAGACCCGCAAGGAGTTCGAGGGCGACTACACCCTCGTAACGTTCCCGCTGCTCAAACTCAGCCGCAAGTCGCCGGAAGCGACCGCGACCGAAATCGGCGAACGCCTCGTTGCGGACAACGGCGAAATCGAGAGTTTCAATGTCATAAAGGGATTCCTTAACATAGTCATCGGCGCATCGTTCTGGTTCGAGCGGTTCGGCGAAATCGTCGCATGCGATAATTACGGTCAGGCTGCGCCTACGGGACGCAACATAATGATAGAATATTCGTCGCCGAACACCAACAAGCCGCTTCACCTCGGGCACGTCCGCAACAATCTGCTGGGTTATTCTGTAGCGCAGATACTCAAAGCCAACGGACATAACGTCATCAAGGCGAATCTGGTGAACGACCGCGGAATCCACATCTGCAAATCGATGGTCGCATGGCAGTTGTACGGCAACGGCGCGACCCCCGAATCGACGGGATTGAAGGGCGACCACCTCGTCGGCGACTACTACGTCGAGTTCGACAAGCACTACAAGGCTGAAATCGCCGAACTCATCGCAGGCGGAATGGATGAGGACGAAGCCAAGAAAAAGGCTCCGATAATGCTGCGCGCGCAGGAGATGCTGCGCAAATGGGAGGCGAAAGACCCTGATGTCTACGCTCTGTGGGAGAAGATGAATGGCTGGGTTTACGCCGGATTCGACGTAACCTACAAGGCGTTGGGCGTCGATTTCGACAAGGTATATTACGAGTCGCAGACCTATCTGCTCGGCAAGTCGCTCGTGCAGGAGGGACTTGACAAGGGCATATTCTTCCGCAAGGAGGACGGCTCGGTATGGATAGACCTTACGGCGGACGGACTGGACCAGAAACTGCTGCTGCGCGGCGACGGCACGTCGGTCTACATGACGCAGGACCTCGGCACGGCATTGAGCCGGTTCGAGGAGAACAGCCTCGACGACATGATATACGTGGTCGGCAACGAGCAGAACTACCATTTTCAGGTTCTGAAACTCGTTCTGAAAAAGTTGGGCTACGAGTGGAGCGACAATATCTACCACCTCTCCTACGGCATGGTCGAACTGCCTAACGGCAAGATGAAATCGCGCGAAGGCACGGTGGTCGATGCCGACGAACTGATAGCCGGCATGGTGGAGACGGCACGCAACATGTCGGAGGAACTCGGCAAACTCGACGGCTGTTCGAAAGAGGAGGCGGACGAAATATCGACAATGGTCGGACTCGGCGCACTGAAATATTTCATTCTGAAAGTAGACCCGAAGAAGACTATGCTCTTCAATCCCGAGGAGTCAATCGACTTCAACGGCAATACCGGTCCGTTCATCCAGTACACGCACGCACGCATCTGCTCGATACTGCGCAAGGCGGACGAGCAGTGCATCGATTTCAACGACTGCACGTCGGCTGGCGGATGTCTGCCTGAGGAGACCGAGATTATCAAGGCTCTCTGCGACTATCCGAACATCATCGCTGCGGCAGGCGAGAATTTCGCTCCGTCGGTGATAGCCAACTACACTTACGAATTGTGCAAGTCGTTCAACGGCTACTACCACGACCACTCGATTCTCCGCGAGGAGTGCAACACGACCAAACGCATGCGTCTGCAACTCGCCAAGCAGGTGGCGCGCGTTATCGCATCGTCGATGAAACTGCTGGGAATCGATGTTCCGCAACGAATGTAAAATTTTGCAGACATGGCAGGCTCTAATTTCGTAGATTACGTTAAGATATTCGCACGTTCGGGACACGGAGGTGCGGGTTCGGCGCATTTCCGCCGCGAAAAGTTCGTCGCATTCGGCGGACCGGACGGCGGCGACGGCGGTCGCGGAGGCAGTATCATCCTGCAAGGCGACAGCCAGTATTGGACGCTCATCCACCTCAAATACCAGCGTCACCAGTTCGCCGAGGACGGCGAATGCGGTTCGGGCGCACGGTCGTCGGGCAAGGATGCCAAGGATATAGTGATTCCCGTACCGCTCGGCACGGTCGCGAAGGACGCCGAAACGGGCGAAGTCGTCGGCGAGGTAACCGAAAACGGAGAACAACTCGTTCTGCTCAAAGGCGGCAGAGGCGGCTTGGGCAACTGGCATTTCAAGTCGGCGACGAACCAGACACCGCGCTATGCACAACCCGGCGAGGAGGGTGCGGAGGGCGCATTCATCCTCGAATTGAAAGTTCTGGCGGATGTCGGATTGGTCGGATTCCCGAATGCAGGCAAAAGCACGCTGCTGTCGGTCGTGTCGTCTGCCAAACCGAAAATCGCCAACTATGCCTTCACGACGCTCGAACCGAATCTGGGAATCGTCGAGGTGCGCGACCACAAGTCGTTCGTAATGGCAGATATCCCAGGCATCATCGAGGGTGCGCACGAGGGCAAAGGTCTCGGAACACGCTTTCTGCGCCATATCGAGCGCAATTCGATACTGCTGTTCATGATTCCCGCCGACAGCGACGACATACGCCGCGACTACGGGATTCTGCTCGGCGAACTGACGCAGTACAATCCCGAACTGCTCGACAAGCAGCGTCTGCTCGCAATCACCAAATGCGACATGCTCGACGACGAACTGATCGAGGAGATGAAAAGCCATCTGCCAGACGGAGTAAAGGCAGTATTCATTTCGTCGGTTTCTGGACTCAACATCACGCAACTGAAAGACATGTTGTGGGCTGCATTGCACGAATGATGCGATGCGTCCGACGAGATACATACCGATAGTTATCGCGACAATATCGTGCATATCCGCCTACGGGCAGGATTTGCACGATTATCGTTATTACAAACTCTTCGAGAATCCGGAAGAAACGGCACCCGAGGAGAAGCCGGACTCGACAGCGTCCATACCGAAGCCGATTCGCAAATACGACGCACGGCTGTTCGACTACAACTTCTCTTTCGTCAGGACATCGCGGCGCGGAGCGGCATTCGGCGAACGCAGAATCACGCTCAACGGAATAGACATCGACTATCTGTCGCGCACGGAAGCGGCACGGCTGCAATTGGCATGCGACGATGCGAACGGCATAATCTACGGCGGCAATACCGCAGGAAACGCTTTCGGCAACATCGCATACCGCAGCGACACGACAATGCAGCGTCGGACATCGGTGGCGTTCAACCTTTCATCGCGCAATTACACGGCAGGCATCAACGCCACGGCATGTCATGCACTCGGTCGCGGATGGAGCATGGCAGCCTACATTACCGCCCGCACGGGGCGCGACGCACACATCCGCAGCATCTTCACCAACGAAATATCGCTCAACGCTTCGTTCGTAAAGCGGTTCGGCGACGCGCACCTTCTGTCATTCGCGCTGTTCGTTTCGCCGACCGAGCGCGGAACTCGCCAGTCATCGACTGCGGAAGCGTTCACGCTGCGCCGCAACAACCTCTACTCGCCGTCGTGGGGTTACCGCAACGGCAAGATATGCAATTCGCATGTCCGCCGCGAGTTCGTGCCGACAATTGTCGCGGCATACGGCGGAAAACTGTCCGACAGGACGCGCATCGACATTGCGGCAGGTGCGGCACTCGGCAAAAGGCGTTACAGCCTGCTCGAATGGTTCGACGCGCAGACGCCGATGCCAGACAACTACCGTTGGATGCCGAGTTATTTCACCGACACTGATATAGCCGATGCCGTAGCAGAGGCTTGGCGGAACGGCGACAGCCGCTACACACAGATAAATTTCGACGGACTCATCGCGCGCAACCGGCTGAACGGCGGAGAATCGATATACGCCATAGCCGACCGTGTGGAGCGCATAGCACGGATACAGTTGCGGGCGACGGCGACTACCGCAATCGGCGAACGGGCGGAAATCGCCTACGGCATCGACGCTTCGACGGACGGCAGACGACGTTACAAGCAGTTGCGCGACATGCTCGGCGGAGAGTACGTAACGGACATCGACCACTACCTGATAGACGACGACACCTACGGAAACTTTCTGCAAAACAATATGCTTGCGCCGAACCGCCGCGCGGGTAAAGGCGACCGGTACGGATATGACTACTCGCTCGTAAAAGGTTCGCTGGCAGCGATCGCCGCGATAAGTTACAAAACCGACCGTCTGAATCTGAATGCGGCGATAGAAGCGGGATATTGCACCGTACACCGGCGCGGACATTGTCGCAAGGAGTTGTTCGCCGACAATTCGCTCGGCAAGTCGCAACGAATCGGGCTGTCGCCTTATGCCGTCCGCATCGCCGCAGGCTACGACTTCACCGAACGCCACTTCATGGGCTTCGCCGCCATTGCGCACGGCGACGCACCCGAAGCGGACGACCTGTTTCTGCAAGCCGATTACAACAACCGCACAATCGACAACCCGTCGTTAAGAAACACATACGCCGCAGAGTTGAACTACCGATACTCGTCCCCTAAATTCGGTTTGAGCGCGACGCTTTTCGCCTCGCTGTCGAAAAACGGCACGCAGGTCGGACATCTTTACGACGATACATCGGCTGAATACTGCGACATGGTCGTCAGCGGCATAGACATTCTGCGCTACGGGGCGGAGGTGGAAGCCGACGTCAGAATTACTAAACATCTGCGAATCTCGCTCGCCGCATCCGCCGGTCGTTACAAGTACGCAGTCAATCCGAAAATAACGATGTATACCGACAGCGACAACCACATAATCTGCGAGAATATCGACAGTTACGTCGGCGACTGCAGCACAATAGGCGGCACACCGCAGATTCTCGCCGCAGCCGAAATATCCTATTTCAACCGCGGCTGGGGAGTGAATCTCGGCGCGAACTATGCCGGATTGCGCTATGTTACGCCGTCATTCCTGCGACGCACCGAACGTGTCGCATACGTTGCAGATTCGCCCGAACTGTTCCGAGAGTTCGTCAGTCAGGAGCGGCTACGCGATGCCTTCACGCTCGACGCCTCGTTATCCAAGACTTTTTATCTCAACAGATTCGACAAGCGCATCTACACGCATCCTACCAATCCGCGGTTCATCGACCGCTATCCGCGCTCGCGCATAACGCTGTTTCTGTCGGTTCGCAATCTGTCGGGCAACCGCAACATAGTATACAGCGGTTACGAGTCGTCGCGGCTTCACAAGCAGTGGATAGCCGACGGATACACGTTCCGTCCGCAGGCTACACGCTATCTGTATGCCTATCCGCGAACCTATTATTTCTCCATAAGATTCACCTTTTAGACAAAAAAGGCGTCCGTGCTGCGGACGCCTTAAAGAGTAAGCCTACTCCCATTCGATGGTTGCAGGCGGTTTCGAGGAGATGTCGTACACTACGCGGTTGACCCCCTTTACCTTGTTTATTATGTCGTTCGACACGTTAGCCAAGAACTCGTAAGGCAGATGAACCCAGTCGGCAGTCATTCCGTCCACCGACGAAACGGCACGCAGAGCGACGCAACTTTCGTAGGTGCGCTCATCGCCCATGACGCCCACGCTCTTTACCGGCAGCAGAATCGCTCCCGCCTGCCATACGCTGTCATACAGACCGTCACGGCGCAGAGAGTCGATGAATATCTTGTCCACCTCCTGCAAAATGGCGACACGCTCGTTCGTAACCTCGCCGAGAACGCGGATAGCCAGACCCGGTCCCGGGAACGGATGGCGACCGAGTATGCGGTCGTCGATATTCAGCGCACGACCTACGCGGCGTACCTCGTCCTTGAACAGCAGGCGCAGCGGCTCGACCACCTTCAAATTCATCTTCTCGGGCAGTCCGCCGACATTGTGGTGCGACTTGATTGTGCATGAAGGTCCGTTCACCGAAACGGATTCGATGACGTCGGGATATATGGTACCCTGCGCCAGCCACTTGACATTCTCGATACGCTGTGCCTCGTCGTTGAACACCTCGACGAAATCGCGACCGATTATCTTGCGTTTCTTCTCCGGCTCCACGACACCGCGCAGGTCGTCGAAGAACTTCTTATGCGCCTTAACGCCCTTGACATTGAGACCCATGCCCCGGTACGACTCCATCACGTCGTCGAACTCGGCCTTGCGCAACAAGCCCGAATCGACGAATATGCAATAGAGGTTCTTGCCGATAGCCTTGTGCAGCAATACCGCCGCAACCGACGAATCGACGCCGCCCGAAAGTCCGAGTACCACCTTGTCGTCGCCCAACTGCTCGCGCAACGCCTTGACGGTAGATTCGACGAAACTCTCCGACGTCCAGTCCTGACTGCATCCGCAGATGCCGACCACAAAATTGCGCAGCAACTGCATTCCGTCGGTCGAATGGTAGACCTCCGGATGGAACTGGATAGCCCATGTGCGCTCGCCCTCGATACGGTAGGCGGCATTGGCGACATCCTCGGTACTTGCGATGGTCGTATAGCCCTCCGGCAGAGCGACTATGGTATCGCCGTGCGACATCCATACCTGCGTCGGCGACGGAAGTCCTTTCATCAGCGCGTCTTCGCCGTCGGTAACCGTCAGCATCGCACGTCCGTATTCGCGGCTCGGTGCGGGAGCGACATCGCCGCCGTAGGCGTATGCCAGATATTGCGCACCGTAGCACACGCCGAGCAGCGGCAGCACGCCCTTTATGCCCGAAAGGTTCGGTTTCGGGGCATTCTCGTCGCGTACCGACGAAGGGCTGCCCGAAAGGATTACGCCGCGCACGCTCTCGTCGAGCGTCGGGATTTTGTTGTACGGATGTATCTCGCAATATACGTTCATCTCGCGCACGCGGCGTGCGATGAGTTGGGTATACTGCGAACCGAAATCGAGTATCAATATCTTCTCCTGCATCGTCTACTCTCCTCTCGTATAGTTAGGGGTTTCACTCGTAATCGTAATGTCGTGCGGGTGATTCTCGATAACGCCGTTGCCGGTTACGCGGATGAACTTCGCGCTCTTCAACGTTTCGATGTCGCGCGCGCCGCAATAGCCCATACCCGCTTTCAGTCCGCCGACGAGTTGATAGACCGTCTCGCTCAAAGTACCCTTGAACGGAACGCGACCTACGATGCCCTCCGGAACGAGTTTGTTGGTATTCACCTCGCCGTCCTGAAAATAGCGGTCTTTCGAGCCGGCTTTCATCGCGTCGATAGAACCCATGCCGCGGTAAGCCTTGAACTTTCGTCCGTTGTAGATAATCGTTTCGCCCGGGGACTCCTCGGTTCCGGCGAACATCGAACCGCACATGACGCAGTCGCCGCCGGCAGCCAATGCCTTGACGATGTCGCCCGAATAGCGCAGACCTCCGTCGGCGATAACCGCCACGCCGCTGCCGCGGACAGCACTCGACGCATCGAAAATCGCGGTAAGTTGCGGAACGCCCACACCGGCGATGATGCGCGTCGTACATATCGAGCCGGGACCTATGCCGACCTTGATGCCGTCAACGCCGTTTTCGACCAGATAACGCGCCGCCTCGGCAGTCGCGATATTGCCGACAACGACATCGAGATTGGGATATGCCGTCTTAATCTGTTTGAGCAGCGAAACCACGCCTTTCGTATGACCATGAGCCGAATCGAGTACCACGGCATCGACGCTCTCGGCGACCAGAGCCGCAACACGCTGCATCGCATCGGCGGTAATGCCGACACCGGCAGCGACACGCAGACGCCCCTTGGAGTCCTTGCATGCATTCGGATGGTCCTGCACCTTGGTAATATCCTTATAGGTAATCAGACCTACCAGATGTCCTTCCGCATCGACGACCGGCAGTTTCTCGATTTTGTTGCGCAGCAGCACATCGGCAACGTCCTCGCGGTTCGGGTCGTTTATCGTAACCAGTTTCTCGGACGTCATGACCTCCTCGATACGGCGCGTCATGTCCTTCTGGAAACGCAAATCGCGGTTGGTAACGATGCCCACGAGCATCATCTTGTCGTCCACGACCGGAATGCCGCCGATTTTGTTCTCTTTCATCAATGCGAGGGCATCGCCCACAGTGCGCTCTTTCGTAATGGTGATAGGGTCGTAAATCATACCGTTCTCGGCACGCTTCACACGGCGAACCTGCGCTGCCTGCACGGCAATCGACATGTTCTTGTGGATAACGCCGATACCGCCTTCGCGGGCGATGGCGATTGCCATCGGGGCTTCGGTTACGGTATCCATCGCTGCCGAAACGATAGGAATGTTCAGACTGATGTTGCGCGAAAATTTGCTCTTCACGTTCACTTCGCGCGGCAGCACCTCCGAATAGGCAGGCACGAGCAGCACGTCGTCGAAGGTCAGCCCCTCCTGTTGTACTCTTTGTTCAATAAACGACATTGGCTTTTTGGTTTATAATGTTTGACTTACTTTGTTTCCCATATACCGAAAGGAGTGGGGCGTTTTCACACCTCACTCCTTCGCGTTTCATCAGTATTGCTCCCGCTCGTTCGGGAAGTCGCCCGATTTCACATCCGCGACATATCTCGACACGGCATCGGTCATCGTTTCATGCAGGTCGGCATATCTTCGCAGGAATTTCGGTGAGAACCCCTTGTTCATTCCCAGCATGTCGTGAACCACCAGCACCTGCCCGTCCGTTCCCGAGCCCGCTCCGATACCTATCGTAGGGATGCTCAACTCCGAAGACACCTTCGCCGCCAAGGCAGCCGGAATCTTCTCCAATACCAACGAAAAACATCCCGCATCTTCGAGCAGATGCGCATCGCGAATCAGACGCTCCGCCTCGGCTTCCGCTTTCGCACGTACCGTATATGTTCCGAACTTGTGTATCGATTGAGGAGTGAGCCCCAGATGTCCCATAATAGGAATACCGGCGGAAAGAATACGTTTGACGGAATCGATAATCTCCTCGCCGCCCTCCAACTTCACGGCATCGGCTTCGGTCTCCCTCATTATGCGAACCGCCGAATCGAGTGCCGTTTTAGAATCGCCCTGATACGTTCCGAACGGCATATCGACGACCACGAGCGCATGTTTGACGGCACGCGTAACCGAACGCGCATGATAAATCATCTGATCGAGCGTAATCGGCAGGGTCGTTTCGTAACCCGCCATGACATTGGCAGCCGAATCGCCGACCAATATCGCATCTATACCCGCGGCATCGACGATACCCGCCATCGTGTAATCGTAAGACGTGAGCATGGATATTTTCTCCCCACGCGCCTTCATCTCTCTGAATTGCAAAGTCGTTACAGGCTTTATAATACTTTCTACCGACATTTTCAGTTGATTTGAAATAAAATATTGTGCAAAGGTACAATAAAAATCGATACCGCCCGCATATCGGCAGCAAATTTATCGCGATTTCTAACGGCGTTAAGGTCGTTAAGGACTTTAAAGACCCTTATATAAAATAGGTATCGCCGCTGCGCAAAAACAAAACTAAACTTTTTAGTTGAAAAACTATAAAAAACAGTTGTACGTGAAAAATTTTTAGTTACCTTTGCAGTACGGACAAGATAAATAATTGCAGTCCGCACCAAAACGCAAACCGATTATGGAAAAACTGACACGCAAAGAAGAGGAGTTGATGACATTGTTCTGGGAGAAAGGAGCGATGTTCGTCCGCGAAGCCGTAGAGTTGTATCCCGAGCCTAAACCGCATTTCAACACCGTTTCGACGATGGTGCGTTCACTCGAAGCGAAAGGTTATCTGGCGCACAAGGCATTCGGCAATACCTATCAGTACTACCCTGCCATCTCTGCCAAGGAATTCTCGAAAGGCACGTTGAGCAGCATCGTGGGCAAGTATTTCCAGAATTCCTACATGAATGCCGTTTCGGCACTCGTCAAGGACGAAAAAATCACGGTCGAGGAACTCGAAGAGTTGATTCGCCAAGTGCAGAACGGTAAATTGTAGGGACATGTACGACATCATCATATATCTGCTGCAATCGGGTGCATGTCTGGCGGGATTCTATTTCGTCTACAAACTATTCCTGAGCCGCGAAACGCTCCACCGTTTCAACCGCATGCTTCTGCTATCGGTAATCGTCGTTTCGGCGGTGCTGCCGCTGTGCCGCATAACCGTCGAACGCGAACTGCCGGTCGCGGCGACCGAAACGGTGATTGAAGTTAGCGAAATTACGGCTGCCGAAATCGTCGAAGATAAAGGTGTCGACTACGAGACGGCGATTTGCATCGTTTTCCTGCTCGGAGCGGCGGCGACGGCGGCGAGATTGGTATTTTCGATAGCGTCGGTGCGCAGAATCATCGCATCAGGCACTACCACGACGACAGATGACGGAATCTCGCTGACAATCATGGACGGCGACACGAAGCCGTTCAGTTGGATGCGCCATATCGTACTATCGGCGAAAGATGCCGAAGAGAACGGACGGATAATCATCGCGCATGAAACGGCGCACATACGGTTGCATCACTCGTGGGACATATTGGCGGTCGATATTATCGGTTGCGTGCAATGGTTCAACCCCGCATTGTGGCTGCTGCGCCGCGAATTGCAGTCGCTGCACGAATACGAAGCCGACGACGCCGTACTGGCATCGGGCGTAAACATAAAGGAGTATCAGATGCTTCTTATAAAGAAAGCAGTTGGCGGACGTCTGCTAACAATCGCCAACTGCCTCAATCACAGTAAACTTAAAAATCGTATCACTATGATGTTACAAAAACCGTCATCGCGGTGGAGTGCGGGCAAAGCCCTGCTCATGCTGCCGCTCGTCGGGCTTTCGCTGGGTGCGTTCGCCCGTACGGTCTATGTTCTTCCGCAAGAACAAGACAAAGTTATGCAAAATTCGTCGAACGACCAAATCGCGGAGGTCGAAAATCCTGCCGACACGCTGAAAGGCAAAGTCATCCGCATCGCAGGCAAGACGGCTCCTCAAACGAAAGGAGAAATCCGGACAGTTACCATCACTGGCAGCAATGCCGAGCCGAGCGAAACGACCGTTTACATCGACGGGCAGAAAGTCGATAGCGACGCACTGAAAAATGTGGACAGCCAATCCGTGGCGGGCGTAACCGTTCTCAAAGGCAAATCGGCAGAGGATGCCGGCTACGAATCGAAAGGCGATAGCCACAAAGTAATCGTGATTTCGACGAAAGAAGGAGCGACGACGGTCGAAAACGGAGAATCGAAAACCGTTCAGACGACAACTGTAACCGTCAATAAGTCGGACAACATCGAGACCGGAAACAAGCAAATTATCATAAACAGCAGTTTGGAGAACATCGTAACAAGATTGAATGGCGCCAAAATCATTCTGGACGGCAAACAGATTACAGTCGAAGAACTCGGCAAGGTCAATTCTTCGCAAATAGACAATATCGTCGTCGACAAGAGTTCGGGAGAGAACGTAATACGCGTAACGACCAAACAGTTCGACCCTATGGAGTATTCGCAACTCGAAAATGCCGAAATTCGCGTGGACGGGAAAACGGTCAAAGTCGGCGGAAAACCGATAAAGGCATCGTCTTTGAGAATAATTCCTGCCCAGAACAACATCGCCAACATAAATATCGACAAACGCGACGACAAGACCGTCGTAGACATCCGAACCAAAGACGGCAAAGGATTGAAAAAGCAGAAGACGAAGAGACGCAAATAAAACATTTTCGGCACATAAGCATAAACGCAACGGCGAACCCTTTTTGATAGGTTCGCCGTTGCGGCATTATTCTGTGGGGAGAGGTGTTATGCTCCGGGGCTTTAAAGACTTTAAGGTCGTTAAGGTCAAGGAACATTAAGGACTTTAAGGTCAACCCGACATTAGGGACATTAGGGACATTAAGGTTTTTAAGGTCAACCCAACATTAGGGACATTAAGGTCTTTAAGGACTTTAAGGTCCTTAACCATTCACCTTTATTTATCGTACACCCGTCGGATAAGACATATATCGGACTGAGGGACGGAACTTGTCGGCGCAGGAGATTTATTGGCATCCCAAACATTTCTCGTGGTATAAGATTGAAATCCGAAAGTAAAATAGTTGATATCGAATCCGTAATGTGTGTCGCCACCCGCTTTCTGATACCAATATATAGCACCTGTTTCCCTCCACAAATCGTAAAAACACGGTCTGTTTCTCGGAGTATCCGTAGGGTCTTCCATCTCGGACGAACGGTCGGCATATTTCAATGCACCGTTTACCGCTTGCGCCCCGCCTCGCAGATTGTTGTCGTCCCTATAAAGTCGCCGTCCGTATCCGGTATTGCCGATAGGGAAGAACAAATGTACTCCGGTATTGTTATCGCATACGAAGCAGCCTCGCATTCCCTTCTCTTCGCCCACCTCGGTATATGTATTAGTTACGGTATTTGTACTCAATGTTTTCGTGCATTCGTCGCCGTACATTATTCCGTAGTATCGGGTATATTTATTCAAATCGGTAATACCCTGCCACTCTTCATATGTCGCCACATGCGAAGTGCCGAATTTATCCGCTTTATTCATCGCGGCACTCGTAAAACCTGACTTATCCGCCCGAACATCGCCGAAAACAGCAGTAGATTCTTTACCGTTCGAATCGTATGTTTCGAAAGTCTTATAAAACGCATTCTCCCGAAATCCGTAACCGTCTTGCAGATTATTCTTGGAACGGAATGCGACGCCCGACCATCCGAATTTGAACATAGAGCCTTCGAGCAGCGGATTGTCTTCATCCACGCCGCAATATTTTACATTGGACATGTGCCATTTACTGCCACCGATATCCACCGGTCCCATACCCTGACTGACCAAAATGACATGCGGACATGTATAATTGTGGACGCGCACCTCTATCAGACCGAATCGACAACCGTTTTCGTATGTAGTTGCCGGTCTGTAATCGAATTCGACCTTTGACCCCGTACCGCCTTTTACGGTCTCTGTTCCCCATGTGTCCGATTCGACATCCTTAATTTGTATCCAGTCCGCACCTTTCAGAATCGATGCCGACCACGGACCCTCCGATACCACATCGTCGAAAACATCGGCAACCGTAGGATTGGAATTGGTATTCTTTATCGTAACACGAAATTCTTTGGTCGAATCGCCCTTGCGCCATATTCCCTTGGGATTTACGATGCGCCGTACCTGAATAATATCGACCGTATCCTTGATGGTAAACTCCGTCTTTTTACCGCTTGCATCCGCATTGAGGTTCTCAATCGTAGCGACCAGTTCGACTTTCGCATATCGCCGCCTGCCGACATAATAGTTATTGCCGGAGAAACCGTTTCCGAGACCCATAGGACGAGTATACACGGGAACCTTGAAAAAATTCGTCGTATCGGTAGCCGATACCGGAGAGAATGATTTCGAGCCTTTATAATTGGTTATAGCGGTACTTGTCGAATTAACCAAGTCAAGCGACAAAAAGCCTTTATTCAAATTCGGGTTATTCTCCTTACCGTAATACTTATGGTCCTCGAATCCCCAGTTATTTTCCACGATATTTGCTGTCAGCGATTTTACCTTAACCAATTTCGGGTCGAAATAGACCGTAACGGGAATATCGGTGAACCGATTCGAAAGATATGAAATATACATAGGGCTCGGAACGACGATTTCAGGAGGTTTAGGCACATAATCGTAATCTATGTGCCAATCTACGTCGTTGGCATCCTTGTTGAATACGAGTGTCAGTTTGTAATGGGCGTTGCGTTCGGCATTGAAGTCGTTCTCCATATTCTTGCCGAGCATACAACGATAGATTATATTGCCGTAAGAAGGACTCTCAGCAGATTTGTTCACATAATAGCCCGTTACCTCGACATACGTTCCGTAAGGGACATCGTCCTTGCTCTCGTAATTCTTGTACTGATGCTTATTATCGTGTTTGCCCTGCATGTTCTCGAAGAAAAACAATGACGGAGCATCGTTGTCGTGGCTGCCGTATTTATTAGCACCGCGACCGCACGAAATGCGCACCCATTTTTCGTAGTCGCTGCCCCGACCGTAGACAATCGTATCGCCCTCCGCCCACAACAGGTCGCTGCTCGTCGGAGTATTCGTATCGACGAGAGGACAGTTTTTGGGAATATCTCTGATTTGAGCGGTTTTGAGATATATGTATATGTTCTCGTTCAGCCGCGTCGCATCGAAAGCAATCGTAACCTTGGATGCAGCACGGCGAATCCACGCATGAAGCGAAAGGTTCGGACGGTCGATGACCGCCACCGAATCGGCGGGATTCTCGCCCTCGACCTTGAAATAGCCCGACATCTGGCAGTTCTTCGATATGTCGTCGGCTCGCCATTCGAGCGGAATAGCCTTGAAATCCTGCTCTCTTTGGATTCTGTCGTCGTTCGTCATGTCGCCCATATTGGCAACGGCATAGATACGGTAGCGACCGTAAGGTATTTTGCAGTCGAACTCGGCATGCTGCGTCTTTGTTTCGCCCGTAGGAGGCGTAATCGGAGTGGTGCCGTCGGGCTGGGTCGGACGGTCGGGCGTCGTTATCCGCAACTTGTCTTTCGGCAGATAGCAACTGCCGACCAGAGTGCGGTCGGTTCCGTACCACGCTATGAAAACATTGTCGATAGCCCCTATCAAATCGCCCTTCTCGCTGCGTGTACCGCCGCCGAGTGTCGCTCCGGTCAAAGGACGAAACGTAATGCCCATTGCGACATCGCTGTCGCCATCGCCTATCGGCGAATATTCGGGCAAATCCTCTTTCGTGCAGGACAGCGCGCAGAGCATCACCCAAACGAACAAGAAAATACGATATATCAACCTTTTGTTCATACTTCCAATTATTTGTCCACTCCGAATATCGGGTCGAGCGTATATTCGTCGTAAGGATCGACGTCAATAGATATTTTCAGATTGTCGTCGTATTCGGCATTCTTAGATATTGAGAACTTATAATAATAATTGCGTCGGATATCGAACCAGTCGCCTATCGAGAAATTCTCAGGCGGGTTCTCGTAATATTTGAAATCGATAACGTAATCCTTGTCCTGCCGCTCCTCGAACTTCATGCGGATTTCCGCAGCATCGGCAGCCCTGCTCCTGCCGTCGGTCGTATTGCGGTACTCCGGAACATAAATCACGAAGCGTCCGTCATCGAGTTTCTCGAACGACAGTTCTCCGTCGTCGGCAACACCGTCCACGATATGGATATCCAGCGAACCGTCGGAATAATACCCGCCCTCGACATAATCAGGCTCATCGTAGACCTTGTCGGGAGCGCATAATCCGGTGCGGTTATAGCGATGCAGTTTGACGTATTCGATAGTCCAGCCTTTCGTCGGACACTTCACCTCGATTTTCGCCATCGCCCGCAACATGCAAATCGTACCGAGATGCGTAAGCATATCCGACTTGAACGATACTCCCTCAAACAGTTTCACGCCGTACATCGGTATCGCATTGTCGGCAGACAGCACGAACGGAGCGGCATAGCCGTATCGGCTCTCCGTGCTGTTGCATATATCGTCGATAGTGGTCTGCCCCACCGTCGGATTCGACGGATAGGAGTGCCAGTTCGCCAAGATTACGACCTTGAAATCCGACGGGAAAGGCTCGTCGGACGACCAGTCTATCTTGCCGATAGCCTCGTAAAGGCGCGACCGCAGCGGATTGTCTTCGAGCGGAATAATATCGGTCGGTCTGAATGCGGCGAGATAGCGGTTCGACTTGTCGAAGAACATCACGCGATAGTTGCGGAAATCGATGTAATTCTCGTAGTCGGTACTCTTGCCGTCATCATATTCGACGCTTCGGGTAGACTGGCTCGCCGGCTCGCCGAGCGAGATACGGAATCCGACGGATACGTTCGACTTCGCAGGAACGGCACCGTTCTGCGAGTCGTCGCGACTGCACGACGAGAGCATCGCCGTCGCCGCCAAGGCAACGGTCGCTATCGCGCAGCGTATGTATCTGTCGAAATTCATTCCGTCAAACTCGTTTTTTTTACAATCCTATCTCCTTATAAACCACTCGCCACGAATTGATGTATATGTAAGTGTCCGTCCACCGGTAGCCCTCGTCGATAAAGAACGTCAGCGGATATTCGTCCTGACGGTCGAGATACTCCTGGTCGGACATCGGGCGGTTATAATACCCCTTGAAAAGCAGCAGGGCATCGATAAGGCGGATGGACAATACCGTATCGCCCGTATCCGTATTGCGCACCGTCAGACGTGCCGTGCCTTTGTTATCCATCATCAGTCGCGGAACCGTAAGTTCGGCAATCGCGGCACTGAACGTCGATGTCGCACGCGAAGATGCCGCATCATGCTCCAAATCGGCACTGCCCGAATCGACGTGCCAGGCGTGATAGACAATCGGTTCGTCATCCAGCAGCAGATTGTCCCAGTTCATGGCACCGTTGGTATCGGTGATTGTGAAATCGAATTTGGAAGCGTCTATCTCCTCGCCGGACATGTGCTGCAACACGACGCGGATATTGTTGGTATCCTTTTTCAGCGGCATCGTAATCGTATAGACACCCTCGGTATCGGCGAAAACCTGTTTTTCGAGGTATCCGTGGAACAGACGGTCGAGGTCTTCGCGCACGAATGCCGAGCCGCCGGCATCGTGTTCGCGCTTCATTGTGCAGGTAAGTCCCTCGCGCATCGCGGAATCGGAAATCGTGAAAGAGCCTTTGTCTGTCGTACCGCACCATGCAAGCAGGTCGTAGGTTCCCGGTTCGACATCGACTGTCATAGCGTAACCGTCGGCGGCAAGTGCTTCGCCCGCCTCCGTGCGCTGCCACACGACGTTGCCGTTTTCGTCCAAAACATAAAGCGTAACGGATTCGACCTCGTTGGCGAATGCGTCGGCGTATTTCATGTTCCAATCGTAGCGGAATTTCACCCGATATGTAATCGAACAATCGCCCTCGTAATCGTAAATCGACCCGTCGCATGCGACCATTGTCAGACAAATCAGCATCAGTCCGAACCAGCGCAGTCCGGCGACCGTTTTTTTATGCAAGACAACCAATCGTTCCATGACAATATGTTTCAGTAACTTTTTCAGCGTATATTATGGTCTGCGGCGTACCGCAGTGAATTTTCGGTTTCGGTGGGAAAGTCGGGACGGCATCAAGCCGCGGCATCCGCTCTCCGAGCCCGTTCCACTCTTTGCACCGGAACGGAGGTGCTTTTCGTCTTTTCTGAAAATTTCGGACACGGCGGGCGGATTGCCCGCCGCTCCGAAATAATCGATAAATAATTAGAGTTCTACATTCTGGTTAACGACCTTCCACGAAAGAATCTTGATGTTCGCTCCGACCTGATAGAGTTTGTCTTCGTTGAACGGATCATCAGGAATAATCTCCTCATCCGGGTCGAAGACACCCATACCGAGACTCTTGATGCTCGTTACGTCGAGAGCGTAGACGTGGTTACGAACCACACCGTATTTAGCCTCCGGAATATTGCCAGCCGCATCCTTATCATTGTTGTTGAAATGCTGGATAGGAATATTGTAGTACATCAGACCGCCCTTGTATGCGAGAGCCTCGTTGGTCGCATTGAATCCTACGAGAACATCGTTCGCCTGCTCGACTGCCGTTTTGCCGTTCGCATCCGCTTCGATAAGTTCGTATGTGCTGTCGGCAAGTTTTTTATAGAGAGGAGTAGTGGTTGCGAGCGTCAGTTTGACATTCACAAGACCGCTGCTCAAACCGACGAGTTCTGCATTAGCATCCGAAATCTGCGTATATTTGGTTGCATCTCCCTCAACGGTTGCAATGTAATAATTGAGAGCCTCCTGTCTTTTGAGATTGTTGAATACATACGCGATGTAATGAGCCTCCTTGTAATAAATACCGTTATAACGTACAAGGTCCAAAGCGGTACCGTCTACATCGGTAACCTCCGCGAACAGCAATGCCGATGTAATGGTATTCTCCGGATTTGCCGTAACGACAGCCGAAGTATTGGTATTCTCGGCGCAATAGATAGGCGCGTCAATCGCCGTATAATCATTCGCGTTCGCATAGTTCAACTCCTCGGTCTTGCCGTAGTTGTAGGACATGCCCCAGTAACTGCGGTGGTTGTTGGCTTCGCTCCAAGGGAAAGTAAACCCGAGTTCGTCGTCAGTCCAACTCGTCTTGATATTCTTAATCATGTACGATTTCTTGGTCGTAGCGTTGAGTGCCCAACCGAGAAAATGGATATGAATGTTCTCTGCCGCGATATTGGTACCCGAACCAGCCTGGTTAGGGTCGCCGGCAACCGTCATCTTCATTGCAAAAGTATTATCCTTACCCTCTACCGGAACGAGTGCGCCGTCTACACCCTCCTTCTTCGTAAACGTAACCTTTACTTTCGCGGCCAGACGCTCTACATAAATAGTTACGCGTTTGGCTTCATCGATTTGTCCCGGGTCAGTAACGAAATTGGAATCGTCCAAAGCAGTAACGAAATACTTCTCGTCGCCGCTGCGCACGTATGACGAAGTAGTCATAATGAAGTATTTTCCATTCTTGAAACCGCCGTCGGTCGCAGTCGCATCCTCATTGGAAAGCAGTTTCTCCATTTCGTCCAAAGTTTTTCCATATTTGAATGCAGCCGGACAATTGAGAATAGTTACGACATACTTCGGAAGGCTCGTATCGGTAAGACCTTTGAGTGCAACGACAGTATCTCCGTTGAACTCAACATTGCCGTTCTCGAATGAACCTGACGTACCGCCATGCCAAGCACGACCAGTAGTTACGAAATTACCTGCTCCATCGTAAAAAAAGAAATCGGCATTCAATACATCCTGCTCCTCCGCAGTACCCTGCTCGTAGCCTCCGGCATCAGCACGAGTTCCAGCCACATCTACGATGCGGACATTCATGTAGGCTGCGCTTTCACCCGTAATCGTACCATTCGATACGTTCGTCTCGTCGGTCGAGCATCCGGCGAATGCCAGCGATGCCGCCAATCCGATTGAAATAATTTTTTTCATCTGTTTTTTTGATTTTAATTGGTTTGTTGATTAGTTATTTATAGTTTTTCCTTTCAGTTTTGCAATCTGTTCCAATGCCCCGTCCGCCTGCGGCATGCCCTCGGACTTGGCGCGCAACATATATTGTTCGGCTGTGTCGTAATTTTCGGTCATAAGTTCATATACACCGCGCGTATACGTCGCCTCGGCGGATTCGCCCGACTTGGCGAGATAGCGTTCGGCTGCCGCCATGTCGCCGCGCTGCAACGCCGTATTGGCGGCATTGAGATTGGCGGTCGGGTCGTCGGGGAACATGCGCACGGCGGTCTCGAACACCTCGTTAAACTCGTCCGAACCCGTTTCATAGGTTTGGGCGGCGAGATAGAACTCGTTAAGGTTCAGTTTCTGCGGCTGTGTCTTCATCACGCGCTTTATCTCCTCGACATCGCTGAACCGGCGTACATTGTATTCGATTCGGTAGTCGGTATGACGCAGCGCAGGATAGCAGTTCTGCAACAGGAACCGATATTCCTCGGGATAGGTGCGCTTGATTTTCAACTCCTTCGCATCGGGAGCGAGGTCGCTGTCTATCATCGCCAGAATCTCGCTGCGGTGCGCAAGATTCGACTTGTCCACGTAGCGGCGCAGACCGTCCCAGTCCTCCGGTTCGTAGTCGGTCGCTATGACGTCCGAATCGAAATGATAGAGTTGCCCGATATGTTTTTTGAGAGCCGCGGTACGTCCTTTCGCCAACTCGGTATTATGCGCATACGGACTTTCGGGCGAAGCGTAGCCTTTGAGCCACACTGACGTTATCGTTATGTCGCGGTCGTTGCGCACGGAATCTATCGTCGCCTGAATTTTCGCCAGTTCGACGGTATTGCGGCGGTAGTCGGGATAGATGACTGTCCGGTTCACCGGAAAATCGATGAATGCCGAACCGCTGAGCGAAAAATGCTTTTCGCCCTCGGCGACCGGACGGACATACGCCAAAGCAGGCAGGCACGGTTCGAGCGGAACCGGTGCGACATACTCGTAGCCGCCGAGTTTGCCGGTCTGTTCGGCGAGCAGCGTATTGCAGCATCCGTAGTCCTCACGGTGCATGAGCAGCGAACCGCCGTTCATCCACTCCGCATACGGGAACATGGCATGATAATCGACCTTCGCCGGTTTCTCGGACGAACGGTAGGTCATCTCGCCGGCACCCGAAAGCATGCTTTCGCCGTTGCGGACGTAGTAGAAATAGCGTCGGCGACCGTAGACGCCAATCGACGACAGCGACAGCGTATCCGTTCCGTTCACGAAAAGCGGCGTAAACAGTACGGCACGGTTGCTCTCGACTTTAAGGTCGGACATGTCGATGCCCATATCGACGACCATATATTCTCCGTTGCGCGACAGACGCAGCGAATCTATCGATGCGCCGTCCACATTCTGGGCGTCGGCATTCATGCAGATGCCCAGCAATACCGATATT
This sequence comes from uncultured Alistipes sp., assembly GCA_905213895.1. Classification (GTDB taxonomy): domain Bacteria; phylum Bacteroidota; class Bacteroidia; order Bacteroidales; family Rikenellaceae; genus Alistipes. The sequence continues at coordinate 155,483 of CAJMKE010000003.1, forward strand.
GTGAGGATTGTCTTTTTCATCTCCCGCACGATTTAGAACACATAAACCAGATTTACAGCCGCCTTGGTCGGACCGACATAGTGGTGCGACTTGTCGCTCTCCACCTTCTTGCCGCAGCCCGCACAGCGGAACTTGTCGTATTGGGTATAGGCATATCCGACGCCTATTTCGAGTTCGAGATTCCAGTGGCGACCGAGAATCCACGCATAACCGTAGGCGACGCCCGCACCGACGAACCAGCCCTGATAGCGGGCATCGGAGAGTTTGGAGAAGTCGGAGCCGAGGAATTTGATGCCGTTTTTCAATCCGCCGACATTGTACTGTCCGCCGTGGGCATGGAATCCGAGGAAATGTCCCGAAAAACGGTCGCAGAACCAGTAGCGTGCCTCCGGCTGAACGAGCCAGTGTTTCCAGCGGCGGTCGTGCGACAGCGTCCACATGTTCAGTCCTCCGGAAACATCGAGCGTCCACCGCGGCGCAAGACCGAACTCCGCACCGAGATTGACGTTCAAAAGCGCATCGTAAAGAATATTCGTCTTTACCGCAGCCTTCTGCCCTTTCGCAGCGAAACCGAGCAAAAGGAGTGCTGCGAGCATAATTATCCTCGACTTTATTTTCATACCTTCAACTTTCATTTTACCTCAATACCTATAATATATCCATTGTATCGGCACCTAATTCCGATACAATTTCTATGCGTCTCTGAACAAGAGACATGCAAACTTGTAATATGATAATAACCATTGCAATAAGA